>NZ_JBFTJI010000005.1:0-368510 GCF_056395345.1 Allobosea sp. 10L422
ACGCGCGAGCCGSTCGGCATCATCGGCATGATCACGCCSTGGAACTTCCCGATCGCRATCCCSGSCTGGAAGRTCGCSCCKGCGCTCGCCTRSGGMAATTGCGTSGTCCTGAAGCCGGCCGATCTYGTGCCSGGCTCGGCCTGGGCGCTGGTCGACATCMTCCAGCGCGCCGGCCTGCCCAAGGGCGCGCTCAACCTCGTCATGGGCCGCGGTTCGGTCGTCGGCCAGGCGCTGCTGGAGCACAAGGACGTCTCCGCGATCTCCTTCACCGGCTCGGTCGGCACCGGCCGCAAGGTCGCGGCTGCCTGCATTGCCGGTAGCGCGATGAAGAAGGTCCAGCTTGAGATGGGCGGCAAGAACCCGCTCGTCGTGCTCGACGATGCCGATCTCAAGATGGCGGTGGAAGTCGCCGTCAACGGCGCCTTCTTCTCCACCGGCCAGCGCTGCACGGCCTCCTCTCGCCTGATCGTCCAGGCGGGTATCCACGACAAGTTTGTCGAGGCCTGCATCGAGCGCCTCAAGACCGTCGTCGTCGACGACGCGCTGAAGGCCGGCACCCATATCGGCCCGGTCGTCGACCAGAGCCAGCTCGACCAGGACCTGAAATACATCCAGATCGCCAAGGACGAGGGCGGCAAGCTGGTCTTTGGCGGCGAGCTTCTGAAGCCCGACACCCCCGGCTTCTATCTCGCCCCGGCGCTGTTCACCGAGACCACCAACGCCATGCGCATTTCGCGCGAGGAGGTCTTCGGTCCGGTCGCCAACATCGTCCGCGTCAAGGACTATGACGAGGCGCTCGCCGTCGCCAACGACACCGAGTTCGGCCTCTCCTCGGGCATCTGCACGACCTCGCTGAAGCATGCGACGCATTTCAAGCGCAACAGCGAGGCCGGCATGGTGATGGTCAATCTGCCGACGGCGGGTGTCGACTATCACGTGCCTTTCGGCGGCCGGAAGGGCTCCAGCTACGGCCCGCGTGAGCAGGGCGCCTATGCCAAGGAGTTCTATACCACCGTCAAGACGGCCTACACGCTGGCTTAAAGAGCAGGCGCCATTGAAGGGAGGCGCGTCACAACCGGCGCGCCTTTTCAACTCCTTGGATGCGAAGCGCTCTCTGATCGCGGCGAGCTGCGGGAAACGCACAAGAAGCCCTGGCTCCAAGGTGCCCCTCGTCGTGCAAGCGGCGGCAATGCGGTCACCAACCTCGGCTTTCTGCATCGAGAACCAAGACCTGGCCGCGATCAAGCTCGCTGAGAGCGACCATGCGGCCGGAACTGGCGGTCGGGACATTTGGCAGGACATTGAGAAGGAAGGCTTCAGCACCCGCATTCAGGCGGCCCTAGCGCCGACGTGGCGTGCCCTTGACGGCAACGGTCGGCGACTGTTGGCGGCGTTCAACTCCAGCGTGGCGAAGTACGGCGGCAAGCTGGTCGACTGGGGCTATGCAGTGCGCGATGCAGCGCTTCGTTCACACATCGAAAACGCGCGGCAATCCAAACTGAGCGTCGAGATCGGCCATCCGACAAGCTTCCCATTTCCGATCGCATACTGAGACAGGGCGCACCCTGAAGCTTGAAATTCGCGGCGATTCCCAGCCTCGAAGGATCGTCGTTTCAGTCCTTGAGACCGCATAACAATGCGCATAACCTGTTGCAGTCAGCGAAGGTTTTTTCGTCGGATTTCCAGCCTGATGGGCGAGTCCCTTAGGAAGGGCCATTCGCCGCCTAAGCCCTCGAAGGGCTTAGATTCTCGAAAATCGAACGGTTTACTTAGCTCGAGCTGCCATCCATTTCGGCATACATGAGCAGCGAAGCCGTGCCCAAGACACCGTACCTGATCGTCCGCAACGGTCGGTTCTATTTCGATATGCGCGTGCCGGAGGACGTGGTCGGAGCCTTCAAGCACAGGTTTCAGCGAAAGACCGGGATCATCCGGGAAAGCCTCAAGGCGAAGGACCGGAAGCGGGCGCTTCGCGAGATGGGCAAGAAGCTGACCTTCTAGTCAGCTCAGTTTGACGAGCTGCGCCGAACCGATGACGCCGAACTGGCCTTCGCGGACAAGGTGGGCCGTCACGATCTTTCCAAGTCGAGCCGAACCGAACTCGAGCGGCTTGTGACGGGCTATTATCGCGACGTGCTGCACCCCGCCGCTCTCAGCCCGCCGACCGACATCGAAGACCGTGCCGAATTTTTCGACTACTGGTCCGAAATTCGTGCTCGGTCGAACAACCCGAAGGACAAACTGGGCTACGAGCGCATTCAGAACACCGCCGATTCGTAGGCGAACACTTCCACCGCGGTAACGCTGTCTCCGAACGGGCTCGCCGCCAAGCCGATCACCTACAATGACGGCTCGCCGCCTCAGCCGGGCGATATCATCGGCGTGTGGAGGTGGCCTATAACCCAACGAGCGACAAGCTCCATATCATGTCGCTGTCGCGGCCCGCAGCCCTTAACGTCAAGCGGTCCCAGGTCACCGCAGAGCCAGGCGGGTCGAGCTCCGTTAGTTTATCTGAGTGATCTTGCCATCGGTCGGGTGCTCTTTATGGTTGAGCCTCCAATCAGGCGAGGTCGACAAGATGGCGTTTGATACCGGGCGGATTTTTAGAGAGCCGCTTCTAGACTTAGGTCAGCATGAGAATGCGGCTTTCGCTGGGGTGCTTTCACCAAGGAGTGAAGTTGGGGCGGCTCGAGAAGGCGTAAATGCGGTGTTCCTGGAGAACGCTGAGGATTACTACCAGCGCTATCAGGGCTTCAATTATTGGCACGGGCTCTGTCGTGAGGCTGGCGAACGGATCGGGTTGAAGGATCCAAATCTCATCGTTGAAGTGGGATGCGGGTTTGGCAACGCGACGTTGCCAATGCTTGACCTGCACCAGAGCACGCGGCTGGTCGCGACGGACATCAGCCCCAACCTCCTGGCGATATTGAAGCGCTTGCTGGATGCACGCGGGCTAAATGACCGGTGCGTGCCGGTAGCGATGGACGCGCAGAAGCCCTACCTGACGGAAGGTATCGCTGACTGTGTATTCGGGGCGGCCATCTTGCACCACCTCGCGGAGCCGGGGCCATTTATCGATATGGCGATGCGGATGCTAAAGCCCGGCGCCTCTGCATTCTTTTTCGAGCCGTTCGAGGCGGGCAACGCTGTCCTGCGCTTGATCTGCCAGGAAATCGCCCGCGAGGCGATGTACCGCGGCGAAAACGGGCGCGCTCTTGAATTCGCTGAATTGCAGATCAGCGAGCTCGAGCCCCAAATCTTTCGGCAGAGGACCGAGGGATGGCGTGACCGAGACGACAAATGGGCCTTCCCGCGTTCTGTCTTGCAGGATCTGGCCGATGCCGCTGACGCCGATCTGCGCGTGTATCCAATTCACGACAATGTCGGCCAGTTTCGCCGCCACTTCGCTTATCAAATGAAGGTTTACAGGGACATGGAGCAGGCCGAGCTGCCCAATTGGGCATGGGCCATCTTCGATCGTTACGACCGCGACACTTTTTCGGCCGACCAACTCCGCGACCTGCCCATGGCCGGTTGCGTAATTTTCACGAAGCGAGAGCCCTGAAGGTGGTTGGCATCGCGCTCAAATAACCCGCCGCCTCCAGGTGGCTTCATACCCGCGGCAGCGCACCGCGATGGCTCAATCGCTCGTGGGTGCTCGCGGCGGGCAGTCCAGCAGCAGGACAACGAACCCCTTCGGCGTTTTGGCGCGACTCTCCTGCTCGTCGGTAGGCCTTTGCAGGTCACAAGCAGAAGACTGATCGTCGCGCCGACAACCGCGTAGGTGTAGCTCATGCGCTTTCTCCGATCCTTCGATCGGTCGATGACAGGCGCCTGCAATGGCCATTCGGAGATCTCAAGGCAGCGCTGCGGCGGTCATTCTGTGACCGGCGCTGCCCGTTCCCCGTCCGCCTGATCGCCGATGGCTTCCGAACATGACCTTCTAGGCCACATACCCATAATCGGGATTCCCAGCGGAGTTGTGTTCTGATTCATCGATCTCAGCCTTCGAGGTTGAGATGGCGCGGTTTGACCTGACGGATTTCGAGCAGTCGGTGATCGAACCGCTTTTGCCGACGAAGGTGCGCGGGGGCGCGCGCGTGGAGGACCGTCGCGTTCTGAACGGCATCTTCTGGCGGGTGCGCACCGGGGCGCCATGGCCGATATCCCTTCGCACCGGTTGAAGCGGTTGACGCAGGGCGCGCATTCTGCAAGCTGCATCAGCCGCTTACGATGGTGATATCCAAATGATCTACGCCTCGTCGATCCGCGTGCATCAGCATGCCGCCAACGGCCAAAACAGGACGAGCGATCCAGTTGCATGGGTCGCTCGCGCGGCGGCCTGACCACCAAGATCCACACCCTTGTCGATGCCGAAGGCCGCCCGATCCGCCTGAAGCTGACCGAAGGCCAGGCTCATGACGGTCGATCGGCCGCCGACATGCTGGACACGATCGAACCGGGCAACACCCTTCTCGCCGACAGGGCTCACGATAGCGACGCCTTGCGAGAAGAAATCGGGCGCGGCGCATGGGCCAATGTCCGCGCCATGCCCAACAGGGTCAAAACCTTCGCCTTCAGCGCCTGGGTCTACCGTCAACGCAACGCCGTCGAGCGTTTCTTCAACAAACTCAAACACTTCGGAGCCGTCGCAGCCCGATACGACAAAAGAGACGACAATTTCCTCGCCTCAGTCCAACTCGCTTCAATCCGCATCTGGTTGCGAAGTTATGAGTCGGTCACCTAGGCTAGGGAATGTACCACAGTTTAAAACGAGAGGTGACGCCCATGGCGATGACACCCTCGGCGTTGTCCGGTACGAGGGCTTGATCCGCCATGACGAAGACGTCGGTCGCAGGATCCAGCGTCCGACGCAGCGCGAGGATATCCGCCACGGAGAGCACGCCTCGGGCCGATAGTCCCATGGCTGCGGCCATATGGCTGGCCCTCGCATTCAGCACGCCAGAGAGCCCATCACTGGCCCGCCCCGGGACGAAGGTCAGCGCATAATTGCTTACCGTTTGGATGGGACGTCCGACCACCAACCACATGGTCTCGCAATAAAAGCTGCCGGTCGGGACTGCAGGCAGAAAGATGACGATCGGTTTGCCATGCTCGCCACTGGCATCGGCGAAGAGGGCCGCATCTTCGGTATGCCGGCACGCCGCCGCAGGGGATGCTTCCCGAGCGGCGTCAGGCCAAATCAAACCCGCGGCGATCCGAGGTGCAGTGACGGTCAACCAGTTCAGGGCGGGTCCGCGCAACTGGGCTAGGTGCACGACCATCAGGATGGCGATGCCGCATAGCACTGGTATCCTCGCCGGCGTGCGCGTCATGCCGTGGCCCGCGAGCAGGCTCACGAGCCCGCGGGAGGCCAGCAGAGACAAGCAAGCATTAGCGAAGTAGAGGAACGAGAAATGGCTGTAGCCGGGCGCCGTGGTCAGGAAGACCGCGCAAATGCCGGCGAGACCGCACCCCGCCATGAGCCGAATGGCCTTACCGTCCCGATGAGTAGCACCGCGCAGCCCCCAAGGCAGCGCGGGTGTCAGGAAGCCAGCCTGAAACACCGCGATGACGGCGAAGCCCAGAAGCCCCGCCAAGAGCGGAGAAAACCCGGCACCCATCAACAGATGGGGCAACGTCAACAGATATTGGTCCGGCGAGGTCAGGAAGGTGACCGGCTGACCGGTCACGGTCAGGAAGCCTGTGCCGCTGAAGCCTGAACCAAGCGTAAAGAACACAACCAGCCCTCCGACGAAGCCGGCCGTCATAGCGGTCAGATGAAGCGCCTCGTTTCGGGGGAATGCGCCCCGGATGCGCCACATCCACAGCAGATCGAAGCATACGGCGCAGATCAGCAGGGGGGGGACGACACCGCGCGCGCCCGTTGCCAGGAACACCAGAACGAAGAGCGCCAGCAGACGCGCTGGTAGACCCCGCCTCGACTCGGCAACCAGGACGTGCAGGGTCACGAAGAAGACCGTGAAAGCCAGGAAGGGAGAGAGCAGCAACGTCGCCCCGAAAGGCATGAAGGTGCCAAAGATCGCTCCTGCAACGGGTGGAATCCCTACGATCCAAAAGGCGCACATCACGGCCAGGCCGGCAGCCCACCCGGGCAGACCAAGCAACTGCCGCCCCGTGACGAACATGGCGGCAGCTGCGGCCATCCCGAGGAAAACGGGCGCGTATCGTGCGACCAGGGCATCGATCGGTAGGCCGGTAATTTCCGCCACGCCCAACACCCAGAGATGGGCGCCATAATTGTATGACAAATGCATATTCGGCAGCAGCAGGTTCGGGGGTGGCCAGCCCTGCTCCAGTCCTCGGACCAGAATGCCTTGAAAGGCAGAATGAAAGGAAAATCCATCACCCGGGTCACCGGCTAGGACATTCGCCGTGCCCAGGAGTCCGGTGAGGCAGAGGAAAAATGCGATGGCTACCCAAGAGCCCGCGGTCCGCGAGCCGCGCCATCTCACCAGAGGGATGCCCCAGCCGGGCCTTCGGCGGTCGAGCAACAGCGCGGCCCCAGCAATGATGGGGAGCGCCGGGAGTAGCCACAATAAATCCAATGCCCAGAGCACGGTTACGAAGAATAAATTCGCGATGATCCCGAGATTCAGCGCCAGCAGCAACAGCAGGCTCGTATCGCGCGAAACGACGTTAGCCCGACGCATCACGGAAAGGCCTGGCAGCAGGTTGAAGGCTAGCACATAAGCCATGAAACGCAGTGACGAACCGACGTCAGGATGGGCAACATAGAGTGACAGCCACAACGGCAGGAGCGAGCACACTGCCGCCACCAACGCCATAGGCGACCAGCCATGGCGCTCTGATTCCGAATCTCCGATCATTCCGCCAGCCCGACGGGAAACCGCCCGAGCCCTTTGCGGAGCCGTAGCGCCTGCCAATCGAGCGGAAGCACCGCAGTAAGCACCATGGGAAGATCGTAGGTGATAGGAACGGTCCAGACGCGCAGGTCGCATTGCTCGTGGGACGCGGGCAACCTGATCCCCGCGAAAGCTTGCGTCGCCCGATAGAAGGCCGGGAAGACGGCGATCGATCCCGGGGCCACATTGAGAGTGGAGTCCAGGCTCTGCCAACGGCCCGGGCGAGCATCGTAGATCAATTCGATCCGCGCCGGTGTGAGCGGACAGGTCGGCCCGTCGATCTGCAGCAGCATGCGCGCACCGAAGGCGCGGACCGCATGCTCGATGCCCACCTCAGCAATTCGGTCTGTCATGGAATCAGGCATGGCGGTCATTACGGACTGAGCGCCAGCCGGCACGGGCACACGCCAGAATGTTTGTCCCTCCTTGGTACCCTCATGAACTGGAAGGACTTCCTCCCGGGGTAAGGAAAGCAGATTAGCGAAGGCCTCGGTCAGGCGCCGTTGTTGCCACGCGGCAGCGGCTGAATAGCTTCCGGCCAACGCCAGGACAACGGCCGCACTAGCCAGCAGGAAGCGCGGCATGACCGCGAGATTTCGTCGCCACTGCCAAATAGCACAGGGAATTGAAAGCACGCTGATCACCCAGATGAACTCCAGGTGAAAGACGTGGCGGCCGGCGAATTGCAGGGCTGGATAAGTCATGAGCGCCAACAATAGGCCGGCCAGACCCCAGGCCTCCTGTGGTCGGTCGGCTGCGGTCCGCAGCAGCCAGCACATCATACCGACAACGCCGAGGATCGGCATCCACGGCTTGCCCAATGCCTCGTAAAGCATCGCGACCCATACGGTCAGCGGCGGCTCCAAGCGCGGCGGCGCGCCGGGCCCGAATTCCCCATGCGATGGACGCGCGAGCGTCGGGTAGGCAAGAATCCAGGCAGCGCCTTTCAATCCCTGCGCCATAAAATCCGCCGCGAAGTTTGGCCCCCATTCCAGGAGGTTTTGTGTGGAAAGGGTAATCGCCTGGCTCACTCCATGGATCGGTGCGCCCTCTGCAGCATCCCATCCGGGGCTACGAGGCATTTCCGCCGCGGCGACACCGCTCAAGGTGAGTTCGTCAAGATAAGCATGCCCCAGCGCATAGGGCGCCGGCCGGAGCGCCAGGAAGGCGCGGAAGGGCTCGGTGGCGCCCTGCATGGCGAGCATCCCGGCATTCCCGCCGTTTCCCAATGCGAGGATTGGCGCGGCAGCCAGCAGAAACATTGCGGCGAAGGAGCCAGCCGCGCCCATTCGTGCAAAGGATTGCGGGCGGGAGCCGATCGCGAGGAACACAACACCGAGCGGCAGCATGATGGCGAGGTCCGAACGAAACCCGTAGCCGACCCCCGCGACGAACCCTGCCACGCCCGCAACGCAGCCCGCCCGCCATGCGCGTCCCTTGGTTTCATCGGCGCGCACAGCCATCACGAGCAATGCAATGACCCAGAGAAAGAAAGGAGCCTTGGCGTAGTCGCGCAGCTGAAAGATCATGCTGGTCGCCACCGGGGACAACGTGATCACCGCGGCCGCGAGAATTGCCAGCCCGACCGGCAGGAACAGCCGCGCCAGGCAAAACGCCGCCGCCGCGTAGCCGGCCGTCAACGTCATCACGAGCGGAGCAAGGCTCATCTGGCTCGGCCCCAGCCAACGCCAAAGGCCGGCCGCCGCCCATGTAAGGTAGATCTGCATCCGGGAGAAAAAGCCTGGCGGCCCCGTCAGCAGATCTGCCGGGATGCTCGTGCAGTCAAAATGCGCCGCGCGACGGTATAGCAGGAAATCCAACATTTCGGGTGAAAGCGTAAGCGGGTGCACGAAACCGCGCCCACATGCCCACATCAGGGCTTCGGGCGTGAACATTTGATAGAAGAAAACCGAACCTGCCCGCCCGATGAGATCCCAACCGAGATAGGCACCCAGTGCCGCGAAGCATGCCAGCAGCAGGGTATGGGCCCGAGTGAACCTACCGTTACACATCAATCCCGGGTCGCCACGCACAGGCAGCTTGTTCCCATCTGGATAGGTCGTCCTGAATCCAGGCGCCGGAACTCCGCATCCAACATCTGGTCTATCGCGCGTGAGGCAAAGCCTCCCGGCACATGCTCCGCTTCGTCGCGCTGCGCGTCGCGCCCTTTGCGCAGGCCGAGCTTGCCAGGCAGCACGCGGAACAGCAGCACCGGCAGAGGCAGCGGCGCGAAGAGGTAGGAGCAGAAACTGGTGCGAAAGCCGGCAGCGCTCAAGGCTTTGGTCAGGCTTTTTCGGCTATACCGCCGAAAGTGCCCGGCCTCGATATCCTCGCTCGAGAACAGCGCTTGGTGAGCCGGCACCGAGATATAGATCTTCCCGCCGGGTTCGAGCAGGTGATGCACCTGCCGCAGTGCCCCCACATCATCCTCGATATGCTCCAGGACGTCGAACATGCCGGCAGCGGCGAAACTTCCTTGTCGGAAAGCAACATCCTCCAGCCCGGCGCAGATGACGCGGACGATGCCGCGCTCATGAGCGGCGAGGGCACCTTCCAATCCTGGTTCCAGAAGTGTGCACGACACGCCGCTGTCGGCGAGCCCTTTGGCGACAAAGCCATTACCCCCGCCGATGTCGAGGAAATCCCCGCCGGTTGAGAAACGATGGACCAAGCTCACGATACAACGATTGCGATGCCTGAACCAGAAGGAGCGCTCCTCGATCTGGCGGCAAAGGGCGTTGCCGTCGTCAGGGTAGGAGACTGTCGCGCGACTGCGGGAGAACCAGATGCCGGGTGGCCGAAGGTCCAGTGCGAGGTCGGGCACGGCGGGATCGAAAGGCTTGGCGGCGTCAGGCATCGACCGCCTCTCGATCGCTGTAGAAGGCGTGCACCGCATCCGCGACCTCGGCCACTTCGTGGTCGGTGAGGGCGTAGTACATTGGCAATCGCAGCAGGCGGCTGCTGATATCATCCGTCACGAGAAGATTACTTGCGGGAAGGCCGATCTTCTGCGCGAAAGGCGAGGTGTGCAGCGGGACATAATGGAACACCGACAAGATGTTCTGCTGCCGCAGATGCGCTATAAGCGCCGTGCGTTCCTCGATATTCGCCGCGAGGATATGGAACATGTGATAGTTTGTGGAGCAGTCCTGCGGGATCTTGGGCAGTCGTATCAGCCCCGCCCTCTCCAACGGCGCCAGTCGGGCCATATACTGATCGTAGATCGCGCCGCGCCTCCGTGTGATCTTATCCATGTTTTCGAGCTGGCCCAGCAGGAAGGCCGCCAGCATGTCGGATGGCACATAGGAGGATCCGATGTCCGTCCAGGTATACTTGTCGGATTGGCCGCGCAGGAACTGGCTACGGTTGGTGCCCTTCTCGCGGATGATCTCGGCCCGCTTTTCGAACTCGGGCCGGTTCACGACCAGGGCGCCACCCTCGCCGCAGCTGAAGTTCTTTGTCTCGTGGAAGCTGTAGCATCCCATATGCCCGATGGTGCCGAGCCAACGCCCGCGATGCTGCGCGAATACGCCCTGGGCTGCATCTTCCACGACCAGGAGCCCATGGCGTTCGGCAATCTCCATGATCATATCCATGTCGCAGGCAACGCCCGCGTAGTGGACCGGAAATATGGCCTTGGTCCTTGGTGTGATCGCCGCTTCGATCAAGTTGGCATCGATGTTGTGCGTATCGGGGCGGACGTCCACGAAGACCGGCTTCGCACCGCGCAGGACCACGGCATTGGCCGTCGATACGAAGGTGAACGACGGCATGATAACCTCGTCGCCCGGCCCAAGGTCGCAGAGCATAGCGGCCATCTCTAGCGCGGCGGTGCATGATGTCGTCAGCAGGACGCGCCGCGCGTCGAAACGCTCTTGCAGCAGTTTCTCCGCCTTGCGCGTGAATGGGCCATCTCCGCTGGCATGCCCGTCAGCCACCGCCTGCCCGACATAGATCAGCTCGGAGCCGACAACGCTGGGCTTGTTGAATGGGATACGGAAAGCCAAGGCGCTACCCTTTCATCATTCGGTTGAGCCTCGTGGCATCAGAAAACACCCAGAAGCGCTGCATCAGGAAAAAGAGAATCGCCAGCACCACCACCAGGAAACCCTGAGCGACCGCGTGCGGTACTCCGAAATAGCCGACAAGGGCAGAAAGACCGCCAAGGTTTAGCACATAGCCGATCGCGTAGGTCGCGACATAGCGATGGAACGCCGAGGAAGTCCGGCCATCATGCCCGAATGTGAGGCGGCGGTTGAACGCGAAACCGAGAACCATCGCTCCGACATAGGTCAGCGTCATGGCGGTTGCAGGTGTGAACGATGCGTGCGTGAGCAGCAAATACAGCAAGAAGAACGCGCCGTTTACCCCCAGGCCGACAAGCACATAGCGCACGAATTGCCAATGAACGCTCATGCGGCTGCCCGCAATGGGCCGAGTGGACACCAGTGAAGCGTGATGGCTGGAACCGGGAAGCGGAAGCCGAGCGACACGTAGAGATTATGCGCTGCGGTATTGTGCGATGAGATGCTGGTCGACACTTCCGTCACCCCCTCGGCAGCAAGGCCTGCGAGGACCGTCCGCCAGATGCGGCGTCCCAGCCCCTGTCCTCTCAGCCCGGGCGCAAGGCCCACGAGGCTCCAGAAGCGAGCCGTGGGCGAGGGGGCTTCGGTCACCATGAATGCCGCGATGCGGTTGCCCTGCAGGCAGACCAGCACCTGTTGCTCCGAGTTTTGAAAGGCATTCGCCGCCCAGGCCGCATAGCGGCGATCGCCGATCTCCCTTCCGACCTCGGGATCTGCATGCAGGCGGCCCGCATCGAAGATTTGGGAGGCCATCGCCACGATCTCCGCTTCGTCGTCTGGCGTTGCATCTCGGATCGCCAAGCCCGGGTCGGGCGTAAAACCAGACAGGTCCCGGAGAACGGGGCGATAATTGAGCTCGACAAAGCGGAAGCCGCGAGCTTCGAGGAAGCCGCATTCCGCAATGCGCTCGTGGTCCAGGCGGCAATTCACCAACAGGACACGGTGCCTGGCGCACCATGCGCGAAACTCGGCGAAGGTTGGCTCGGCCGTGGTTGCATCGGTCAGTCGGACCCCCGAGATCACGGCGCTCTCTCCCTGCAGGATGGGCCGATCCCAGGGCGCAAGATGGTAGCTCAGATCAATCCCCGGACCAGTGCTGCGCTCCGTGGTATAGCTAAACACCGGCTAGATCCCCAACCTGCAGCGAAGCCCCCCGGGCAGGCGCTCCTCCCGCAGTTTCGGCGATCAGGTAGACCGGCCGATCCATGCTGCGGAAATGCATGCGCGCTAGGTATTCGCCGATCACGCCCAAGCTGAACAACTGCGCGCCGGAGAAAATGGCTATCATGGAGGCCAGCGAGGCGAAACCTGGCACAGCATCTCCGCGCAGCAGATAGTTGACAATCACAACCAGCAGGATGCCCACGCCCAAGAGGACAAACACGAACCCGATGAGACTGGCGATCTGCAAGGGAAGCGTGCTGAAGCCCGTCATGAGGTTTACGGCATGGTTTATCAGCTTGCGGAGCGAATAACCGGATTGGCCCAGCGTCCGCGGCTCATGCCTGACCTTGATGGCGGTAAACCGCGATGTCGTCCAGGTTAGCAGGACGTCGATGGAAACCGAGGGGCTGCGATAGGTCTGAAAGCCATCACGCAGCCGGGTGCGGAAGACGCGCAGCGCGCTGACACTGCGCGCCGTCTCCGCCCCCATCGCCTCGGACAGCGCCAGCTTGGTCATGCGGGACGCCAGATTACGCAGAAAGCCATGCTGCTCCTGCAGCGGCGCGCCGTACACCACATCCCAGGTCGTGCCGAGGGCGGCGAGGAGTGACCCGATCTCGCTCACTGGATGCTGCAGGTCGTCATCCATGGTGAGGATGAGCTCGAACCGAGCGGCCCTAATCCCGGCGAGCAGCGCGTTGTGTTGGCCGTAGTTGCGGCCCATGCGGATGCCCCGCACCGCCTCATCCGCTGCGGCTAACTCGCTGATGACATCCCAGGATCCATCCCCGCCGCAGTCCTCGACAAAAATGATCTCGAACGAATGGGCGTGAAGGGGCAATTCAGCCTTTAGCTGGCGGTGCAGTTCACGGAGAGACGCCTCACCACGGAAAACAGGGATAACAACCGAGAGACTTACCATGGTTTGGCAAGGCCCCTTTCCATGATCGCCTGGCATTGGCAGCAACTTGCCCCTCCTTGCTCAGGGAAATGGTATAACTGTTGCATCACGCTCCTCAAAAGTGCGGCGCTTCATCGCCGCCCAAGCCTTCATTCCGCCGCCCTGCGAAGCCCCAACTCCGTCAAGGCGTCACCGCTCAGCCCTTGCCTTCTTCCACCAGGCAAGAATGAAAGCTTCAATGCCTTGAAACGCGCGGAACCGCAATTGAGATTATGACCGCCCTGGAGTTGGAGTTGACCCGGTTTTGCGGACACCCTTGATGACATTTCTGGAGTGTCCGACGCCGCGTTTTCGAGCCGCGTATCCGCCGGAGTTCCGGCGACAGATGGTCGAGTTGGTCCGATCCGGGCGAATATCTGACGAGCTTTCACGAGAGTTCGAGCCGACCCCGCAATCCATCGCGAACTGGGTCCGCTAGGCTGATCGAGATGCCGGCAGGCGCAGTGTGACGGAGCGACGACGGCCGAGCGCGAAGAGTTGACCCGCCTTCGTCGCGAGAACCAGCGCCTGCGCCAGGAGCGCGATATCCTGTCAAAGGCGGCAGCCTGGTTCGCGCGAGAGCAAGGCGAACCCGAACGGGTTTTCCGGTTCATGAGCGCGCACCAGGCCGTCTTCCCGATCAAGACCATGTGCCGCGTCTTCAAAGTCTCCGCGTCAGGCTATTACGCTTGGCGCGGCAGACCCGCCTCGGCGCGGGCGACAGCCGACTTCGATCTCACCCGCAAGATCCGCACGATCCATGCGGCCTCGCGCAAAACCTATGGTGCGCCGCGCATCCATGCCGAGCTCAAGGCCGACGGGGTCGCCATCGGCAAGAAGCGTGTGGCCCGCCTGATGGGCGCGGCCGGGCTCGTCGTCGCCAGCCGGCGCAGGAGCGTCACGACGACACGGCGCGATCCCGACCATCGGCCGGCGAACGATCTGGTTCGAAGGAACTTTTCGTCCGGAAGCCGAAGGAGCTATGGGTCGCCGACATCACCTTCGTGCCCACGCTCGTCGGCTTCCCGTTCCTGGCCGCCGTCCTGGATACCTGGTCACGTCGGATCGTCGGACGGGCCTTCTCGGCCGATCGGAAGACGCGGGTCGTGCTCGACGCTCTCAACATGGCGCTTGCCGCCCGCAAGCCCGAGAACGTCATCCACCATAGCAATCAGGGCTCGCAAGACGAATTCAACTGGTCGTCGCAATGGGGCATTGGTTGGCCGATTGGAGCAACGCGTTAAGGGCCTCTGCTGGCGTCAGACCCTCGACTCGGCGAAGCCTTGATCGCTATGAGGAGCCGTTCATGGAAGCGCCGTTCGGGTGACGCTGCACTGATCCTCGCCAACAAAGTTGACGGCCGCGATCTGTCCAAGCTCAGCTGGCCCGAACGCGGGAAGCTTGTCGTCGACTTCTATCGCAACGTGCTGCGTCCCGCCGCCACCAGCCGCCTGGCGACATCGAGGCCCGTGCAGAGTTGTTCGACGAATGGTCGGAAACGCTGGCTCGCATGAACGACGACCTCGATGAGCAAGGTAGCGAGCGGGTGCAGCGGACAGTCGGCCACATCTTGCTTTCGGTCGACTGCGGCGCGCGGCCCGGTTCCGGGCGATCCTCGCTGTCCCCAAGACCATGCCTCGGGAGCCCGGCTCAATCCGGCAGGCGCGAGATCACGCCGACGATCGGGCGCAGATGCTGCTCCAGTATGGCGAGGGCCTTCTCCTCGTCCCATTCGGCGAGCGCCGCGAACAAGGCATGATGCTCCTTGCTGATGCGCGCGATGCGGCTGGGGTCGGTGTGGATCGCGGTCATCGCGACGCGTTGCTGGCGCGCGCCAAGCGACTGGTAGAGTTCTGAGAGTACGATATTGCCGACGGCTGCGACCATGACGAAATGGAATTGGCGGTTCAGCTCGACCCGGTTGAAATAGTCGTCCTGCGGCATGCGTTCGAGCTCGTCGAGAATGGCCTGCATATCGGCAGGCAATGGAATTTCTTCCCGGCAGATGCGGCTGATCGCATGCCCTTCGATCATGCGCCGGGCTTCGTAGAGATCGAGCAATTCCTGGGCTGTGACTTGCCGGACGAGCGCGCCGCGGCGCGGAAGCAGGTCGATGAACCTCTCAGCTTCGAGCCGATGGAAGGCTTCGCGGACCGGCGTGCGCGAAACGCCGAGCGCCGAGGAGATTTCCTCCTCCTCGACAAAGGAGCCGCCGGGGAAGCGCCCGCGCAGGATCTGCTCCCGCACATAGAGGTAGACCCGCTCGCGGGTCGGCTTGCTGCGCGCGGCAGCCGTTTCATCTTGCTCGATCATTGTCATCGTTGGTGCCCCCATTCTGCGCGGTATAGGGCAAGTCGGCAGTAGACAGCAAAAAATCCACCACGTATACATGGCGCATCAAGAGCATGGATCGAGCGACGAAGCGCGCCGAAGCCACGCCGGGGAACCTCATGACCGTGCTGCCTCTCATGATGCTGCGAAGCCGGCTTCCGGATCGAGATTTCGGATTCGTCCGGCATGTCGAGAACGCTGGCGCGGCAATTGCTCGTACCCGAACGGTTCCGCCACTCGTCTCCTTCCCAGGCCACGAGCCGGGATAGTCCGGCGGGCCATTGGACAAAGCAGCAGAGGATCAGCCGATGACCATCTCTCGCCGTTCCGTCCTTGGTGGTGGCCTTGCCGCTCCACTCCTGGCTTCGCCCTTCCTGAGCAGTCCGGCGCGCGCACAGCGCTCCTCCGGTATCATCCGCTACGGGCTCTCCGCCTTCCCGCCCAATCTGCAGCCATGGGTTTCGACCGGTGCATCGGCGGGCACTGTGAAGATGCTGACCCATCGCAGTCTCGTCTCTTATGATCCCAAGGGCGAATTGCGCGGTGAACTGGCTGAATCCTGGTCACGCGACGCGGATGGCGCCTGGGTCTTCAAGCTGCGCAAGGGCTGCGTCTTCCACAATGGCGAACCGGTGACCGCCGATGACGTGAAGTGGTCGATCGAGCAGATCGCCGGCGAGAAATCGACCGCCTATATGCGGTCGCAATTCCAGCTGGTCGAGCGGGTCGAGATTCCCGATCCGCAGACCGTTCGCCTTGTCACCAAGGGGCCGCAGGCGACGCTGCCGAGCTGGTTTGCCAACTACAACACGTTCGTCATCTGGCGAAAGTCGAGCCCGAACGAGCCGATCGGCGCTGGCCCCTATCGTCTCGTCGGGCAGGAGCGAGGCACTTCGCTTGAGCTCGCCGCCTTCGACAAGTTCTACAAGCCGGGCATTCCGAAGCTCAAAGGCATCAAGTTCGTCGTCTACGCCGATGAGAACCTGCGCAACGCGGCGCTGATCTCCGGCGATGTCGACATGATCGAGTATGTGCCCTGGCAGTCGATGGCGGCGGTCGAAGCCGATCCCCGGCTCAAGCTCGACAACCAGGAAGGGCCGTTCATGGACGTGCTGTTCAACGGCACGAAGCCGCCCTTCAACGACCCGCGCGTGCGCCGCGCCGTCGCCCATGCCGTGAAGCGCGATGACATCGTCAAGGTCGCCTTCTTCGGCCGCGGCAAGCCGCTCGAGGGCTTGCCGATCGTCGAGGGCACGCCCTGGTACGACAAGGAGCTGGCGCATGGCTGGAACTAYGATCCGGCSCGCGCCAAGGCSCTGCTSGCCGAGGCSGGSTTCGCCAAYGGCTTCCAGWCGACGCTGCTCGCSACSKCKCAGTTCGGCATGCACAAGGACACSGCCGAGATCGTCCAGCAGTACCTCGCGGCGATCGGGATTCAGGCGGAGCTGCAGCTGCCGGACTGGTCGACACGGGTGAGCCGCGGCTCGCGCGGGCAATACGACATGGCGATCCATGGCGTCTCCTCGGACAACAACGACCCCGATGGCCTGACCGTCGTGCTGGATACCTCGCTCTCGCCCTCGCATGGCCGCTCCTTCAAGGTGGACGCGCCGCGCACGATCGCTGCGCTCGCCGCGGGGCGCGCGGAATTCGATCAGGCCAAGCGCGTCGACATCTACAAGGAGATGCAGCGCGCCGCATTGGAGGAGGTGCCGCTGGTCGGCCTCGCCTGGCGGCAGCAGGGCTACGGGATGGACAAGAGCGTGCAGGGGTTCACCAACCTGCCCGGCGCGCTCTCCAACTCCTCAGGCAACATGCTCGAGGAGACCTATTTCGGATGAGCGCGGCCTGGCTCGGACGACGACTGATCCTGACCGTGCTGACGGCCTGGCTGGTGGCGACGATCGTCTTCCTGGCGCTCCATATGGTGCCGGGCGATCCGGCGGAGCTTCTGCTGTCGACCTCGGGCGCGATGCCCGATCCGGCTTCGGTAGCGGAACTGCGCGAGAAGCTCGGTCTCGATCGGCCACTGCTCGTGCAATACGGGAACTTCCTCGCGGGGCTGCTGCGCGGCGACCTCGGCAACTCCCTCGTCGACGACTATCCCGTCCTGCAGGAGATCGCGCTCAGGCTGCCGCGGACGTTGGAGCTGATCCTCGCCGGCACCGTCATCGCGATCACCTTCGGCGTGCCGGCGGGAATCTATGCGGCGGTCCATCGCGGCGGAACCTTCGACCGCGTCTCGTCCTGGATCACTGCGCTCCTTCTGGCCGTGCCCGTCTTCGTCGTCGGCACGCTGCTGGTGCTGGTGCTGGCGCAGATGCTGCGGCTGATGCCAGCGGGCGGCTACGTGCCCTTCGCACAGGACCCGGCGCAGCATCTCAAGCTCCTCGCCCTGCCGGCGATCGCCATCGCCAAGGGGCTTGCCGCCGTCCTGTTCCGGATGACGCGGGCGGCGACGCTCGATGCGCTCGCCCATGACTATGTCCGCACAGCCCGCGCCAAGGGCCTGTCGCCGCGGCGGGTCCTGGTCGTGCATGTGCTGCGCAACGCGCTGAACCCGGTCGTCACCGTGCTCGGCCTGCAGATGGGCACGCTGCTCGGGGGCACCGTGCTCGTCGAATACGTCTTCAACTGGCCGGGGCTGTCGACGCCGCTGCTGCGCGCGGTCGAGGGCCGCGACTACCCGATGGTCGTCGGCATCATCCTGACGATCTCGGTGCTCTTCCTGTTGATCAATCTCCTCGTCGAGCTGCTGCATGCGGCGATCGATCCGCGGGTCCAGGCGGCATGAGACGGCGTGGCCTGACCAAGCTGGCTCTGCCGGGGGGCTGCGTTGCCCTGATCCTCCTGATCGCGCTCGCCGCGCCGCTGCTGCCGCTGCCCGATCCGGTCCGTCAGGACGTCGCGAACCGGCTGGCCGGGCCCATGACCGGATCCTGGCTCGGCCGCGACGAGTTCGGCCGCGACGTGCTCTCGCGGCTGATCTGGGGCGCGCGCACCAGCCTTTCCGTCGCCTTCGCCTCGGCGCTGGCCGCCGGGCTCGTCGGCGTCACGCTGGGGCTGATCGGCGGGTGGGCAAGGAGCTGGGGAGCGTTCCTCACGGTCCGCAGCGTCGAGATCATCATGTGCTTYCCGCCGGTKCTGCTSGCSCTGCTGGTSGTSACGCTGCTCGGCCCGGGAGCCGCGACGCTGATCCTGGTCCTGTCTGTGCTCTATCTGCCCGGCTTTGCGCGCGTGACCTACGCCGAGGTGCTGGCGGTGAAGGGGCGCGACTATGTGGAGGCGACGCGGGCGCTCGGCGCCAGCTCCACGCATCTGCTGTTCAAGACGGTGCTGCCCAATATCGCGGGGCCGTTGCTCGTGCAGTTCTCGCTCGCCGTCGCGGCCGCGGTGGTGATCGAGAGCGGCCTATCGTTTCTCGGGCTCGGCGTCGTGCCGCCCGCGCCGTCCTGGGGGCTGATGATCCGTGGGGCGCGCTCGACGATGGAGCAGGCACCGCTGCTGCTGCTCTGGCCCTGCGCCGTGCTGACGCTGACCATCCTCGCGATGAACCTGCTCTGCGACGCGCTGCGCGACATCCTCGATCCGCGCACGGCGGAACGCTGAACACCAACCGAAATCAAGGGAAGGACCTCGCCATGGCCGCCAAGACCGAACCTCTCGTCCATATGGGCACCATCACCGGCGGGGAGGCGCGTGAGCTGCTCAAGTCCAACCCAGTGATCCTGCTGCCGATGGGCAGCCATGAGGACCAGGGGCCCCACGCCCCGATGGGCGACTATTTGCTCGCCGAGAAGATTGCGGAGCTCGCCGCGCTCCAGGCGAGCAAGGCCGGTGTCCGGACGCTTGTCGCGCCGGTGCTGCCCTATGGCGGCGCCGACTGGTTCGGGCCGATGATCGGCGGCATTGCGATCTCGCAGGCGACGCTGACGGCGGTGATCGCCGAGATGGTCGACTCGCTGCATCGCAACGGCCTGACCCGGATCATCGTCATCAACGGCCATGGCGGCAATGTCGGGCCGATCTCGGAGGTTGCGCGCGAACTCTACCAGCGCGAGCGCATCGTGCTGCCGAGCCTCTATCTCTGGCGGATCGCCTACGGCCTCCTGCCGGGCATCGTCGGCGCCGAGATGTCGGCCAAGGTCTCCGGCCACGGCGCAGATCCGCTGACCAGCCTCGGCCTGCATCTCTTCCCGGAACTGATGCGTCCTGACTTCGTGCCGGCCGGCAAGCCGCTGAAGCGCGATCCCGTGCTCGATCTGCCCTTCACCGGGCTCGGCACCGCCAGCTTTGAAGGGGCCGAGGTCGGCGTGCCGCACGAATACGACGAGGTCTATCATGACGGTGTCGGCAAGGGCGATCCGAAGCTGTGCTCGCCCGAGACCGGAGCCAAGCTGGCCGAAAAGCTGAGCGAGATCGTCTCCCGCTTCGTCGCTCATTTCGCCGCCAAGGTTCCGGCCTGAGCTGCGACACGCCCACCACCGCAGCACGCTGCTCCGGCGCCCGGCCGAAGCAGCGCTTCAGCAGGAGGTTTTGATGATCACCCGCCGTCTCGTCGTCCAGTCCGGTCTCGCCACCATCGCCGCGCCTGCCATCCTGAGGGCGCAGACGCTCTCGGGGCAGATCACGTTGATGTCCTATTCCGGCATCTTTCAGGACAATTACACAAAGGCGGTGATCGAGCCGTTCCTGCAGACGCATCCCGGCGTCAAGGTGAACTACGTGCCCGGCGGCACCTCGGCCCAGATGGTCGGCAGCGTGCGGGCGCAGAAGGCCGACCCGCAGACCGACGTCGCGATCATGGACGTCACCACCTCCAGCATCGGCAATATCGAAGGGCTGTTCGAGAAGCTGACGCCCGCCGAGTTCCCGGTGCTGAACGAGCTGTTGCCGGAGGCGCGCGCCGCTGGAGGCGAGTACGGTCCTGCCGTGACTTTCGACCATCTCGTGATCGTTCAGGATGCGGCGCTCAAGCCGCAGCTCGCCAAGCTCGCCGATCTCTGGCGGCCCGATCTCAAGGGGCAGATCGCGCTCGCCGCGCCGCCGAACATCCAGGGTCTCGCGCTGACGGCAATGGTCGAGAAGATGGAAGGCGGCGACTACCGCAAATCCATCGATGCCGCGATGAAGAAGCTCAAGGAACTCGCGCCCGGCGTGACCACCTTCGAGCCCAACCCCGACGGCTATTCGCTGATCCTCAACGGCGTGGCGAAGGTGGCGACAGGATGGAACGCCCGCGCTCAGCTCTATTCCGACCAGACCGGCGGCAAGATCAACGCCTTGCTCCCGCCGGAAGGCTCGGTCTTCCAGGTCAACACGATCAACCTGACTGCGGGCTCGAAGAACAGGGCGGCAGCCGCCGCCTTCGTGGCGCATGCATTGTCGCAAGCCGCGCAGAAGGCGTTCACCGAGCGGATGTTCTATGCGCCGGTCAACGGCAAGGCCGAGATCGATCCCAAGGCGTTGGCCCGCACGGCCGCCTCGCCGGAAAATCGCGCCCGGATGATCGGCGTCGACTGGAACGAGATCCTGAAGCTGCGCGACCAGTGGAACAATCGCTGGCGGCGCGAGGTCATCGCGGCGGCGCGCTGAACGGTTTGCGATGAGCTACCTCGAACTCTCCAGCCTGCAGAAGCGCTACGGCAACGCCGTGGCCGTGGACGATGTATCGCTGTCCATGGAGCGGGGTGAATCCGTCGCGCTGCTCGGCCCCTCCGGCTGCGGCAAGACGACGACGCTGCGCATGCTGGCCGGTCTCGTCGCGCCCGATCGGGGCGCGATCTCTCTCGATGGCACCGAGATCACGCGATTGCCGCCGCACCGGCGCAACATGGGTTACGTCTTCCAGTCCTATGCGCTGTTTCCGCATCTGTCGGTGGCCCGCAACATCGCCTTCGGGCTGGAGGAACGGGGCGTAGCCAAGCGGGAGATCACCAATCGCATCGAGGAGGCGCTGGCGCTCGTCAGACTGGCCGGGCTCGGCCTGCGCCGCCCCAAGGAGCTTTCGGGCGGCCAGCAGCAGCGTGTCGCGCTGGCGCGGGCGCTTGTGATCCAGCCTTCCCTCCTCTTGCTCGACGAATCCCTCTCCAATCTCGATGCCAAGCTGCGCGATGCGATGCGGCACGAGATCCGCTCGATCCAGCGCTCGCTCGGCATTACCACGCTGTTCGTCACGCATGATCAGGTCGAGGCGCTAACGATGTGCGACCGCATCGCCGTGATGCATCGCGGCCGGATCGCGCAGATCGGCAGCGCCGAGGACATCTACGAGCGACCTGCGACCCGCTTCGTCGCGGAATTCGTCGGGCGGGCGAACGTGCTGCCGCTGGCGCGCGATGGGCAGGGCCGGGCGACCGTGTGGGGGCAATCCCTGCCCGTGGACGCTGCCGCGGATTCCGATCTCTTCGTCAGGCCGCAGCGCATGCGGATCGTGCCGGTTTCCGAACCGGCCGGCGGCGATACGGCGCGCCTGACCGGCCGGGTGCTGCGCAGCGTCTATGTCGGCGACCATGTCGAGGTACTGGTCGAGGACGGCGGCCATGGACAGCTCACCGTCGAGATGCCGTCCGGAATTGCGGTTCCCGCAGAGGGCGCCGAGGTGGCGGTCGTCTGGCCGCGCAGCGAGAGCCGCATCTTCGCACGCGAGGCGTCATGACCGCCTCGCAACGCCTGCCGCTTCTCCTGATCCCGGCGGCGCTGTTCCTGCTCGTCATCTATGCCTGGCCATCGCTCGGGCTGTTCCGCAACGCCTTCAACGAGGTCGGGCCGACCGGCGCGATGGTGGAGGCCTGGTCGCTGGAGACCTGGCGCGCCACGCTGCATGACGGCTTCACCTTCGAACTGACGCTGAATTCGCTCTGGCTATCGACGCTTTCGACGCTGATCGCGTTGTGCCTCGCCTATCCCGTTTCGCTCTTCCTGTTCAGGACGGACACTCGCTTTCGCGGCCTGCTGGCGGTGGTCGCGATCATGCCGATGCTGGTTTCGGGCGTGGTGCGCGTCTTCGGCTGGCTCGCCATTCTCGGCGATCGCGGGCTCGTCAACACGACCCTGCAGTCTCTTGGCCTGATCTCAGCGCCGCTGAAGCTCGTCTTTAACTGGACCGGCGTCACCATCGGCCTCGCCGAAAGCATCATGCCCTATATGATTCTGGCGCTGCTTGCCGGCTTCGGCCGCCTCGACCGCACGCTTGAGGAAGCCGCGCGCTCGCTCGGCGCCTCGCCGTTCCGGACCTTCTGGCGCGTCACCTTGCCACTCAGCCTGCCGGCCATCGCGCTCGCGGCGGGCTTGGGCTTCGTGCTGTCGATGTCGGCCTATATCACGCCCAAGCTCCTCGGTGGCGGGCGCGTCTTCGTGCTGGCGACCGAGATCTTTGAGCAGGCGACGACCAACACCAACTGGCCGGTCGCGGCAGTGCTGGCGATATACACACTCGTGCTGCTGCTCGCCCTGCTCGTGGTCTCCAACCTGGTGGCGGGGAGGCTGCAGCGATGACCGGGGCAGGGCGCGTTCTCTCCGGCTTTGCGGCGCTGGTCTATGTGCTGATCCTGTCGCCGATCGTCGTGGTGGTAATGTTGTCCTTCTCGGCGGACAACTTCATCCTGTTCCCGCCCTCCGGCTATTCGCTGCGCTGGTTTCGGCAGCTCGCCGGCAACGGGCCGTTGCTTGCGGCGCTCTGGCTCAGCGTGCGGATCGCCGCGGTGGTGTCCTTGCTCTCGCTCGCGATCGGTGTGCCGGCGGCGCTCGCCCTCGCGAAAGGGCGCTTTGCCGGAAAGGATGCGCTGAACGGCTTTTTCCTGGCGCCGCTCTTGCTGCCGACGCTGATCACGGGTCTGGCACTCCTGCTGTTCTTCTCGCCTCTCAAACTGACGGCGACGCTGCCAGGCCTCGTGCTCGGTCACATGACGGTGACGGTGCCTTTCGTCATTCGGATGATGACGACGGCGCTCGCGAACCTGCCGGATGATATCGAGGCGGCTGCGGCGACGCTTGGAGCTTCGCCCTGGCGCGTCGTTCGCCGGGTGACGCTGCCGCTGGCAACGCCCGGCCTCATCGCCTGCGCTTGCCTGTCCTTCCTGCTGTCCTTCGACGAGACCGTGATCTCGCTTTTCATCGCCGGGCCGCGCGCCTCGACGCTACCGGTCGAGATGGTCCGCTATGTCGAAGGCCGCACAGATCCGCTCATCGCGGCGCTGTCCGTTGTTCTGATCGTTGCCACGCTCGCCGTCGTCCTCGTGGTCGAGCGCCTCGTCGGCGTCGCCCGTGCCGTAGGGAAATAGGAGACTCTCATGCCCGATTACCGCATCGAAGCCATGCCCGAGCAGTTGCCGGCCGCGCTGGTCGAGAAGCTGCAGAAGGTCGAGACCGCGACCATCGGCCATTCCCAGCACTGGGGCTTTATGGATCGTGGCATCCAGCCGCTGTTGCGCGGCAAGCGCATCGCCGCAGCGGCCGTGACGCTGGCGATCCCCGGGCAGGATTCGACCCTGCTGCATCACACGCTCGGTCTGCTTCGCCCTGGCGATATCCTGGTTGTCGATCGGCTCGGCGACGACAAGCATGCCTGCTGGGGCGGCGGCGTCACCGTCGCGGCCAAGGCTGCCGGCGCGGTCGGCGGCATCGTCGATGGTCCCTGCACCGATCTCGCCGAGATTGAGGATTCCGATTTCCCGATGTGGTGCCGCGGCATGTCGCCGATCACCACGCGGCTCTACAATCTCGGCGGCACGCTCAACCTGCCGATCTCCTGCGGCAATGTCTCGGTCAAGGCCGGCGACGTCATCCTTGCCGACGAATCCGGCGTGCTGGTGCTGCCGCGGGCCGAGGCGGAGGCGATTGCCGACGCCGCCATCGCCCGGCAGGAGCGCGGTGAACGCAACCAGGAGCGCGTGAAGGCCGGCGAGAAGCTCGGAGACATCTCCGGCGCGACCAAGATGGTCCTCGATGCGCTGGCACAGAAGGGCTGATGTCCGGCGCGGAAGCGCGCCGATATCTGCCTTCGTGCTCCACCTCCGCCGTTCCGGGGTAGGGCCAGCGATTGGGGCCCTGAACTCGCCGACCGCATCTCCGTGCATTCCTGACTTGAGTATTCGACTGGACCTTTCCATGCCCGAGACCATCGTCCTCCTCGACATGACCAGCCCCGAGCGGGCCGACCGGCTTCGCGCGCTGCTGCCTGATGGCTTCGTGCTGACGCATGGGACCGCGCGCGGCGAAGAGCACATGAAGGAAATCATCGCCGAGGCCGACTACGCGATCTCCGGGCAGGTCGGCGTCTCCGCCGATGTGCTGCGTGCGGCGAAGAAGCTGAAGCTGCTGCACAAATGGGGCGTCGGCTACGACAACATCGACATCGCCGCAGCCAAGGAGCTCGGCATCAGGGTCGCGCGTACGACCGGCTCCAACGCGGTGCCCGTCGCCGAATTCGCGCTCGGCCTCACGCTCTCGGCACTGCGCTTCATCGCCTATGGCAATGCCGAGCTGAAGCAGGGGCATTGGGCCACCGGCAAGCTGCCGGGCGACACCTTCATGCTGTCGGGCAAGACGGTCGGCATCATCGGCTTCGGCGCGATCGGCCAGAGCCTGGCGAAGCTGCTCAAGGGCTTTGGCTGCACCATCCTCTACAGCAAGCGCCAGCCGCTCGATGCCGCCGAAGAAGCAGCGCTGGGCGTAAAGCATGCGTCGCTGCCGGAGATACTGGCGCAGGCGGACGTCGTCTCGCTGCATTGCCCGCTGACGCCGGAGACGACCAATCTGATCGATGCGGCGGCGCTGCGGGCGATGAAGCGGACGGCGGTGCTGATCAATGTCGCGCGCGGCGGCGTCGTCAACGAGGCCGATCTGGTCGCGGCGCTGAAGGCGAAGGAGATCGCCGGCGCGGCCATGGATGTGTTCTCGGTCGAGCCGCTGCCGGCCGATAGCGAATTGCTGACGCTCGACAATCTCGTGGTGACGCCGCATCTCGCCGCGATGGCCGCCGATAATTTCGAGCCGACGGTCAAGCGCATGTTCGACAACATGGCACGCGTCTCCCGCGGCGAACCCGTGCCGGAGCGCGATCTGGTGGTGTGAAGCCGGCCGCTATCTGTTCGTCGAACGACCTGTCGTTCGTCCAGCAATGACGGCGGCAGGAAGGTTGCCGCCCCGGATTGGGGCGCACCTTGCCCCTGATGTGCGGGATGTGAACGCCCGCTTGCTGGCCGTGACCCAATGTCCAGTGATGGCGCGTGCTTCGCATCCTCGGGCCCGCTTCGTCATGCTCCTTGGCCACGCTAGCCAGCCGTTTGTGGCAGCGGAGCCTAGCGAAGCCCGAGGTCACGCTGCACCACGAGCAGACCTCGGCTTTTCGCCAGGAAGCGGAGGTTCCGGCGGTGAGGTTGTCCCCCGCACCGGCTCACCGTGGCTAGTCGTTGACGATCGCTCGCAGGAAGCGGCGGGTGCGTTCCTGGCTCGGATTGGCGAAGAAGCTGCGGGCCGGCGCCTCCTCGACGATCTCGCCGGCGTCGAGCAGCATGGCGCGGCTGGCGACGCTCTTGGCGAAGCCGATCTCGTGCGTGACCACGACCATGGTCATGCCGTGATCATGATGGACCTGGCGGATCACCTGCAGCACCTCCTCGCGCATCTCCGGGTCGAGCGCCGAGGTCGGTTCGTCGAACAGCATCAGCGTCGGCTTCATTGCCAGCGCACGAGCGATCGCGACGCGCTGGCGCTGGCCGCCGGAAAGCTGGAACGGGTAGGAGGCGGCCTTGTCGGCCATCCCCACGCGCTCGAGGAGCCGGCGGCCCTCGTCACTGGCGTCACGTGCCGATCGGCCCAGGATCTTCATCGGCGCGATCGTGATGTTCTGCAGCGCCGTCATATGCGGGAACAGGTTGAAATTCTGGAAGACGAAGCCGGTCGACAGCCGAATCTTCTGGAGCTCGTCGGACGATGCGGTCGCGACGTTGCGGCCGCTGACCGTGATGGTGCCGGCATTGATCGTCTCCAGCCCGTTGATGCAGCGCAGCAGCGTGCTCTTGCCACAACCGCTCGGCCCGCACAGAACCAGCACCTCGCCCTCGGCGACATCGAGCGAGATCCCGTTGAGGACCTTCACCTCGCCATAGGATTTATGGACGTCCTGGATGCGAATGAAGTCACGCGCGGCAGGCATGGCGGTGGCCGCCCTCAGATCGGTTGCCATTTCTGCAGCCTTTCGATCATGCGCATCAGGATGGTGTAGCCCCAGATCAGCGCGACATAGAGCAGCGCCGCGCCGGTGTAGAATTCGAGTGGGCGGAAGAATTGAACCGTCAGTTCCTGCGCGCGGAACATCACCTCGGGCACCGCGATCAGCACGGTCACGGTCACGTTCTTGATCACGGTGATGTGGACGTTGGTCAGCGATGGCAAGGTGGCGAAGAAGGCCTGCGGCAGGGTGATGTAGCGCATCACCTTCCAGCGGGAGAAGCCGAGCGACTGCGCCGCCTGCACCTGCGTCTGCGGGATCGCCTCGAGCCCGCCGCGGAAGGCCTCGCAGGCCAGGGCGGCTCCGTTCAGCGAGAGCGCGATGATCGAGCTCATCGTCGGCGAGAGCGAGGCGCCGGTCAGGATCGGCAGCACGTAGTGGATCCAGATCAGCAGCACCACCACGGGCAATGTGCGGAACAGGTCGACGAAGACGATCGAGACACCGCGCACCGCTCTGCTGCGCGACATGCTCATCGCAGCCAAGGCGATGCCGAGCACGGTCGAAAACAGGATGGCCGGAAAGCTCGTCCACCAGGCATGCCAGAGGCCCCAGGCGAGATACGGCCCATAGTCGGTGAGAACACCGAATTGGAAGGTATAGTTCATGTGCGGACCTGAACGCGCGATGCAGACGAAATGAGAGCGCGATGCGCGGCGGAGCGGCCGCGCATCGCCGGGCCGCCTTGGCTCAGCGCGGCCCGGTGGCAAGCTCGGGCGGCAGGTTCCACTTCTCGGCGAGGCTGCGGTACCAGCCGCGCAACTGCATCGCCCGGACATAGGTGTTGAGGAACACCACGAGGTCGAGGTCGGCGTAGCGAACCGCGTGGTTCATGCTCGTCCATTCGGTCTTGTCGGCCGCAAACCTGACGTTGCGCAGCTCGGTCGGGCGCTCCTCGGCCCGCAGCGCATTCGAGACGGAATCGCCGATATAGGCGGTCGAACGTCCCTGCATGACCTCGAGAACCGCGGCAGCCGTATCGGAGAGCGGGGTCACCTTGGCGTTCTTGAAGCTTCGCTGCGCGAATTGCTGTGCCGCGGTTCCGCTGACCACCGAGACGGTGTTGCCCGGCTTGTCGAGGTCCTCGAAGCGCTGAATGGGGCTGTCGGCGCGCACCATCGCGGTCGAGGACAGGTAGCCGATCGGGTCGGTGAAGGCGACGGCGGTGGCGCGCTCGGGAGTGGCGCCCAGCCCGCTCATCACTACGTCCCATTGCCCGGCCTGGAGCCCGGCGACCAGCCCGCTCCACGTGGTGTTGACGAGCTGGACCTTGATCCCGGTCATCTGCTCGAAGTTGCGAATATCGTCGGCGATGAAGCCCTCGTATTCGTTGGTTTTCGGATTGAGCAGGACGAAGCGGTTCCAGGGCGCGACGCCCACGACCATCTTCTTATCCTTCATGATCCGGTCGAGCGTCGGTCCCGCCTCGGCGGTGGAAGCCGCCAGGCTCGCGACCGCCGCAAGGGCGACTGCCATCGTCATGGCTGCGATGCGTTTCAACATGCTGTTCCCCTCCCTGATTGGGGCTGTCTCTCCGGCAGCCCCTTCGATCGTTGGTGAGCGCGGTGTCAGTGAACGGCGTCCTCGGCGAGGATGGTCTCGAAGCCGACGATCGGCGCGGTGGCGTCCGGGTCGATCACGACATCGAGGATGTAAGGACCCTTCGCCGCTTGCCCGCGCGCCAGCCCGGCGGAGATTCCGGCCGGATCGGTGATGCGCTCGCCCTGGCATTTCAGCGCGCGGCCGAGTTCGCCGAAATCGATGTCGAGAAAGTCGCATTCGAGATAGCGACCCATGACCTTCTGCTCCCAGTGCCGCTGGAAGCCGAGTGTGCCGTTGTTGAAGACGACGACTACGACCTCGACGCCGTAGCGCGCGGCAGTCTCAAGCTCGTTGAAGACGTAGCCGAAGGCGCCGTCGCCGGTGACGCAGACGACCTTGAGCGAGGGATCGCCCATCTTGGCGCCGATCGCCGCCGGCAGGCTCCAGCCGATGCCGCCGGTGCCGCGTGGCGACAGGATGAAGCGGCCGGCGCGGGGCACGTCGATATGGCTCATCGCCCAGCCGGTGACATAGCTCGCATCGGTGACGACCAGGGTCTTCTCATCCGCTCGGGTCGAGATTTCGGCCAGCAGCCTCTCGGGCCGGATCGGAATCTGGTCGGATACGGCGACGGGGCGGAACTCGTCGCGCCAGTCGCGCGTCAGGGCATGGAGACGCGCGCGGTTGGCCGCGTCGGTTCGTGCCAGGCCCTGCTCGGCACAATGGGCCAGGAGGTCACGGAGCGTGTCGCGCACGTCGCCGACCATGGCGACATCGGTGGCGAAGTTGCGGCCGATCTCGGCCGGGTCGATGTCGAGATGGATCAGCTTGGTGCCCGGCTTCGGCAGCGACCAGTCGCTGTAGCAGATCTGCCCGGTGCGCGAGCCCAGCACGAAGACGACATCCGCCTCGGCGAACAGCGTGTTCGAGATGCGGCCGCGGCCATAGCGCCCTCCGGTGGTCGAACCGAGCGGGCCTGCTGCCAGGGGGTGGGAATCCGGGATGGCGCCGCGACCGGTCATCGTGGTCGCGACGGGCATGTCGAACAGCTCCGCCAGGATGCGGATTTCCTCTTCGGCGCCGGAGATGATCGAGCCGCCGCCGGCGATCAGCAGCGGCCGGCGGGCTGCCGCCAGCAACCGGGCGGCGCCGGCGATCGACTCCCGGCTCGCCCGCACGCGATTGGCCGGGAAATGGGCATAGGTCGGATCCGCCCAGGTCTCGGCCTCGGCTTCGGCCGCCATCACATCGCCCGGGCAGAGAAGCACGACCGGGCCGGGCCGCCCCGTCGTCGCGATCCGGAAAGCCTTCCGCACTGCATCGCCGGCCTGCTCCGCCATGTCGATGCGGATGACCTCCTTGACGTAAGGATTGAGTGCCGTGGCGTGGTCGAGCGCGCTGCTGGCATGCTTGTTCTTCAGCCGCAGCGCGTGGTCCTGCACCAGCGCGATTACCGGCACGGAGGAACGCTGTGCCTCCAGCAGGCCAGTGATCAGATTGGTCGCGCCCGGCCCGAAGGTCGCCGCGCAGACGCCGGGTCGGCCGGTCACCTGAGCATAGCCATGAGCCATGATGGCAGCGTGCTTCTCGTCGCGCACCGTCACGATGCGGGTGAACGACCGATCGACCGCGTGGAAGACATGGATCGGGTCCTCCATCCCGAACAAGCACTTCACGCCGTGGCTCTTCAGGGTCGCGTAGAGCAGCGCGCCGCCGGTTCCTCGCATCGTCTTCTCCCGTTGACGTTTTCGTTGTGTTGCGTATTATGCAACGTGTTGTTTATTTATGGTGGCGGCGCTTTGCCGCCGCGTCAAGCCGCAATGTGAGGTCAGGTGAAATCGATCGAGAAGGCCGTCAGCGCGTTGCAGCTCATGGTTGAATCAGGTGGCGAGCTGCGGGTCGGCGACGTCAGTCGTCATCTCAAGGTCAACCGCAGCACGGCCTCGCGCCTGCTGGCTTCCCTGGCAGGCGGCGGCTTGATCGAGCAGGACGCTCTAACCCAGCGCTACGGCGCAGGAATTCTCGCTGTGCAGCTCGCTGCCGGCTTCCATCGCAAGTTCGACATCGTCGAGCAGGCGCAGAAGGAGATGGAGGCGCTCGCCCGCGAGACGCAGCACACGGTCTGGTTGGGGGTGCTCTCCGGAGCCGAGGTCGTCGTGCTCAAGACGGTGCGCGGTTCGCAGCCGATTCAGTTCGCCGTCGAGCCTGGACACCGGCTGCCGGCACATGCCGCGGCAATGGGTAAGGCGCTGCTCTCGCTCAAGCCCGATGCAGAGATTCGCGGCTTGTTCGAAGACTCCCTGGCTGCGACCACCAGGCAGACGCTCCACTCGGTCGACGAATTGCTCCGTGAGCTGGCCCTGACGCGGCTGCGTGGCTACGCCATCTCCGATCAGGAACTCTTCGACGGCGTCAAGGCGATCTCGATCGCTCTCACGGAGAAGCACAAGGGCACGTCGATCGCCGTCAGCGTCTCCTATCCGCTCTTCGCCCTGTCTGAGGGCAACGATCAGACGATCATCGATGCGCTGCTTGCGTTTGGCCGCCATTTCGGCGCCCGCATTGGTGATGCCCGGTGGACACGCTGAGTTACCGATCCGCGAGAAACCTCACAGTTTGAAACGCTGATATCGAGGCATTGGCTGGAGAAGGCCACGTGCGACGGTGGCCATCTGCTCGGCGCCTCGGGCTTCTGGCGCGCGACGGCCGGAAAGGCGCTATCGAGCCCGCAAGGCGTGACGAGCGCCATCATGTGTCCTTCCTCGCCGCCGGCATTCTGGAGCCGGGCGGATGTCGCGCCGGTAGCGGTCCAGCCCTCGGGCGCCCTCCAACCGAACGGCGACGATGCGACCGGCTCTCCGCCCGTGGGGCTGCCGAAGCCATGGTCGATTGCGGACGCGCGTCTGCGCCTAGCGTTGAAGCAGCTCGGCCAGCTTCCGGACTTGTTCGAATATCAGATCGAGTTCGGCGTCGCTCACGGTCATGGGCAAGGAAAACCCTATGCTGGAGTCGCCCTTGGAGGTGGTCGAGAGACCGGCTTCCATGCAGGCCCGCACGAGGTCGGCCGCAAAGCCGGGGCCCGGTCCCAGGCCGCACATCTCAGGGTCGAATTCGAGCGCAAGCAGCAGGCCGGCGCCCCGAACCCCGCGGATGGCCGGCCACGCGCGGGCGAGTTCGGCGACCCGCGATCTGATCCGCTGCTCCAGCAGAGCGGCCCGCTCGACCAGCTGATCGCGTTCGATGATCTCGATCGCCGTCAGGGCGGCGAGCGTCGTCAGCGGATTCTTCTCATGAGTGTAGTGGCCGAGGTCGAGCTCCGGAGCGATATCGAGCCTTGCATCCGCGATCACGGCGGCGATCGGCAGCACGCCGCCACCGAGCGCCTTGCCGAGCACGACCGCGTCGGGCACGGCGCCGACATGCTCGAAGGCGAAGAAGCGGCCGGTCTTGCCGAGCCCCGAGGGGATCTCGTCGAAGATCAGAAGGGTGCCGTGCCGGTCACAAAGATCGCGAACCTCGGCCCAGAGCCCATCCGGGGGCATGTGGCAGTTCGAGCGGATCGGCTCAGCCACGACCGCGGCGATGCCTGTCTCCGACTGCGCGAAGGCGGCGCGCATCTCCGCGAGCATGCGCTGGGCTCCGTCGGGCGCCCAGTAAGGCGTCACATGCCGGCGCCCCGGCAGAAATGGGCCGAGACGCGGATCGGGCGCGGCCTTGGACAGGCCGAAGCTGCCGAAGCCGTGGCCGTGATACGAGCCTTCGAGCGAGATCGTTTCATGGCGGGCGGTCGCGACGCGGGCCAATTTCAAGGCGATCTCGATCGCGTCCGAGCCGCCGGTGGCGAAGAGGACTTTGGCGGGCGCTCCGGGCCAGCGCGCGAGCAGCTTCTCGGCGAGCGCAACGGCAGGTTCATTGGTGTAGCGCCGCGGCGAGAAAGGCAGTGTGTCGAGCTGGCGCTTCAACGCAGCGATGATGTGCGGATGGCGATGCCCGAGATGATGGACGGTATTGCCATGCAGGTCGATGAAGCGCCGTCCGTCGACGTCCTCCAGCCAGATGCCCTGGGCGGCCCGCAGAGCCGAAAGACAAGAGCTCGATCCCTCCTGATGAAAGAAAGCGGCAGCATCGCGCGAGACGAGATCGGGGGGCATCGGCATCTACCGGGAGATCGCTGAAGGGAGGCCGGGCAGAGCCGAAGGCGGGCGGCGGTGCCTTGCGGTCTCCCGATGGCGCTCGATCAGCCGCGCCAGAGCGATGGCCGTGAGCGCGAAGGCGAGCAGGACGAGGCTCTTGGCGGCGGCATAGCCGTATTCGCCGGAATTGGCGTGGTTGAAGATCGCGACCGAGGCGAGCTTGTGGTTGCCCGAGACCAGGAAGATCACCGAGGAGAGGGTCGTCAGTGCGTCGATGAAGACATAGAGGGTCCCGAGCAGCAGGGCCGGCAGAAGGATCGGCAGGGTTACGCTCACGAAGCGCGAGATGAGCCCGGCGCCGAGGCTCTCGGCGGCCTCGTCGATCGAGCGGTCGACGCGCTGAAGCGCGGCGCGCGCGGCGAGCACGCCGACGAAGATGTTCGAAAACAGGATGTTGACGACCAGGATCGCCGAAGTGCCGGTCAACGACAGGGCGGGAATGCCGAAGGGGAGGTTGAAGGCGACGATGTAGCCGATGCCGAAGATGATGCCGGGCAGTATCGCCGGCACCAGCACCAGAAAGACGATGAGATTGGCGCCGGGCGGCCGCAGGCGCTCGACGACATAGGCAATCACCACGGCAAAAAGCCCGCCGATCGGGCCGGCGACGATGCCGATGCGCAGGCTCTCCCAGACGAGCCCGAGGCCGCGGTCCGAGCTGCCATAGCCGGCGCCGGCGAGGCCGATATTGACACCCTCGGCCGTGAAATAGCCGAGTGTCAGGCTCCAATCCGTGCCCCAGACTCGGGTCACCGCGCCGAGCGCCATGGTGCCGTAAACTGCGAAGATCAGGACCGCGACGGTTCCCGCAATGGCCGTCAGGCCGATACGCCAGGAGCGTGGCGCCGAGAGCTCCGAGCGCGCCGCGACGCTTGCGCTCGTGTAGCCCTTGCGCCGCCCCAGCAGTTCGAGGCCGAGATAGAGAACAAGCGAGGGAATGATGAGCCAGACGCAGAGCGCCGCCGCCAGCGGCGTGTTCCGATAGGCGGTGATCTCGTCGTAGATGATGCCGGCGAGCACGGGCGTATCGCGGCCGAGGATCAGCGGGTTGCCGAAATCGGTGAGGCTCATGATGAAGACCAGCACGATCGCGCGCTTGGTCGCGGGCCAGGCGAGCGGCAGCGTGACGTGCCGGAAGGTGGTGAAGTGGTCCGCGCCGAGACTGGCGGCGGCGTCGTCGACCCGGCCGTCCTGCCGCCGCAGGATGTTGTCGAAGATGATCAGCGTCGCCGGCATGAAGGGCAGCATCTGCGCCAGCACGACGCCGAGCAGGCCGTAGAGATTGGTCTCGTCGGCGTCGATCAGGCCCAGGCCTCGGTCGAACAGCGTATGCGTCACCAGCCCGCGCCGGCCGAAGAGCATCACCGTGGCGGTCGCGATCAGCACCGGCGGGGCGACCAGCGGCATCAGAAAGACGCCTCTCATCGTTGCCGGCCAAGGCACGCCGCCGCAATTGATGCCATAGGCGAGCGCGAAGGCGAGGGGCACCGTGAACATCACCGACAAGGCGGCGAGTGACAGGCTGTTGAGCGCGGCGTTGCGCAGATAGGAATCCTGGAAGAGCTTGAGATAGTGGTCGAAACCCCGGCGCGCCTCGCTCCCGTTGCGCAACGTGTCGAAGCCTTGCTGATCGATCAGGTCCCTGACCTTGAAGGCGAGCGCGGTCCGCTTGTGCAGCATCACATGAGCGAGCGTCACGATCTGCGTCACCTGCTCGCGGTCTTGCGGTGGCAGGGCTGAGAGTGCGGTCTCCATGGCCCGCGCCTGATCCGAATAGGGCGCCTTGCGGTCCCATGACGGCGGGGGCCCGACGAGCTGGAAAGCCGCGGCGGTCGCCTCGACACGCTCGGCCTCCGTCGCGGTCTCGCCCCAGCGCTGGATCAGGGCAGCGCTCTCCTGCTCCGGCAGCCGGCTCAGCGCGTCGACCGTGACGGCCTTGAGCCGCACAGGGGACATCGGGCCGGAGATCACGAAGCTCTCGACCAGGACGGCGCCGACCGGCACGCCGATGAAGACGATCAGCAGCAGCGCGACGACGCCGCTGATGAGCGCGCGCGGCATTTGGCGCAGCAGTCGCATCACGCGCAGGTCCGGGCAGGAATCAGCGCCGCGCGTTGCGGGTCCGGCAGGAGCGCGACGGGCGCGCCGCGCGGACCGAAAGACTCGGCCTGGTGCGATGGGCAATCCGCGATGACCGTGCGCCCGGATTCGAGCGTCACGGTGAGGCGGACGACCGCCCCGAGAAAGGCCGCGCCTACGACCCGCCCGGCAAGCCCCTCTCCCGCGCCGGAAACCACGATGTGCTCCGGCCGATAGACGGCCGTCACGCGCTCTCCCGGCCTTACATGCGCCGGGAGCGCGATCGGCCAGAACTCGCCATCGGCATCGATGCCGCCGCGCGCCGCATGGCCCTCGACCAGATTGGAGATGCCGACGAATTGCGCGACGAAGGCGGAGCAGGGCCGGTGGTAGATCTCGGTCGGCGCGCCGATCTGCGCGATGCGGCCGTTGCGCATGACGGCGACCCGGTCGGAGAGGGCGAGCGCCTCCTCCTGATCATGCGTCACATAGAGCGTGGTGATGCCGAGCCTGTCGATGATCATGCGCAGCTCGTTGCGCAGCTTCACGCGGATGCGCGCATCCAGCGCCGACATCGGCTCGTCGAGCAGCAGCACCTCGGGATCGGAGGCGAGAGCGCGCGCCAGAGCGACGCGCTGCTGCTGGCCGCCGGACAACTGGTGCGGATAATGTCCGAGCAGCCGCTCCAGCTCGACCAGGCGCGCGAGTTCGCAAACCCGATGCTCGCGCTCGGCCCGGCTGCGAGAAGCGATCGTGAGCGCGAAGCCGATATTCTCCGCGACCGTTTTCGTCGGAAACAATGCGTAGGACTGGAACACGAAGCCCATGCGTCGGCGCGCCGGCGCCAGCTCTGTTACATCCTGCCCGGAACGGGTGACCTGCCCGCCATCCGGTCGGACGAAGCCGGCGATGATCCTGAGCAGGGTCGTCTTGCCGCAGCCGGAATCGCCGAGCAGCGTGACGAACTCGCCCTTGGCCAGAGCAAGCGTGACGCCGTCGACGGCGAGCATCGGGCCGCCATAGGATTTGACGATGTCGCGGACGGCCAGATGCGGCCGCCCCGTCGTCAGGGTCGGCCGCTCGGTGGCAGCGGGCGGAGCCGTCAGTTCGATCACCGCTGCGGATCCGTCACTGCTTGAGGATGCGGCTGGCGAATTCGCGCCGGAAGGCTGTCATGTCGACGGGGCGGCGCATCTGCCAGAGCGCGATCTGCTTGAGGTCGATCAGGCCGTGCCCGGGCACCGCCGTGGCGCCGACCACCTTGCCGAGCACGGCGGCAGCCTCGTCGCCCGCCATGAAGTCGAGGAAGATCTTCGCCTCGGCCGGGTTCGGGCCGCCGGCGACGAGACCGCCGCCTTCGGTGACGTTGGGGGTGATCCGGCCGTAGACGATCTCGACCGGCTTGCCCGCGGCCTTGGTCTCGAAACAGGTGGTGTCGAAGGTCAGGCCGATCGCAACCTCGCCGGCGCCGGCGAGTTGCGCGCCGCCGGAGCCGCCGTCCGAATACTGATAGACGTTCTCGTTCAGGTTCTCGACGAAGGGCCAGCCGAAGGCGTCGACGAAGGTCGTCAGGATGGCGCCGCCGGTCCCGGATTTCAGCGGCGAGGGCAGCGAGATCTCCTTGCGGTAGACCGGCTTGATCAGGTCCTCCCAGGTCGCCGGCATGGGCAGCCCCTTCTGCGCCAGCCGCTCCTTGTTGACGACCATGCACATCGTGGTGGCGAAGTACTTGCTGTAGAAGCCGTCCTCGTCGCGGAAGGCGGGGAGGATCTTCGATCCCTTCGGCTCGTAGGGCTCGAACACGCCGGCCTGCTTGAGCTGCTCGAGGGCGACGTTGTTGACGAGATAGACGATATCCGCCTGCGGCTTGCCCTTCTCGGCGATGGCCCGCTCGGCGATCGGGCCAGTGGAGCCGGAGACGAATTTCACCTCGATATCCGGGTGCTTCTTCTTGAAGGCCCCGACGAGCGCGCTGTTGACGCTGTCGGAGGCGTTGTAGATCACGACTTCCTTGGCGAAGGCGGCGCCGCTCGCCAGCGCGAACGCCGCCGTGGCGGCGAGACGCGCGATCATCGTTGTGGAGAGGCTGAGCATGAAAGTCTCCGTACCGTCTGGCAATCCGTCGTGATATAAGTGTCGCTAAATCATGTGACATTGAAATGAAGTCGAACTTATTCCAGCGGCCCTATGAATCTCGCTCAGCTCCGCGCCTTCCACGCCGTCGCGAACCACGCGACCTTTTCGGCCGCTGCACAGGCGCTCGGCGTCAGCCAGTCAGCGATCACCCAGCATGTGAAATCTCTGGAAGACGCCGTCGGGACGCGCCTCTTCCTGCGCACGGCGAGCGGCGTCGAGCTGACGGCTGACGCGCTCGACCTGCTGCCGAAAGTGCGCCAGGCCATCCTGATGCTCGACGATATCTCGGCGCGAATGAGCGACGGCCGCAGTCTTGCCACCGGCCATCTCGCGATCGGCCTTTGCGCACCCTATGTGGCGATGCCGATCTTGGAGCGGTTCACCGCAGAGCATCCGGGCGTGCAACTCGAGGTGCGGCTGGCGAACTCGAAAAATCTGCTGGAGCTCGTCGCGCAGCACCGTATCGACATCGCCATCGCGACCCTGAGGGAGCCCCACCCCGATTTCGCCTGCGATTTCCTGGTCAAACAGCGCGTCGAGATTCTGGTTCACGCCGGCCACCCCTGGTGGGATCGCCTGCAGGTCGAGGCGCGGGACTTGCCTGGTCAGCGCCTGGTAACGCGCGAGCCCGGCTCAATGACGCGCCACCTCTTCGAGGCCGCTCTGGCAGAGCGCAAACTCGAACTTCCGCCCCATTTGGTCCTGGGCAGCCGTGAAGCGGTGAAGGAGGCGGTTGCGGCCGGGGTCGGCATTGGCATCGTGCTCGATCAGGAGCGAGGTTTCGACCCTCGGCTCAGGGCCATCGCGGTTTCCGATTTTGATGTCGTGGCCGGGGAGTATCTCGTGACGCGCAGGGAAACCCGTAGCCTGGGCAGCGTGGCTGCCTTTTCCGCCATAGCCTCTGTGGTCGGGAAGGAAAAAGCCCCGGATCGCCCCGCTTAAAGGCGATTGCGGAGCCGTCATCCGCATTGCAAATGCCTTGAGGCGCAAATGGCCGCATTCCAACCGGCAGACAGCCGAGCATCCGAGCCTTCCCTTATGCGGGGGGGGTCGTCGCCCTCCAGATCAGGTCCGGTTCGATCACGATGCCTTGCTGGGCGTTGCGGCCGGCGATCCGGTCGAGCAGCATCCGCATCGCCATCTCGCCGAGGTCCTGCTTGGCGATCCTCAGCGTGGTCAAAGCCGGCGACACCAGCGAGGCGGCGGGAATGTCGTCGCAGCCCACGATCGCGATATCGTCCGGCACCCTGATGCCGGCCTGCTCGAGCGGCTTCATCAAGCCGAGCGCGATCAGGTCGTTATAGCAGATCATGGCATCGATCCGTGCTGCGTCGGGCAGCAATCGGGCGGCGATGTCGGCTCCGCCCTGAAGGTCCGGCGAGCAGGGGAGATCGAGGGCGAGGGAAAGGCCGTGGCGCGCCAGCGCCGCCTCGATCCCTTCCCGCCGCTTGCGCCCGCCATGCGACGAAGCCAACCCGGCCGCGAAGCCGAATTGTCGTCGCCCTTGGGCGACGAGCTGCGTGACGGCGGCTTCCACGCCGGAGCGATAGTCGACTTCGATCGTGCCGGCATGGCGTTTCGCAACGGACCGATTGATCAGCACTGCAGCCCGGTGCTGCGCGACTGCGTGCAGAAGCCGTTCGTCGTCGAGGCGGGCGCTGCAGATGATGACGCCGTCGACACGTTTGTCGAGCAGCGTGCCCAGGACCTCCTCCTCGCGTTCGGGGTCCTCGATGACGTTGCAGGAGAGCAGTGTGTAGCCGGCCGGTCGCGCCACCAGCTCGGCGCCGCGAATGATCTCGGGGAAGAACGGATTGACGATGTCGGGCACGACGATGCCGACCGTGTACGAGCGGTCACTTTTCAGGCTCTGGGCGAAGGCGTTGGGCCGGTAGTTCAGTGCCTGGGCCGCCTGCAGCACGCGCTGGCGCGTGTCCTCGCCAGCGCCGCCGCGGCCGTTGAGGACGCGCGAAACCGTCATCGGCGAGACGCCGGCAGCGGTAGCGACATCGGTGATGGTTGGCGGCCGCAAGGCCGGCTTCATGTTCATGTCGCCTTATCTCACGATAACGATATCTCTTTCCAGTGCATTTCTCGGTGATCGCGAACGCCAGAAATGCGACTTTCGATTGCAGTTATTCTCCTTGGAGGGGTCTTGCACTGCCTTTCTAAAGAGGGTTGACGCTATAAGTGAGATAACGATAACGTAACTCCATAGCGCCCGCCATGAGCAGAAGGCGCAGCGGAGGAAACGATGGCAGCTTTTCCTGGGCGCGCCCTGCGTGGCGTCGCGCTGTCCCTGATCCTTGTCCTCTCCGGCGCGGCCGGGGCCGCGGACTACAAGGAGGCGCCGGGGCTTTCCGAATTGGTCAAGGGCGGCAAGCTGCCGCCGGTTGAGCAGCGCCTGCCCGAGCAGCCCTTGGTGCTGAAGCCGGTCGAGAAGGTCGGAAAATATGGCGGCACCTGGCGTCAGGCACTGATGGGCGGCAGCGACTCGCTGATCGAGCGCTCGGTCGGCTACACCCGCCTCGTCCGCTGGAACCGCGATTGGACTGCGGTCGAACCCGACGTCGCCGAGAAGGTCGACGTCAAGCCGGACGGCACCGAATACGTCTTCCATCTGCGCAAGGGCACGCGCTGGTCCGACGGCGCGCCGTTCACGGCCGACGATCTCGTGTTCTGGTATCAGGACGTGCTGATGAACAAGGAGCTGACGCCGTCGGTGCCGCGCTGGCTGCGCAGCGGCAACGACCCCGTTATCGTCGAGAAGATCGACGACGCCACCGTCCGCTTCCGCTTCACCGGGCCGAACGGCATGTTGCTGGAGAACATGGCGACGACCTTCGGGTCGGACATTCTCGCGGCGGCGCCGGCGCATTACCTCAAGCAGTTCCACAAGAAGTACAATCCCGATGGCATCGACAAGCTCGTCACCGAGGCCAAGGCGGCGAACTGGGCGGCGCTCTTCCTCAACAAGGTGAGCTTCCCCGGTCGCTGGCGCGATACTGGCCGGCCGGTGCTCGATCCGTGGCGGCTCACCGTGCCCTATGGCGGCACGACGCAGGTCGTGCTCGAGCGCAATCCCTATTACTTCAAGGTCGATCCGGAGGGGCGGCAACTGCCCTATATCGACCGCGTCACCTTCGACATCATGGGCGACCAGCAGGCGATCGTGCTCAAGGCGATCAATGGCGAGCTCGACATGCAGAACCAGCGCCTCAACGGGCTGGAGACGCGCATCGTGCTGGCGCAGAACCGCGAGCGCAGCGGCTACCGCCTGTTCAAGGCGCAGCCGGCCTGGTCGAACGCGATGTGCATCTCGCTCAACCTGACCAGCAAGAACCCGGTGCTGCGCGAGGTCTTCCGCAGCAAGGATGTCCGCGTCGCGCTCTCGCTCGCCATCAACCGCGACGAGATCAACGACCTGATCTATGCCGGCCAGTCGCAGCCCTATCAGGCGGCGCCGCGTCCGGGCACCGCGCTCTATGACAAGGAGATGGCGACCCAGTACACGAAGTACGATCCCAAAGCCGCCAACGAGTTGCTCGACAAGGCGGGATTTGCCAAGCGCGACGCGCAGAAATTCCGGCTCGGGCCGGACGGCAAGCGCATTTCCTTCGCCGTCGATGCCGCGACCTCGCGCCGCTACCAGATCGACGCGCTCGAGCTGATCAAGAAATACTGGGCCGCGGTCGGCATCGAGATGCAGGTCAAGACCATCGAGGAATCCTTCGCCTTCGCCCGCATGCTCGCCAACGAGCATGACGCCATGGTCTGGATCGGCGGCGGCGGCTACGACTTCCTCGGCATCCTCGATCCGAAATGGTATTTCCCCTACGAGAACCAGGCGGCCTTCGCCTCGGCCTGGGGGATCTATTTCCAGAACCCGAAAGACCCCAATGCCGAGGAGCCGCCGGAGGCGGCCAAGCAGCAGCAGGCGCTCTACGTCCAGATGCAGAAGACGCCCGGCACGGCGGGCCAGATCGAGGTGATGAAGAAGATCCTCGCGATCGCCCGCGACCAGTTCTACGTGATCGGCACGAACATGGACGCGGATAATTACGGCGTCGTGAAGAACAACATGCGCAACGTGCCCGATCTGATGCCGGACACCTTCTTCTACATGACGCCCGGCCCGACCAACCCCGAGCAGTATTTCTACGAATAGCCCGGTCATCGACATCGAGCCCGGAGCGGCGCTCCGGGCCCTTCGCCCCGCTCGCCCGCACCGGAGGTCCACGATGCTCCGCTACATGCTGAGACGGCTCGTCTATACGCTGGCCACGCTGGCCGCCGTGTCGGTCGTCGCCTTCCTGGTCATCCAGTTGCCGCCGGGCGACTTCCTGACCTCGTTCAGTGCCAAATTCGCCGAGCAGGGCGGCTCGCTCGACAATGACACACTGGCTGCGCTGAAGCTGCGCTATGGGCTCGATCAGCCCTGGTATGTGCAATACTGGCTCTGGATTTCCGGCATCCTGTTCCGCGGCGATTTCGGCGAGTCCTTCGAGTGGAACAAGCCGGTATCGGAATTGATGTGGGATCGGTTCGGGCTGACCGTCCTGCTCTCCGGCGTCACCCTGATCGTCACCTGGATCGTCGCCCTGCCGATCGGCATCTACAGCGCGGTCCGGCGCTATTCCTGGCTCGACTATGTCGTGACCTTTCTCGGCTTCCTCGGCCTCGCCATCCCGAGCTTCCTGCTGGCGCTGGCGCTGATGTACGTGTTCTCGCGCTATTTCGGCATGAGCGTCAGCGGGCTGTTCTCGCCTGAATACGTCAACGCGCCCTGGAGCCTCGCCAAGGTCGGCGACCTCGCCATGCATCTGTGGCTGCCGGTCTTCGTGCTGGCGACGCATGGTACGGCGGCACTGATCCGCGTGATGCGCGCCAACCTGATCGACGAGCTCTACAAGCCCTACGTCCAGACCGCCCGCGCCAACGGCCTCGGCGAGATGGAGCTTCTGTTCAAGTACCCGGTCCGCGTCGCGCTCAACCCCTTCGTCTCGACCATCGGCTGGGTGCTGCCGAACCTCGTCTCCGGCGCGATCGTGACCTCGGTGGTGATGAGCCTGCCGACCGCCGGCCCGCTGCTGCTCTCGGCCCTGCTGGCGCAGGACATGTACCTCGCCGGCAGCTTCATCCTGATGCTGAGCGCGCTCACCGTGATCGGCACGCTGATCTCCGACCTCCTGCTCGCGTGGCTCGATCCGCGCGTGCGCTACGCCTGAGCCGCGCGCATGACCGATATGGCCGCGCCCACCGTTCCTGAAACCGTCGCCCCGGCTGCCCGCCGTCTGGCCGAGGCCAGCCAATGGCGGCTGATCTTCCGCCGCTTCCGCCGGCACCGTCTGGCCTATGCCAGCCTGTTCGTCGTCATCGGCATCTATCTCGTCGCGCTGCTGGCCGAGTTCTTCGCGCCCTTCGCGCCCGACACCTACAATGCCCGCTTCACCTATGGCCCGCCGCAGACATTGCGCTTCTTCGGCACGGATGCGGCCGGCGAGACGCATTTTATGTACGTCAACGGCTACCGGATGAGCTTTGATCCCGTCGCCCTGAAGCGGAGCTTCGTGGTCGACGAGAAATCGGTCAACCCGGTCGTCTTCTTCGCCAAGGGCGAGCCCTACAAGCTTTTCGGGCTCATTCCCTGGGATCGGCACCTGATCGGCCCGGCCGACCCGTCCCAGCCGATGTATCTCTGGGGCGCCGACCGGCTCGGCCGGGACGTGCTGTCGCGCACCGTCCATGGCGCCCGCATCTCGATGTCGATCGGCCTCGTCGGCGTCGCCATCAGCCTCTTCCTCGGCCTGATGCTCGGCGGTATCTCCGGCTATTATGGCGGCTGGATCGACGAGGTCGTCCAGCGCAGCATCGATTTCCTGAAATCGATCCCGACCATCCCGCTCTGGATGGGGCTCGCCGCCGCGGTGCCGGCGAATATGGACCCGCTGCTGGTCTATCTCTGGATCACCATCATCCTCTCCCTGATCGGCTGGACCGATCTGGCGCGCGTGGTGCGCGGCCGCTTCCTCTCGCTCAGGACCGAGGATTTCGTGCTCGCAGCGCGGCTCGACGGCTGCTCGCGCCAGCGCGTGATCTGGCGGCACATGGTGCCCTCATTCACCAGCCACATCACCGCCTCGGTGACGCTGGCGATCCCCAGCATGATCCTGGCCGAAACGGCGTTGTCCTTCCTCGGCATCGGGCTGAAGGAGCCGGTGGTGAGCTGGGGCGTGCTGCTCAAGGACGCGCAGAGCATCCTGGCCCTGACCACGGCGCCCTGGCTGCTCGCTCCCGGTGTCGCGGTGGTGGTCGCGGTGCTCGCCCTCAACTTCCTCGGTGACGGAATTCGCGATGCGGCCGATCCCTATGCCTGAACCCGGCCCCTCCGGGAGCCCGGCGCCGGCAGATGGCGCCGCACCGCTCGTCGCCGTCCGGGACCTGAAGGTCCAGATCGGCACCGATGACGGGCTGGTGCGCGCCGTCGATGGCGTCACCTTCGACGTGCCGCGCGGGCGCACGCTCTGCATCGTCGGCGAGTCCGGCTCGGGCAAGAGCGTCACCGGCCGCGCCCTGATGAGCCTGCTGCCGCCGAGCGGGCGGATCGCCGCCGGCAGCATCGTCTATGCCGGTGGCGACGGCGAGGCGCTGGACGTCACCACGCTCGACCCGCGCGGCCGGCGCATCCGTGCCTTGCGCGGCAAGGAAATAGCGCTGATCTCGCAGGAGCCGATGGCGGCGCTCTCGCCTGTCCACACCATCGGCCAGCAGCTCGTTCCGGTGATCCGCCGCCATCTCGGTCTGTCGAAGAAGGCGGCGACAATGCGTGCCGTCGAGATGCTCGGCCGGGTCGGCATTCCCCGGCCGGCGGAGCGGCTGAACAATTATCCCTTCGAGTTCTCCGGCGGCATGCGCCAGCGCGTCTGCATCGCGCTCGCTTTGTCCTGCCGGCCGCGCCTGCTCATCGCCGACGAGCCGACGACGGCGCTCGACGTCACCACCCAGGCCAACATCATCGACCTGTTGCAGGAGCTGCAGCGCGAGGACGGCCTCTCGATCCTGTTCATCACCCATGACCTCGGGGTGGTCGCCGAAATCGCCGACGATGTCGCGGTGATGTATCTCGGCAAGATCGTCGAGCGCGGCACGGTCGAGCAAATTTTCGTCGATCCGCGCCATCCCTATACGCGGGCTCTGCTGAAATCGGTGCCGCGGCTCGGTGCCGGACGCGACACCCGGCTCGCCGCCATTCGCGGCATGGTGCCGTCGCCCTTCGACCGGCCGGCGGGCTGCGATTTCCACCCGCGCTGCGATGCGGCGCTCAAGGGCATCTGCGACGTCGCCGATCCCGGCACGGTCTCGATCGGTCCGCGGCGCGACGTGCGCTGCATCCTTGCCCGCGATCCATCCATTGGGGAGGGCGTCCGCCATGGCTGATTCCGCCACGCTTCCGCCGGACGTGCTGCTCGAAGTCAGCGGGCTGACAAAGCTGTTTCCGCCGCGCCGGACCTTGTTCCAGCGCAAGGCGGCCAATCCCGTGCGCGCCGTCGAGGATGTCTCCTTCCAGATCCGGCAAGGCGAGACGCTGGGGCTCGTCGGCGAATCCGGTTGCGGCAAGTCGACGGTGACGCGCCTCCTGCTCGGCATCCACCAGCCGAGCGCCGGCGCCATGCGCTATCGCCGCAAGGATGGTGGCAGCGTCGATCTCGCGATGCTCTCCGAAGACGAGCGGCTCGCCTATTGCACGGATCTGCGCCTCGTTTTCCAGGACCCGCAATCCTCGCTCAATCCGCGCCTGCAGGTCCGCGACATCGTCGGCGAGGTCTTGAAGGTGAACAAGCTGGTGCCGCCGAGCGAGATCGAGGGCAAGGTCCGCGAGCTCCTCGCCAAGGTCGGCCTGCGCCCGGAGTACGCCCGGCGCTACCCGCACGCCTTCTCCGGCGGCGAGCGCCAGCGGGTCGGCATCGCCCGAGCGCTCGCGACGCATCCTCGTCTCGTCGTGCTGGACGAGGCCGTCTCCGCGCTCGACGTCAGCGTCCGCGCGCAGACGCTCAACCTGCTGCGCGACCTGCAGGAGGAGTTCGGGCTGACCTATCTCTTCGTCAGTCACGATCTCAGCGTCATCGAGTATATCTGCGACCGCGTCGTGGTGATGTATGTCGGCCAGGTCGTCGAGATCGCGACATCCGACGCGCTCTTCGCCCGGCCCCTGCATCCCTATACCGAGGCGCTGCTCTCGGCCCTGCCGATCCCGGACCCGGCGCACCGCCGGCAGAGCCGCCGCATCCGCCTGCCGGGCGAGGTCGCCGATCCCGCGAACCGCCCGAGCGGCTGCGCCTTCCACCCACGCTGCCGCTTCGCCACCGACATCTGCCGCACGACCCAGCCGCCTTTGCGCGAGCTCGGCGGCCGCAATGTCGCCTGCCATCACGCCGAGACGCTCACGCTGCGCGGTGTCGACGCCATCCAGACTGGACAAGCCACCCATGCCTAAGCACATCCGCGCCCGCGATAACGACAACCGCGCGATCGTCGACGATGATCCGGCTCTGCCGCATGTCCATTTCAACCTGCTGAACCTGCAGCCCGGCGAGGCGGTCGAGCAGAGCTTGCCGCGGCACGAGAGCGTCTATGTCGTACTCTCCGGGACGGTGGACCTCATCGTCGATGGCGCGCGCTTCGCGGCGGTCGGCCAACGGCGCGACATCTGGTCAGGCGAGGCGGATTCGGTCTATGTCCCGCCGGGCAGCATCGTCCGGCTGGAAAACGCCACCGGCCCCGTCGAGATCGCCGTTGCCGGCGGCCTCTGCGACGACGAGGGGCTGAAACCGTTCCGCATCGCGCCGAACGAAGTCGCGATGGTCGAGGTCGGCTCGCCCGACACCCATAGCCGCCGCCGCATCTTCCACATCCTCGGCCAGAACGGACAGGGCCGCGCGGGCAATCTCCTAGTCAGCGAGCTCTATGCCGACCCCGGCTGCTGGTCCGGCTACCCGCCGCACAAGCACGACGCCGACCGCGACGGCGAGACGGCGCATGACGAGCTCTACCATTACCGCTACCAGCCCGGCACCGGCTTCGGTGCCCAGATCATCTATGCCGACGGTCAGTCCGAATGCTTCATGGTGCAGGATCGCGACACGATCCTGGTCGATCGCGGCTATCACCCGACCGTCACCTCGCCCGGCCATCGCTGCTACATCTTCACCATCCTGGTCGGGAAGACGCAGCGCGGGCTGGTCCAGCATTTCGACGACCGCCACGCCCATCTGATGGCCGCGATCCCCGGCATCCAGTCGATGCGCGACAAGTTCAAATGAGAGTGCATCTGTGACTCCCACAAGCCCTCATCCTGAGGAGCGAGCTTCAGCTCGCGTCTTGAAGGGTGCTCCAGAGCGCACTGGATCATCCTTCGAGACGCGCCTGTGGCGCTCCTCAGGATGAGGGCTGAAGTTTCGATCTCATTAAAATTAGCCGGCAACAAATTAACTCCGCTGTCAGCGAGCGAAGGACCTGTCATGCCTGACAAGACCCGCATTCATATCGACCTTACCGCCCCGACCACCCCGTTCCGGCGCTTCTGGCGCAGCACCGGGTTTTCCCCGGCGGAGCTGCTGCTGGAGCCGGAAATGCGGCAGACTCTCGCCTATGTCGGCGGCGTGCCCAATCGCGGCATCGAATACATGCGCGTGCACTACATGCTCGACCTCGTGACCGCGCCGGGCTTCGGGAAATACGACTGGTCGCGGCTCGATGCGGCCATCGACGTCATGCTCGAACACCGCATCCGGCCCTTCTTCGAGCTGATGGGCAACCCCTCCTACCTCTACACCGACTTCAACGACGTCGCGCAGGCGCATCACTGGCGCGACTTCATGGTCGAGATGATCGAGCGCTACCGCTCGCGCTACGGCGCCGGGGAGTTGCGCGAGTGGTATTTCGAGACCTGGAACGAGCCCGACATCTGGTGGAAGCTCGGCGGCGAGACCGGCTTCAACAACTATTACGACGCCTGTTCCGAGGCGCTGAAAGCGGTCGATCCCAAGCTCAGGCTCGGCGGCCCCGGCGTCGCCCGGCGCATCCCGCCAATCTTCAAGAGCTTCCTCGCCCATTGCGACACCGGCACCAACCTCTTCACCGGCGAGACCGGCGTGCGGCTCGACTTCATCTCCGTGCATGAGAAGGGGGTGAAGAAGCACGCCGAGGATCTGACGCCGAACAGTCTCGCCATCATCCGGCACGAGATGATGGCGGTCGACTATATCCGCGAGCACCATCCCCGCTTCGCCAACCTGCCCTTCGTCAACGACGAATGCGATCCGCAGATCGGCTGGCATCTCTACCATACCTGGCACGGCATGCCCTATTTCGCCGGGCTCGCGGCCAAGATCGTCGACCAGCACCAGCGCCTGATGATCGACGGGGAGGGCGTCGACTACGAGGTCCTCAGCAACGACAACGGCTTCGTCGGCCACTGGGGCCACCGCACGCATCTCACCTATTTCGGCAAGCGCCCGGTCCGTGCCGCCCAGGCCGAGCACAAGACCGACATCGCCGCCCTGGAAGCGCGCCAGGGGGAGCCCGAGCCTTTCGATCTCGTCAAGAAGCCGGCGCTCAGCGTCATGGAGCTGCTCGGCCTGCTGAGCGAGCGCCGTTTCACGCTCGACGGCCAGGGGCTCGATCCCGACCGGAATGGTCTCGGCGCGATCGCGACCGCGCTTGGAGGCGCGGCCTCGCCCTCCGGCGCGAGCGTGCTCCTCTACAACAGCGTCGACCGCATCTGGCAGTCTGGCGAGAGCGCGGTGGAACTCGCTTTTTCCGGGTTGCAGCCTGGCGCTTATGCGCTCGCCACCTTCCGCATCGCCCATGGCAAGGGCGATCCCTTCACGGTCTGGGAGGATCTCGGCGCGCCCGATCTGCCGAACGCCGCGGAGCTCGAAGCGATGCGCCTGGCGCAGGAGGCCGCCCTGACGGTCGAGCACCTCCAGATCGGTGGGACCGTTGCCCGGCACGAATTCAGGCTCGACATGCCGCTGCCGTCGGTCGCGCTGGCTGCGCTCGTTCGGCGCGAAGGCGCGGCACCTACCGCGCCTTCTGCCCTCCGGGTCCATCACTTCGGCGGCCTCAACGGCAGCAATCGTGTGTTGTTCTGGGAGCCGGCGCCGCATGAGAGCGTCCAGCTCTTCGACGTGCTCTGGAGTGCGCAGGAGAATGGCCCCTGGCAGGTGATCAATCCGGCCGGCCTGCTTTCGAGCGTCTATCTCGACGCACGCCTCGTGAACGGCTTCTATCGCGTGCGCGCCCGGGACCTGTTCGGCCGTGTCAGCGCCGACAGCAACTCCGTCGCGGCGACCTGAGATAGCGCGACATCGGCGAGTTCCGCAGACCGAGGGTCGACGCGGAGGAACGTGTCAGGCTGGCCCGGCTGGGATGTCGTGCCCGCCGGCGATGCCCGTCGAGACCAGCGTTTCGAAGTACTCGACCTTCAGGTCGAAGGATTTGAGGAGCTTCTGGGTACTCGGCTTCACGACTGCATCGTCGAAATCGCCCTTCCCGAAATGGCCTGCCGACGCAATGTCCTCCCAAAAGCTCATGACGACGAGTTCGTTCTCGGTTCCCTTCACCTTGCGGGCCAAGGTGGCGCCGAGATGGCCGGGCAATTCGGCCATCTCGACAAAGGTCGTTTTCCGGAGGTGATCGGCATAGGCGGCCAGTACCGCGTCCGAACCTGCGACGGCGCGCCAGGAACGAATGATCATCCGTCGTTTCCTCCTGCGTTTGGGCAAGGCCGTGCTCCGAGAAGAATGCGCCCGCTATGTGGTCGTCCGCCATCGCGGCCACGCGACGATATCTCGGCACTTTGCGTCTCGCGAGCAATTGCCCGGCTCGTGGCGCTTCAGCAAAAGTCGAAATCGCAGCCTTCATTCGCCTGCAGCACAGTGGTGAGGTAGAGGCGCCGATAGCCGCGCATGGGCGCTACGAGGTGCGCCGGCGGAAGCCATTCGCTTTTCCGCCGCCGCAGCTCGGCCTCATCAACCATCAGCGTGATCTCGCGGGCGGGGACGTCGAGGCGGATCATGTCGCCGTCACGCACAAGTCCGAGGGGGCCTCCCACCGCCGATTCCGGCGCGATATGCAGCACGATGGTGCCGAAAGCAGTGCCGCTCATGCGCGCATCCGAAATCCGGACCATGTCCTTGACCCCGGCCTGGGCGAGCTTCTTCGGAATTGGGATATAGCCCGCCTCGGGCATGCCGGGCGCTCCCTTGGGGCCTGCATTGGTCAGCACCAGCACATCGTCTGCGGTCACATCGAGATCGGGGTCGTCGATGCGGCGAACCATGTCCTCGACCGACGCGAAGACGACCGCCCGCCCGGTATGCGTCAGCAAGCCCGGCGAGGCGGCGGCATGCTTGATGATCGCGCCGTCGGGCGCAAGGTTGCCGTGCAGCACGGCCATGCCACCAGTCGACTTCACCGGGTGCGCGACACTGCGGATGATGCTCTGATCGGGGACCCGCTCGGCGGCATCGGCGATCTCGCCGATCGTTCGGCCGTCGATGGCCATTGCAGCGCGGTCGAGGTGGTCGCCGAGCTCCTGCATCAGCCGGGGAACGCCGCCGGCCCAATGGAAATGCTCCATGTAATGGTCGCCGGAGGGCTTGAGATCGACCAGAACCGGCACCTTGCGGCCGATGGCATCGAACGCGTCGAGATCGATCTTCAGGCCGGCGCGTCGCGCGATCGCGGCAAGATGGACGAGGCCGTTTGTCGATCCACCGATCGCCTGCAACACCGTCAGCGCGTTGCGGAAAGCCGTCTCCGTCAGCAGCTCGCTCGGCTTCGGACCGCCCTGGGCGAGCCCCACAGCCCTTCGACCGCTCGCCTCGGCGGCACGGATGCGGTCGGCATGGGTGGCTGGGATCGTGCCCGTTCCGGGCAGCGCGATGCCCAGCGCCTCGACGAGACAGCCCATCGTGCTCGCCGTGCCCATCACCATGCACGTGCCCTGCGTCGGCGCCAGCCGCCCGCTAAGCACCTCGATCTCGTCCGCATCGATCTTGCCGGCGCGATGCTGCCCCCATAAGCGGCGGCAATCGGTGCAGGCACCGAGAACCTCGCCCTTGTGATGGCCGACGAGCATGGGCCCGGTGATGAGTTGGATAGCCGGCACATCGGCGCTGACCGCGGCCATCAATTGCGCCGGAACGGTCTTGTCGCAGCCCCCGATCAGCACGACGGCGTCGATCGGTTGGGCCCGGATCATCTCCTCGGTGTCGATCGCCATGAGATTGCGCAGGTACATCGATGTCGGATTGGCGAAGGATTCGTGGATGGAGATCGTCGGGAACTCCATCGGCAGGCCGCCCGCCAGCATGACGCCGCGCTTCACCGCTTCGATCAGCCGGGGCACATTGCCGTGGCACGGGTTGAAATCGCTGAAGGTGTTGGTGATGCCGATGATCGGCCGATCCAGCGCGTCGTCTGAAAACCCGGCCGCCTTGATGAAGGCCTTGCGCAGGAAGAGCGAGAAGCCCGGGTCGCCATAGGTCGCGAGGTTACGGCGCATGCCGCGCGGCACTGGGCCGGTACTGGGCGCATCATCGTCATGCTCGTTCATGGCTGCGAAATCCGCTCGTCGTCGCTGCACGGAACTTGTATCGGCGAGCACAATGACCCAGCGGGAAGCGAAACGGCAAAGCCTGTTTCGCTCTGCGGCGAAAGCCCCGCGCGCAATCTCGCTCCATCACTGGCTTCCGCGCCCGAAATTCAGGGGCTCGTGAGATGTCGGAGATCCTTCATCAGGCTCTTGGAAAGCTGGGCCGCCGGAGGCGACAGCGAACGATGGGTCGCCGTGATGATGCCGATGCGCAGCATGTTCACCCCGGGGGAGGACAGCGGGCGCCAGGCGATCTTGCCCTGTTCGATTTCCTTCAGGAAGCCGAGGCGGGTGAAAAAGGCGATGCCGAGTCCGAGCTCGATGCAGATCCGGATCATCTGAATCGAGTTCGAGGTGATCTTCGGTTTGAGCATCGCCTTGAACTGGCTGAAATCGGCGTCAGTGTCGGCACCGCGCGGCAACGGTCCGGTCTGGTCGAGCACCGGATAGGACAGAGCTTCCTTGAAGCTGACGCTGAGGCGCGCGGTCAGCGGATGATCGACCGGCATGACCACCCCGATCGGCGCCGGCACTTCAGCGATGAAACTGACATTCGCGGCCGATAGCGGACTGACGAAGGTCAGACCGATATCGACGGCGCCGCTGCTGACCATGCCGGCGATCTCGGCCGGCGGCGCGGCGAGCACGGTGTGGTTGATCGCTGGGAAGTCGCGCCCGAACCGCGCCAATGCCCGCGGCAGGAAGTCGACCAGCAGCGAGTCGAGCGCAGCGATCGTGACGTGGCCCGAGCGGGCTTCGCGAAGATCGTCGATCGCCGCACGAACCTGCCCAAAGGCTTCGATCGTCGAGGTGACGTGCTGCAGAAGCAGCGTGCCCGCGACGGTCAGGCGCATTCCGGCCGGAAGCCGGTCGAAAAGGGGGCCGCCGAACTCGTCCTCGAGCTTCAGGATCTGTCGGTTGATGGCACTCGCCGCCACATTCAGCCGGGCTGCGGCCCGGCGGATCGAACCCAGCCGCGCGACCTCCCGGAAATAGAACAGGGCAGCGGCGTGCATGACCGGGCATCCTCAGCTTGCGGCCTTCCTCGGCCAAGCCGCCACCGTGGGATGATCCCGCATCGTCGTCAAAGACAAGTCGGCGCCGCCGGRCTTGCCCCAGCCCGTCACGGCCGGTCCGAAGAACTCGCGGTTGACCGCCGGCCATTCGGCAAGCTCGGGTGGCAGCCGGTCGTCGGCGTGGATGGCCGCGACCGGGCAGACCGTCTCGCACAGGCCGCAATCGATGCATTCGTCAGGCTGGATATAGAGGGTGCGTCCGCCCTCGTAGATGCAGTCGACCGGGCAGGCTGCCAGGCAGGCCTTGTCCTTGATGTCGATGCAGGCGTCGGTGATCACGAAGGGCATGGCGGGCCTCCCGGCCTGAGCATTTCCGCGTTTCCCCCGAACCGCAGAAATGCTCTATCTATTTGTTTTATCGCATTTTCTTCACGCGAACCGGTGGCCACTTCGCTCGAAAATGCTCTAGCGCCCCTGCCAGACGGGCTTTCGCTTCTCGCGGAAGGCGCGGACGCCTTCGTCCGAATCCGCCGATTCCAGAGCTGCGACCAGGGCCGGCAAGCGCAGCGCCTGTGCCTCAGTCGGCGAAAGATGGGCCGTTCGGCGCGCGACCTGCTTGATCGCGCGCAGCGAAAGCGGCGCACAGGCGAGGATATCCTGCACCCAGCGGTCGACCGCCGCGTCCAGCTCGTCCGCGGCTGCGACCTCGTTGACGAGGCCGAAGCCGAGCGCTTCCTGAGCCTTGATCCGGCGCCCGGTCAGCAACATGCCGAGCGCGTGGCGATGCGCGATCTGGCGTTGCAGCAGCACCATGCCGCCGTCGAGCGGCAGGCGGCCGACGCGCGGCTCGGTCAGCCCGAAGCTCGCGTGATCAGCGGCCACGACGAGATCGCAGCCCAGCACCATTTCGAAACCGCCGCCGACCGCGTGGCCGTTGACGCGGGCGATGACGGGGATGTCGAGCGTCTGGCGCAGGGCGATGCCGCCGAAGCCTGCCGGCCGGGCCGCCGCCCAATAGGCGAGGCCGGTCAGGTCCGGATCGACATTGCGCATGTCCGCGCCGGTGCAGAAGGCGCGGTCGCCCGCGCCGGTGAGCACGACCACACGCACCGAAGGGTCCGCCTCGATACGCTGCCAGATCGCCTCCATCTCCGCCTCGGCCGGCTGGTCGAGCGCGTTCATCACCTCCGGCCGGTCGATGGTGACGCGGGCGACGTGGTCCTCGACCGAGAGGCTGACAGGCATCAGGCCACCTTTTCGAAAGCGGGCAGCCCGAGCTCGCCCAGGATTTCGTCGGTATGTTGCCCGAGGCCGGCGGGAACGATGCGGATCGTCACCGGCGCGGCTTCCATATGGATCGGCGAGCCGACCACACGCACCCGCTCCGTCGGCCCGTCGGCCTCAAGGATCATCCCGTTGACGTGGGTCTGCTCGTCGTCGAGCGCCTCCGCGAGCTGGCGCACGGGCGCGCAGAGCAGATCCTGCCGCTCGAGCCGCTCCAGCCAATAGGCCGTGGTCTGCGTCGCGAAACGCTCGGCGAAGATCGCCTGCAAGGCCGGCTTGTTGGCGACCTGCAATTCATGGCCGGCGAAGCGCGGGTCGCTTTTCAGCGCCGGCAGATCGAGCGCAGCACCGATATCGCCGAGCGGATCGGCCTTGAAGGCGCCGACCAGGACGAGGGCGCCGTCCTGCGTCGCGAAGACGCCGGTGAGCGGCATCGCTCCCCAATTCACCTCGCGCCCGCGCATCATCTGCGCGGCGGCCTCCTGCGTCTGCGCCGCCAGCATCGAGTCGAACAGCGAAACGCTGATGCGCTGGCCCTTGCCGGTCTTGTGGCGTTGCAGCAGCGCCAGCAGGATGCCCTGGACCATGTGCATGCCGGCCGAATAATCGGCAAAGGTGGTCGAGAGCACGGCAAGCGGCTGATCGGCATTGGCGCGCCGGTGCATCACGCCCGAGAGCGCCTGGGCCAGCACGTCCTGGCCGCCCTTATGGGCATAGGGCCCGGTCAGCCCGAAGCCGGTGCCGACCGCATAGATCAGCCGCGGATTGCGAACGGACAGCGTCTCATAGGAGAAGCCCATCCGCTCCATCACGCCGGCGCGGAAATTGTTGACGACGACGTCGGCCTCGTCGATCAGCCGCAATACGGCGTCCTTCGCCTCCTGCTTGCGCAGGTCGAGCACGATCGAGCGCTTGTTGCGGTTGAGCGAGCAGAACACCGGCCCCTGCAGACCGGCAGGGTCGTTGGGGAAGGATGTGCGCGAGAGATCGCCAGTGGGCGGGCGCTCGATCTTGATGACGTCGGCGCCGTAGTCTCCGAGCACCTGCGTCGCGACGGGCCCCATCATCACCTGGGTGAAGTCGACGACCTTGATGCCGGCGAGCGGCAGTTCGGCGGGGTTGGTCACGCGGCATTCTCCAGGATGGTGGCGTTCGTTGAGGGAATGTCGCCGGGGTCGCCGCCCTGGGCGCGCACGCGCTTGCAGATCTCCTGCGGAGCGATGTCGCGCAGGCGCTGCCCGCCGGCGACGGCGAGCGCAGCCGCGATGCCGGCCGATTGGCCCATCGCCATGCAGGGTGGAATCTCGCGCGACATCTTCTGCGCCTGCTCGGTCGCGGAATAATGCCGCCCGGCGACGACGAGCCCTTCGAGGCCGCGCGGCAGCATGGACCGATAGGGCGTGTAGTAGTCGCGGCCGCGCGCCACCGTGTCGGCGAAATGCACGCGATCGAGCACGTCGCGCTTGCTGACGACATAGTCGCCCTGCAGCAGCCGGGTCTGGCGCACGCCGAGCTGCGGCGCGACATCGACGACGAAGCAGTTGCGGAAGCCAGGCATGTTCTCGCGGACATAGTCGACGAGGGCATAGAGCTTGTTGCGGCCCTCGAAATCGGCGCGGGTCAGGTCCTCGACCGCGAGCGCGTCGAACCCTGCCATATGCGGGCAGTTGCACCAGACGACGCCGGGCAGCGGCGTCTTCAGCCACCACATATCCCAGGAGCCGCCCATGATGCGCTTGGCCTGCCGGTCGACGACGGCGAAGGCGTCGGGCTCCTCGTGCTGGAAGCGCTCGGCCTCGTCGGTATCGACGCCGCCAAGGCGGAACACGGTGGTGACGATGAAGGAGCCCTTCTCATGGGCCGCGCCGGCCGAGGCGGCGACATCGAGATCGCCGGAGGCGTCGACGATCGCATCGGCGAGGATCGCCTGCCGTCCCGACTTGGTCTCGCAGACGATGCCGGTGACCTTGCCGTTCTCGACCAGGGTGCGCGAGAACCAGGAATGCAGGCGCACATCGAGTTTCGCCTCGGCGACCATCTCGTTGGCGGCGCGCTTCCAGCCATCGGGGTCGAAGGCGGCGGCCATCACGATTGGCTGCGGCTTGGTCTGGGCGCGGAAGTCATGCGCGCCCCAGCGCGCCCATTTGCGGTGCATCGCCCAATCCTGGCGGCGCTCCTCGGGCGGCGGATAGACGCAGGCGCCGCGCGCCGCCATGCGCTCGATCATCTCCATGCAGATGCCCTGCACGGTGACCTCGTCGCCATTGTGCATGTCGTCGAGCACCAGCACCATGCCGCCGGAGGCGAGGCCGCCGAGATAGGGATAGCGCTCGACCATGGTGACGGCGCAGCCCTCGCGGCGGGCGGCGATCGCGGCGGCCATGCCGGCCGGCCCGCCGCCGACGACGAGCACGTCGGTCTTGGCGACGACGGGAACGGACCCGCCCGGTTCTGCGATGGTGGTCGGTGTCATGGACCTCTCCATGTTTTGGCGGGGTGTCAGTGCGCGTTGACGGGCTGCCAGCGCACGATCAGGCGCTCCAGCATGGTCACGCTCAGGAAGAACAGCATCGAGAAGCAGGAGGCGACGATCACGGTCGCGTAGAGCAGCGCCGAGTCGAAGGAGTAGGTCGCCTGGATGATCAGCGCGCCGATGCCGACATTCGAGCCGATCCATTCGCCGACAATTGCGCCGACGACCGAGGTCGAGGCGGAGATCTTCAGCGCCGAGAAAAGATAGGGCAGCGAGTTGTAGAGCCGGAGCTTGAAGAAGACCTCGCGCTTTGAGGCCGACAGCACGCGCATCAGCTCCATCGCCTGCGGGTTCACCGCCTCCAGCCCGCGCACCATGTTGACCAGAGTCGGGAAGAAACAGATCAGCGCGGCGATCGCGATCTTGGGTTCCATGCCGTTGCCGAGCAGCAGCACGAGGATCGGCGCCTTGGCCACGACCGGGATCGTGTTGATCAACACCACCGTCGGGAAGAAGGTCTCTTCCAGCGTCTTCTTATGGACGAAGGCGGTCGCGATGATGATCGCGACGATATTGCCGAGCAGGAAGCCAGCGAGAGCCTCGATCGCGGTCGGGACGAGGTTCGACAAAAGGACGCCGCTCTTGCCGATCAGCGTCTGCGCCACGAGAAGCGGCGTCGGGGCGACGAAGGGCGGGACCTTGAACAGGTAGACCAGCGCGGCCCAGATTCCGAGGAAGATGGCGATGCCGACGAAGGGCAGGATGCGCCGGCGCAATTGCGCGCGGCGCCGGGCCCGGCGAAAGCCCTCTTCGGCGTCTGCAATGGTCTCGTTATGCGAGATCGCGGTGGCAAGCGTCATTCGGTGCCTCCCAGCGCTGCGCGCAGGACCGTGGCGGTGCGCATGAACTCGGGCGTCTCGCGGATGGCGAGCGTGCGGTCCCGCGGCAGGTCGATATCGACCAGGGAGGCGACGCGGCCGGGGTTGGCGGCGAGGACCAGGACCTGCTCGCCGAGGAAAAGCGCCTCGTAGACGGAATGGGTGACGAACAGGATGGTCGTGCCGGTTTCGCGCCAGATGCGGCGCAATTCCTCGTTCAGCCGGTCGCGGGTGATCTCGTCGAGCGCGCCGAAGGGCTCGTCCATCAGCAGGAGCCGCGGGCCGCCGAGCAGCGCGCGGGCGATCGAGACGCGCTGGCGCATGCCGCCGGAGAGTTCGTGCGGAAAACTGCCTTCCCAGCCTTCCAGCCCGACGAGCTTGAGCAGTTCGCGCGGCGTCGGCATGCCCGCGGGCAGGGGCGGGCGCCCGCCGACCTCGAGCGAAAGCTCGACATTCTGCAAGGCCGTTCGCCAAGGAAGCAGGGCGGCGTCCTGGAAGACGAAGCCGAGCGCGCGCTGGAGCCTGGCCTGCTGCGGGGTCTGGCCGAGAACCGTGACCTGGCCCGAGCTCGGCGGGATCAGATCAGCGACGACCCGCAGCAAGGTGGACTTGCCGCAACCGGAAGGGCCGAGCAGGCTGAGGAAGCCGCCGCTCTCGACGGAGAAGCTGACATTCTCCAGCGCGGTCACGGTGCGCCGCTCGGTGACGAAGCGGACCGAGAGGTTGTGACAGCCGACGGCGGTGCTGCCTGCCGGCCGCGCTGCATCGGCCTGGCGCGGTTCCATCATGGCGAGCGTGGCCATCGGATCAACCGATCCGTGGCCGGGCGTCGGCCGTCATCCTGAGCACGTCGAGCGTCATCACCTCGGAGAGCTTCGGCGTGCGCTTGGTGAACTGCCCGAGCGCCGCATAGAGGTCGATCTGCTGCTGCCAGACGGTCGAATCCATCGTGCCCCAGCCCTCGGCCTTGGTCTGCGGGCCGAAGGAGAAGGCGAGCATCACATCGAGCGCCTCGCGTTCGTCGGCGGCGATCAGGTTCGGATATTCCTTGATCAGCAGGGCGACCGCCTGGTCGCGATTGGCATGGGCATAGGCCCAGCCCTTTGCGGTCGCGCGCAGGTATTTCGCCAGCACGTCGCTCTTGGATTTCAGCGTGTCGACCGTCGCGTAATAGGGCAGGGCGTAGAGCTTCACGCCGGCATCCCAGAGCGACATCCCCACGCGGTCGGGGCCGAGCACCTTGAGCGCGGTGGTGTTGGTCTCCCAGCCGGTCACGACATCGACCTGGCCGGTGAGCAGCGGCGTCATCTCCGCGCCGATCGGGACGACGGTGACGTCCTTCTCGGGGATCTTGTTCTGGGCCAGCAGCGCGCGCAGCAGGATAACGCCGGTCGACTGGATGCCGACCTTCTTGCCGATGAAGTCCTTCGGCTCGCGCACAGGGTTCTTCTTCAGCGAATAGAAGGTGTAGGGGTGCTTCTGGCAGCCAGCGGCGAAGCAGACCACCGGCAGGTCCTGCGAGGCGGCCAGCATCAGCGAGGGGCTCGACGATACCTGCCCGACCTCGAACCGTCCGCTGGCAACGACGGCGACGCCGTCGACATTCGGGCCGCCGGGCTGGATGCGCATGTCGATGCCCTCGGCCTCGTAATAGCCGAGCGCCTTTGCGCAGACCTCGCCGATCTGGTTGCCGCCGGCGATCCAGCCCAGCTGCATGTTGACGGTGGCCTTGCCCTGGGCTTCGGCTTCTATCGAGAGCAGCGGACCGGAGAAGGCGGCGGCACCGGCGCAACGCAGGAAATCACGTCTGTCGAGCGGCATGATCATCGTCCCCTTTATGTGGCGGTAACCGCCTTATCGGGGGAGTAGATCATTAACCGGCGTACTCAGATATCACAAAATTTCGTTCGAAGCGTTGCCGCAATGAGAACATGCACAAGCCGCCGGCAATTGCCGCGGCGTTGCGCAGCGCGATGCCTCAGCTGGGGGTGACCGCCGCGACGTCGACATGCCTTACGGCGACACCGCCCTCCTCCAGGATGACGCTGGATCGAATGAAGGCCTGCCCCCAGACCGGGTCTTCGAAGGCCGGTGGCGGGGTCTCCACGCAGACGATCCCTGCATCGACGATAGCGCGCGCGCAGTCGATGCAGGGAAAGAACGTTGTCGTCAGCGTGGCGCCCGCCGTCGCGATGCCGCGCCGTGCGGCGGCGAAGATCGCATGGCGCTCGGCATGCTCCATCCAGACGAAGCGGCCGTCGCCCTCGTGGCGCTCGGGCAGGTCGCGCACGCCGGCGGGGAAGGTGTTGCACGCGGCGATCGCCGTGCCGTCGCTCGCCCGAAGGATGGCGCCGACCTGGCGCACGCGGTTGGGGCTTTCGCGGGCGGCTTCGAGCGCCGCATGCATGTTCGCGTCCGGGGTGCTGCACATGGTCAGCCCAGCCGCGGGCGCGAGTCTTGCGTCAGGGCGAGGATCTCCGGCGTATAAACCTCGTCTGCCGAAGGGACGCGCGCCGTGAACTCGCCGAGTTCGCGGAACAGGTCGATCTGGTCCTGCCACACCGTCTGCGACATCGCTCCCCAGCCCTGTGTTCGCGTCGTCTCGTCATAGGCGAAGGTGATCAGCGATTTTGCGGTCGCCATCGCATTGGCCGCGTCGAGCTCGGGCTGGTTCTCCAGCAGATAGGCGACGGCCTGCTCGACATTCTGGTAGGCGAAGGCCCAGCCCTTGGCGCTGGCGCGCACGAAACGCGCGAGGACGTCCTTGTGCTTCGCCAATGTCTCGTGGGTCGCGTAATAGGGCAGGGCGTAGAGGCGCACGCCGCAGTCCCATAGGGCGAGCTCGATCCGGTCCGGGCCGACGGCAAGGCCGTTCGACATCCAGCCGGTCGCGACATCGACCTGGCCGGTGAGCAGCGGCGTCAACTCAGCCCCGATCACGGTGATCTTGACGTCGCTCTCCTTGAGGCCGTTGCGCAGCAGCATGCCGCGCAGCAGCGGCCGCGCCGTCGCCTGGATGCCGACGCGCTTGCCGACCATGTCTTGCGGCGTGCGCACGGGAGCGCGCGGCAGGGAGAAGAATGTGAACGGGTGCCGCTGCAGCGCTGAGGCGAAGCAGCGCAACGGGATGCCTTGGGAGACTGCGAGCAGCAGGGAAGGCGAGGATGAGAGCTGCCCGACATTGGCCCGGCCCGACGCGACGATGGCGACGCCGTCATTGCTGGGGCCGCCCGGCTGCATCTTCAGCTCGATGCCTTCGGCCTCGTAGTAGCCGAGCTTTATGGCGGCGATCTCGCCGAGCTGGTTGTTGCTGAGCCGCCAGCTGAGCTGTGCGTTCACGACATCCTTGCCGGCCGCGCGGGCGACCGAGATGCTCAGGCCTCCGCCGGCAAGGGCGAGGCCGGAGGCCAGGAGCGTGCGCCGGCTGGGACAGACGATCGATTGAACGGGGATCCTGCTCATCATTGCTCCGTGGCTGGGGACCGGAAGGGCCGTGCAGGCGGGATGGCGTGGCCGCCGCTCATCTCCAGCGGCGGCAGGCCGACATGCGCGGCCAGGCGCGCACCCGCCGCGCGCACCCTCGCGATTGCCGCGCCCATATCGGCATGAAGGGGGGCGCCGTCACGGGCGACGACGCGGCCATTGACGATCGTGGCGCGAACGTCGCGGGTCGTCGCGCTGAAGACGAGCGAGGTATAGACGTCGTAGAGCGGCTGCATATGCGGCTGATCCGTCCGGATAATCGCGATATCGGCCTTCTTGCCGGCTTCGAGGGAGCCGAGTTCATCGGCCATGCCTATGGCCCGCGCCGCACCGATCGTCGCCATCTCGACCACGTCGCGCGGCGGCATCGCCGCATTGCTCAACGCCATCAGATTGGCGACCTTGGCGACATAGCCGAGCTGGCCGAGGGTATCGATGCCGTTGCCGCTCATCGGGCCGTCCGTGCCCAGCCCGACGGCAATGCCGGCGCGGCGCAGCTTCGCCGCCGGGGCCACGCCTTTTCCGGCCTTGATGTTGGCGACCATGTTGTGCGCGACGCTCATGCCGCCCCGCGCCATGATCGCGATGTCCTCGTCGTCGACGAAGATGCAATGCGCGGCGATGAACACGCGCCGGGAGAAGCCGAGCGCATCGAGATGGGCGATGGGCGTCAGGCCGCGCCGCTCGCGCAGGCGCTGTGCCTCCCACTCGAATTCGGAGACATGCATGGTGACGCTGCAGCCGCTACGGTCGCTCAGCGCCACGATGCCGGCCAGCGCCTCGTCGTCGAGCGCGTAAGGCGAATGCGGCGAAAGGATCGGCGTCACCAGCGGATGGCCGGCCCAATCGGCGAGCCAGCCCTCGGCACGACGGAGCCCCGCGCGCCAGTCCGGCGAATCCGGCGTCCGCTGGTTCATGATGGTCTGGCCGATCAGGCCACGGATGCCGACTTTCTCAGCCGCCAGTGCCCGCCGCTCGGGATAAGTATAGCTGTCGACGACGCAGGTCGTGCCGGCGACGACCATTTCGATCGCGCCCAGGGTCGCCCCGGCCTCGACCAGATCGCCATCGACCATGTCGCGCTCCAATGGCCACATGAAGCGCTCCAGCCGGTCGGGCAGGCCCTCGCCGAGGCCACGAAACGGCGTCATCGCGAAATGGCAATGGCTGTTGATCAGGCCGGGGATCACCAGCCCGCCCTCGGCGTCGATCTCCTGCCTCGCCGTGAAGCCTTCGGCGATCGAGGCCGGTCCGGCAGCGGCGATCCGATTGCCGGAAACCACCACCGCGCCGCCGACATGGACCGAGAAGTCTTTGTCCATGCTGACGACATGGCCGTTGCGAATGATCAGATCGGCTTGCATGTTCCGCCTCGGCAGATGCGGCGCGCCAAGGCGGCGCTGCGTTAGCGGAGCCTAGCGCTGCCGTAGCGCGCCGGGAAGGCATCGATTTTAGCCTCGAACGTACTGATTTCGGCAACGTGCCCGTTGGCGAGCCAGATGCCCTCGGGAGCGCCATTTCCTTTCTTTCGGATCGCAACCCGGCGATGGTCGCGCTCGTAGCGCGCAGGCGGGGACGATCGTGAAAGCCCTGGCCAATGCTTTGAACCGCTTGCCAGGTCCAGCGAGAAGCCGCGCGAATGCCATGCCTCCCAAGGGCGCACGACGCGCTGGCCCCAAGCTTGCGCTTCCATCGCCTGCTATGACTGTGCCGGCCCAAATTGAAACAGTGTGTACCGCGTGGGGCCATTATGCGTTCAAAGCTCGATCGTCTGCCTCTCATGCCGCGCCGCTATCCGAGCAGGCCATGAACATGACGCAGCACATCAATCCAGATCATGACCAGTGCGTCATCTTTCTCAAATGCGCCCTGCTTTGCGTGACCGAGAAAAATCCTGAAGACGAGCGCCTGCGAAAGGCGATCGAGCTCGTGCTGGACACTGCAAGCCATGCCGAGAGCGTTCCGCCGCCTTCCAACGTCGTGCAGTTCTGCCGAAGGGATGCGCGCGTCGACGACTGAACCCGCACACGCAGGCGTCGTCTGGCGGTGCGACCGGCGAGGGCGGCCGGTGCCCTGAGGATGAATGCGCTCCGGGCCATGCGTCCCGATGAGCGCATTGTGGTTCCGGCCGCCAGCCGCTGAAAATCGCAGGCGGCATACTGCGCTCAGTCGAGGATCGCCGCGCCGAAATTCGAGCCCGGGTCCATATCGGCGACAAGGCGTCCCGTCGGCTCCGTCGCCCAGCCGCCCTTGCGGCTCAGCCAGCGGCCGGCGCCGGGTTTCCCCTGCAGCGCGCCGTCAGCGACGATCTCCTCGCCCCTGACGAGCACACGCTCGGGCCAGCCGGTGACGTGGCGGCCGGCAAAGGGGGTGAAGCCGGTGCGGTCATGCATCGCCTCGTCGGTGATGGTGACTGCCTTCTGCGGGTCCCAGATCGCGATGTCGGCGTCGTAGCCGGGCAAGAGCGTGCCCTTGCCCGGCAGGTTGTAGATCGCGGCGGGCGACGTCGCCGTCAGGTTGACGAAGGCATCGAGCCCGCGCCCGGCGAATTCCGGCCGACCTTTCGAGACCAGCGCGTCGAAGAGCAGGGGCAACCGCGTCTCCAGACCCGGCAGGCCGTTGGCGATCTGCTTGAAATTCGGGTTCGGTCCGGCCGAGAGCTTGCCGGTCTCGTCAAAGCGATAGGGGGCATGGTCGGATGAGACGGTCTGGATGTCGCCGAGCGCCAGCGCCTGCCAGAGCGCCTCCTGATCGGACTCTTCGCGCGGCGGCGGTGAGCACATCCACTTCGCGCCCTCAAGGCCCGGCTTGTCGAGATCGTGCCGGGTCAGGAAGAGATATTGCGGGCAGGTTTCGGAGAAGACCTTGAGGCCGCGCCCGCGCGCATCGCGGATCACTTGTGCCCCTTCGGCAGTCGAGACGTGGAAGATCATGATCGGCTGGTCGAGCAGTTCGGCCGCCGTGATCAGCCGGTTGAAGGCCTCGGCTTCCGAGCCGCGGGGATGGCTGATCGCGTGGTATTTCGGCGCGACATAGCCCTTCTCGACGAGCTTTTTGCCCATCCAGGAGATCATGCCGTGGTTCTCGGCATGGACGCAGACCAGCGCGCGATTCTGCCTTGCCGTCAGCAGCAGGTCGAGCAGCGGCTCGTCATCGACCTTGATCAGGTCATAGGTCATGAAGACCTTGATCGAGGCATGGCCCTCGTGGATCAGCGCCGGCAGATCCTGCGTGATCGTCTTGGCGTCGGGATTGGCGACGATGAGGTGGAAGGCGTAGTCGATCAGCGCGCCGCGCCGGGCCAGCGCGGCGTAGTCGTCGACGATCTTTCTGAGGTCGAGGCCGCGATGCTGGGCGGCAAAGGAGATCAGCGTGGTGTTGCCGCCGAAGGCTGCCGAGGCCGTGGCGCTCTCGAAGGTGTCAGCATTGAGCAGCCCGCCGGCCGAGACCTGCTCGACATGGGCATGGGTGTCGATGCCGCCCGGCAGGACGAGCTTTGCCGTCGCGTCGATCTCGCGTGCGCCGGGCGCAAGGCCGAGACCGAGTGCGGCGACCTTGCCGTCCTTGACCGCGACATCGGCGCGGAAGCTGCCGGTCGCGGAGCCGACCGTGCCGCCGCGAATGACCAGATCGTAGGTCGCCGTCATCTGCTCTATCCTTCCAGCCTAACGTCTACTCGGCTATTCAAGCCCTCATTCTGAGGAGCCGCAAAGCGGCGTCTCGAAGGATGCTCCAGTGCGCTCGAAAGCCTCCTGAAACATCCTTCGAGACGCGCCTGCGGCGCTCCTCAGGATGAGGGCTGGTAACTCAAACAAGCTGCCTAGCGCACCATGATCGTGCCGAGCGCCATGGCGACCGCCGCTTGCGTCGGGTCGATCACGGGCACGCCCAGCGCATCTTCCAGCGGCCTGCGATGACGCGCCATGCCGGCGCAGCCCATCACGATGGCGCCGGCGCCATCCTCATCCCTCAACTCGCGTCCGATCGCGACCATGCGCGCGAGCGTGCCTTCGCCGGACGCGCTCTCGGCCACCGACATCTCCAGCGGGCGTTCGCCGGCCAGCCGATCCATCAGCCCCATCTGGCGGAGGTAGCGGATATGGCGCGGGATCGAGCGCGACTTGATCGCGATGACGCCGAAGCGGTCGGCCCGCGTCAGCGCCGTCAGCACGCCGCATTCGGCGATGCCGAAGACCGGGCTCTGCGTGCCCTCACGGGCGACATGGAGGCCGGGGTCCGAATAGCAGGCGATGACGAAGGCATCGACGTCGTTTGCGGCCTCGATCCGGCGGCGCAGAGGAAGGGCCACGCTCTCGACATGCTCCTGCGTCTCGATGCCGATCGGCCCCTCCGCCAGCGTCTCGCAGACGATCTCCGGGCCCTCCGCAAAGCTGAGCGGCACGAGCGCCTGGCGCAGCCCTTCGGTGACCATCTCGTTCGAGTTGGGGTTAAGGACGAGGATGCGGGAGCGGCGGTTCATCGGTGAAATCCCGAGATGGTGGGCTGGTCGTTCAGCATGGCATCGCTCGGCGCTTCAGGCGACTTCTTGCACGACCCAATCTGCAAGGATCGTGCAGGCGGCCAGGAAATCCTCAATCTCCATCGCCTCCTGCGGATTGTGGCTGCCATGCTCGTTGCGCACGAACAGCATCGCGATTGGGACGCCGGCAGCGGCGAAGGCGGCGGAATCATGCGAGGCCGGGCTGCCGAGCGGCATCGTCGCGATACCCTGCCGATCCGCCGCCGCCTCCAAGCCGGCAAAAATGCCGGGGTCGACCGGCCCGACGGCGGCGCTGGCGCGGGCGCCGAGTTCGAAGGTGACGCGCCTTCGCGCTTCGATCTCGCGGATGGCGGCGATCATCTTCGCCTCGACGCGCTCCAGCACGGCAGGGTCATAGGCGCGCACGTCGAGGCTGAAGGCAAAGCTGCCCGGCACGGTGGTCAGGCCGTGGACGGCCGGATCGGTGTGGAAGCGGCCGAGCGTGACGGCCATAGGGAAGCCGTTGGCCTCCTCCTCCTGCCAGAGCCGGTCGAGCATCACCGCGAGTTCGGCGCCGGCCATCGCGGCGTCGCGGCGGAAGCGGCGGGGCGTGCCGACATGGTCGTGCCGCCCGACGATGCGGGCGTCGGGATAGCGGAAATTGCCCGGCACGCCCGTGCAGATCGCGACCGGCAGCGCGGATTCGACCAGGGTGGGTGCTTGCTCGATATGGACTTCGAGGAAGGCACGGATCGCCGCGGGGTCGAGATGGCGCTCACGCCGGCGGATCGCCGCGGAATTGCCGCCGCAGGCGTCGATGCTCGCGGCGAGCACGCGGCCATCGTCGATGCGCTTCGCTTCCAGCGCGCCGTCCGGCAGGGTTCCGAGCGCCGAGCGGCTGCCGATATAGGAAACCTGGAACCAGACGCTCTCCTCGGCCCGCACACCCATCGCCGCGACGTCGCAGCGCGGCTGGATGCCGAGCGCGCGCAGGGTCTCGATGACGACGAGCCCGGCGATGACGCCGGCCGCGCCGTCGAAATTGCCGCCATGCGGCACGCTGTCGAGATGCGAACCCATCAGAATGCGCGGGGCGCTCGCCTCGCGGCCGGGCAGGGTGACATAGGTGTTGGCGGCGAAGTCATGGGAGACGGCAAGCCCGCGCGCCTTGCCGTGTTCGGTCAGCAGGCGATGGCCGAAATCTTCGCCCGCGCCATAGGTGTCGCGGGTGATGCCGGGTTCGTCGCGGCTGCCGGTCGCCAGCCGGTCGAACAGGGCCTCCACCCAGCCGCGCTGGGCAGCGACGGCCGCGGCGATGGCCGCGTCAGTGTCGGGCGTCCTGGCGGTGGCAGTCATGTCGGTCCGTTCGAACGGGGCGCAGCCGGTCGGGCCGGCCTGCGTCGTCTTACGATACTTGCCGCCGGCAGGCAGCCCGGGAACCTTGGGCCAGCCCGCGCGGCCACACAATGGTGGCGTCTATGCGGATTTCCGGGGTGACATTCGCGCGTTGCATAGCGCCATCGCGCTCAGTCCTGGCCGTGTTCGCGGCTGTCTCGGCGGTGATCAACCTGACCCGCACAGGAAGGCGTCGGCCGCGCGCGAGATCCGGGCGCTTGCGCGAGCGGACGGCCGAGGCCGTCACCTCGGAAGCGGGCATGAGGGGGCGGGTAGCCAGATCGTAATGCCCGGAAAAGACCGGGGAGAGAGGGTCGACCACGGCAACGCCGACGCCGCTTTGCAATACGCGCCGCCGATCCGCCGAAAGACGGGCAGTCGGCACCAAGAGGCGGGCTGCGCGAGCATCTGGTTTCGCGAGTCGGGGGACAGCGAGCGGCTACGATTGAAGAGCGAGGCCGAGCCGCGCTTCACGAGCAGCGGCCACCTTGCGCTGGACCGGGGGCGGGATCATGCTGTCGTTGCCGGCGCCGAGATGGAGGCTGGGCTCGATGTTCGAGGCCGCGACGTTGAGTGCTGCGGTGCCCCAGGGCATCTGGAATTCGACCGCGAAGGGAACGGTCTTGGCATCGATGTCGGCGGCGAAGGAAGCAGCGCCGTCGAGCAAGCAAATATGTCGGAGATTTTGCTCCCCATGACGGTTTGACCTCGATCATCGTCACGAGCCTGAGGACGCGCTAGCCTTCGTCTCCCTTCCCTGTCTTGGCGGAGCTTGTCGGGGCCAAAGCATGAGCGATCCGAAGGAAGTCGAGCTGAAGCTGGTTTGCGATCCCTCGGACTTGGCTGGATTGCGAGAATGGCCGCGCTTTGCCGCCGAGGCACTGAGCACAGGTCGATTGGAGTCGACCTATTTCGACACCTCCGAGCGCCTGCTGCAGGCCTGCGGCTACGTGCTGCGGGTGAGACGAACCGATGATCGCCATGTCCAGACGGTGAAGGCAGGCGGTGACGGGCTGATCGAGCGGCGCGAATGGGAGGAGCCGGTCGACGGCCCCGAGCCCGATCGGGATGCCCTGCGCGGGACACCGCTCGCGAAGCTGCTCGGCAGGAAGGCGAAGCTCGCCGCGCTGTTCACTGTGTCCGTCGAGCGCGCCACTTGCCTCGTCAGCCAGGGAAGCTCTCGGATCGAAGTTGCGCTGGACCAGGGACGCGTGACGAATCCTGGCGCGGAGAATGGTTCGGACGTCGCGGCGATTAGCGAGATCGAGCTCGAGCTGAAGCAGGGAACGGCCGAAGACCTCTTCGCTCTCGCGCGTGAAATCTGCGAGCAGGTCCCTGTGCGTCTCGGCGTCGTGAGCAAGGCGGAGCGCGGGTTCGGCTTGATCGATGGGGAGGGCGATCGGGCTCACAAGGCCGAGCCGATCGACTTGTCGGACGACATGACGGCCGCCGACGCATTCCGCAGCATCGCTCATGGCTGCCTGCGCCAGCTGCGGCTGAACGAGGATGTTTTGCTCGGCCGCCACGACGTCGACGCCTTGCATCAGGGTCGCGTCGCGATCCGCAGGCTCCGCTCGGCAATGTCGCTGTTCAAGGACCTCCTGGCCGACGATCGGTTCGAGAGCATCAAGGCGGAACTGAAGCGCCTGTCGCAGCCTTTCGGGCGGGCCCGAAACCTGGATGTCTTCCTCACGGAGACGCTACCGGCGGAGCTGGCGCGCCATCCCGATCATGCCGAGCTGCTGAGCCTCGAAAAGCATCTTCAGAGCCAGTGTGCCGAAGCCTATCTCGCGGTGGTGCTGACGCTGCGTTCGGAGGATTGGCGGCGCTTCCTGATCGATCTGGTCGCGTGGATCAACGCCGGGCCGTGGCTCACGGCGCAGAATGATACCGAGCGCGACCAGCCCGTGAGACCCTTCGCGTCGCGGATGCTCGACAAGCGCAGGCGGCAGGTGGAGAAGCGCGGCCGAAACCTCGCGGCATTGGGCATCGAGGAGCGGCATCAGGTCCGCATCGCGGCCAAGAAGCTGCGCTACGGCGCCGAATTCTTCGCCAGCCTCTATGAAGGCAAGAAGGAGCGCAAACTCCAGAAGGCCTTCGCATCGGTCTTTTCGAAACTGCAGAGCAGCCTCGGCGGGCTCAACGACATCGCAGCCGGCCAGCAGCTGATGAAGCGCGTGGTCGGCTCCGATGCCGTCGGTTCCGTCCAGTTTGCCGCCGGCCTGGCATTGGCCGATGTCGAGGCGAAGGAGCAGAAGCTGCTCGCATCCGCCATCGAGGCCCATGGCGCGCTGATCGAGCTTCAACCATTCTGGCGCTAGAAGATCAGGGCGGCCGAAGAATTGCGGCGCATGCCCCTGGCATCTCCGCCCCGAATATTGTGGCGCGCGAGCCCGCGCCTCCCAGATGGGAGTTGCCGGCGAAGCCGCAGGGGATCAATCGGGATCGACCATCTCACTTGGGGCAGGTCGATCCATGGATCCCGACAGCGCTCCGGCAGGCGATGTGCCGTTGGCTTCAAACCCGATGCTTCTGGTCTTTCTCGATCTCTCGATCGAGGAGATCGAGATTCTCTGCCGTGTCGAGCGGTCGCGCGAACCGCTCGCGCCGCCCCGGAGCGGCAGCTGGCTCGGCTGCCTTCTGGCATCCCTGAAGAGCCGGGCGCCGAAAGGATCACAATAGCCGTTCCGACAGGGTTCCGCCCCTCGCTGGGCTCCGCCCCCGCCCTATGCCGCTGCCTCCGGCTTCTCCTCGGGGCGCGTCGATGGGCGCACGCGCTCGCGCAGGGATTGGAACACCACATAGAGCGCCGGGATGACGAAGATGCCGATGAAGGCCGCCGCGATCATGCCGCCGAACACGGGCGTGCTGACATTGCGCCTGGCGAGCATCGCCGGCCCTTCGGCGATGACGAGCGGCAGCAGGCCGAGAATGAAGGCGAAGGAGGTCATCATCACCGGGCGGAAGCGCAGACGCGCCCCTTCCGTCGCCGCATGCAGCAGCGGATGTCCCTTCTCGCGCATCTCCTTGGCGAACTCGACGATCAGAATGCCGTTCTTTGCCGCCAGGCCGATCAGCACGACGATGCCGATCTGACCATAGAGATCGAGCGTCAATCCGGCGACCACGATCGCGGCGAAGGCGCCAAGCAGGCCGACCGCGACCGAGAGCAGCACCGGGATCGGGATCGTCCAGCTTTCGTACAGCGCGACGAGGAAGAGATAGGCGAAGAGCAGGGCGAAGGCGAGGATGATTCCGGTCTGCCCCTCCGCGCGCTTTTCCTGGAACGACACGTCGGTCCAGGCCCCGCGATAGTTCGCCGGCAAGGTCTTGGCCGAAACCGCCTCCATCGCGGCGAGCGCTGCGCCGGAGGAGACGCCAGGCGCGGGCGAGCCCTGCAGGGTCACGGCGAGGCGGTTGTTGTAGCGGATCAGCGCCTGCGGCCCGACAACGACCTTCGCCTCGACGAAGCTGCGCAGCGGCACCATGTCGCCGGCGCGGCTGCGGACATTGATGCGGTAGATGTCGTCGACCGAGGCGCGATCGGCGCCGTCCGCCTGGACCTGAACCTGCCAGGTGCGGCCGAACAGGTTCATGTCGTTGACATAGTAGCCGCCGAGCGAGGCCTGCAGGGCCTGGAAGACGTTGCTGAGCTCGACGCCGAGGATCTGGACCTTGTCCCGGTCGATGTCGAGATAGATCGACGGAGCGGAATCCGAGAAGGTCGAGAACACACGCCGCAGCTGCGGGTCCTGATTGGCCGCGATGGTGAGGCCGCGCAGCGCCCGGCCGAGCGCCTTGGGATCCGATGTCCCCATGTCCATCACGACGTAGCTGAAGCCGCCGCCACTGCCGAGGCCGATGATCGGTGGTGGGGCCAGAGCCACGACGTTACCGTCGCGCACCGCCCTGAGCTTCTGCGAGAGCCGGGCGATGATCGCTTCGGCGGAATCCTCGCGGCTTGGCCGCTGATCGAAGGGCTTCAGCGAAATCATGACGAAGGCGGCGTTGGGCTGCGAATAATTGTCGAGGAAGTTGAGGCCGATGACGGTGGAGTAGTCGGCGATCGCGCTTTCGGTTTTCAGGATGCCTTCGACCTGGGCCATGGCTGCGGAGGTGCGGCCGATCGAGGCGCCGTCGGGCAATTGTGCGACGATGAAGAAGGCGCCCTGGTCGTCGTCGGGCAGGAAGCCCGTCGGCGTGATGCGGCTCATCCCGTAGATACCGGCGCCGAAGGCGGCGGTCAGCAGGAGGCTGATGAAGGAAACCCGCACGAGGCGCGCGACGGCGGAGCCGTAGCGGTCGCGCACCCAGTCGATCCCGCGCATGAGGCGGGCGATCGGCCCATGCCGCGGCCCTTCATGGCGCTTGAGCAGCACGGCGCAGAGCGCCGGGGAAAGCGTCAGGGCATTGATGGCGGAGAGCACCATCGCCACGGCGACTGTGACCGCGAACTGCCGGAACAGCTCGCCCGAAATGCCGGGGATGAAGGCCACCGGCACGAAGACCGAGAGCAGCACAAGCGTGATCGCGATGATCGGCGCCACGATCTCGCTCATCGCCTTCTTCGTCGCCTCGGCGGGGGTCAGCTCCGGATGTTCCTCCATCACGCGCTCGACGTTCTCGATCACCACGATCGCGTCGTCGACGACAATGCCGATCGCGAGGACCACGGCGAGTAGCGACACCGTGTTGGCGGAGTATCCGATGGCGTTAAGGACGACGAAGGCGCCGATCAGGCTGACCGGCACCGCGACCGTCGGGATCAGCGTCGCGCGGAAATTGCCGAGGAACAGGAAGACCACGAGGACGACGAGGACGAAGGCCTCGATCAGCGTCTTCTGCACCTCATGGATCGTCGCCTCGACGAAGGCCGTGGGGTCGTAGGTGACCTTCCACTCCAGCCCTTCCGGGAAGGACTTCGACAGGTCGCCGACCGTCTTCTTGACGGCGTCGAGCGCGGCGATCGCATTGGCGCCGGGCGACTGGTAGACGCCGATCAGCACGGCGGGGCCACCATTCAGCCGCGTGTCGCGGTCGAGATTGGCGGCGCCGAGCTCGAGCCGCGCGACATCGGAGAGCCGCAGGATCGAGCCGTCCGGATTGGTGCGCAGCACGATCTTGCCGAACTCCTCCGGCGAGCTCAATCGGCCCTTGGTCTGGATATTCAGCTGCAGCTGCTGATCGTCCGAGATCGGACGGGCGCCGATCCGACCGACGGCGGCCTGCGTGTTCTGCGACTGGATGGCGCTGATGATATCGCCGGTCGTCAGGTTGAGACCGGTCAGGTTGTCGGTGCGGACCCAGGCCCGCATCGAATAATCCTGAGCGCCGAACAGCGCGGCGTCGCCGACGCCGGGCGTCGAGCGGATGGAGTCGAGCAGGTTGATCGTGACGTAGTTCGAGACGAACAGCGTGTCGTAGTTGTTCTTCGGCGCATAGACCGCGATCACGCCGAGCAGGGCCGAGGACTTCTTCTTCACCGTCACGCCGTTGCGCTGCACCTCCTGGGGCAGCTTCGACAGCGCGACCTGCACGCGGTTGTTGACGTTGACGCTGTTGATGTCCGGGTTGGTTCCCAGCTCGAAGGAGACGAGCAGCGAATAGCTGCCGTCATTGCCGCTGACGCTCTTCATGTAGAGCATCTTGTCGGTGCCGACGATCTGAGCCTCGAGTGGCTGGGCCACGGTCGCCTCGATTACCGCCGCCGAGGCGCCGGGATAGGAGGCCGTCACCGAGACCTGCGGGGGCACGATGTCGGGATACTGTGCCACCGGGATGGCGAAGAGCGACAACAGGCCCGCGATCGTGGTGACGAGCGCGATGACGATGGCCAGGCGCGGCCGGTCGACAAAGACGGAGGTGAACATGGCTCAGCTCCGGCCGACCGGCGCAGGCACGGGCGAGGGCAGGACCGGCGACCCCGGCCGCAGATTCTGCAGCCCCTCGACGATGATCTGCTCGTTGCCGACGAGGCCCTGCTCGACGACGACATAGGCGCCGACCTCTGCGCCGATCTTGACGCGCTTGACCACGGCCTTGCCGTCCTCGACCGCGAAGACATAGGGGCCCTGCTGATCGGCGATCAGAGCCGATTGGGGGATCAGGACCTTTTCTTCGGGTTTGTCGGCCTGGACGGTGACGCGCACGAGCGTGCCGTCGATGAGCTTGCCGTCCGGATTCGGAACCTCCGCGCGCACCAGAACCGTATCGGTGGAACGGTCGACCGAGACGTCGACGAAGTCGACGCGGCCCTTGTAATTATATGCGCTGCCGTCCGCGAATCTGAGACTGACGGAGGGCGGGTCCTTCAGTTCCGCGACCGAGTTCGTCTTCAGCCCCAGGAACTCGCGCTCGCTGACCGGGAAGTTGACGTACATCGGGTCGTTGCTGACGATCTGGACGAGCACGCCGCTATCGGGGCCCACGACGTTGCCTTTGGTAACCTTGGTCCGGCCGATCCGGCCGGCAATCGGGGCCGTGATTTCCGTGTAGCCGAGATTGATCTGCGCAGTCTTCAGATTGGCTTCCGCGATCGTCTGGTTGCCCTGCGCGCTCTTCTCATCGGCGACACGCTGATCGCGGACGGCGACGGACCCTGCACTGGTGCGCAGGAGATCCTCGGCGCGCTGCCGCTGCACGATGGCATTCTGCAAGGTGCCCTGCGCGCCTTCCAGCGCGCCTTGCGCCTGTTCGACGGCCGCTTCGAACGGTGCCCGTTCGATGCGGAAGAGGGGCGTGCCTTCCTTGACGTTTGCACCGTCCTTGAAGAGCACTTCTTCGAGATACCCGGTGACGCGCGCGCGGATGTCGACGCGGTTGATGGCTGCGATGCGGCCTACGAAATCGGCGGTTTTTTCGACGGGCCGCTTTTCAGCGGGGACGGTGCCCACCGGAATCTTCGCCGGGGCGGCTTGCTGGGCGAGGGCGGTGGTCGCGGGATTCAAGGCGAGACCAACGGCCAGGGCCATCGCCGCAAGGCAGAGAATTCCAGGGCGCAGTCTTTCATCCGCGCGCTGCGAAAATCCAGGCATCCGCATTCCCTTCCCCCGCCATCTCGACCGCCGGATCGGCTCCATCGCGGGGATGGGCCGGATCGCGGCGATACTGGGCGTTTTTTTTGAAGGGCGCTACAGCCTTGTTCGAGCTGTCATAAAAGGTGCTCGTTGATCTTGGCTGTTGTTCATGCCGAAGAGCGGTCTTGACTGGTGCCGGCCGAAGCTTTGGCGGCATTGATCCCGGTGAGGGTGGTGCTCGCTCAGAACGCCGAAATATAGTCGCCATAGCCACAGCTTTGGCCGGGAGTGGAAAGCGGCGAGATGCCTGACCAAGTCATAAAATTATCGTCAAAATGACAGTTTTGAATTCTGCCATGTTGAATATTGTTTCTGGTGTCGATGTTCTGGCCGTGCGCGTCTGCAGAGGCAGTGCTCCGAATATCGCTCCTTGAGTCATATGTGAATTCGCGTCTAGAGTTCTGTCCGCTGTTATCGTTTGCTTGATTTCGATCAGTTCTGTTCCAGCATTTGGGAGGCGATCTGTGGCGGCGCTATCGTCGATTTTCCATCAATCCCCGGAAATTGCTCTCTTTCTGTCATTGGCGGTGGGCTACTGGGTCGGCAAGTTCCAGTTTGGCAAGTTCCAGCTCGGAGGTGTCGCCGGCTCGCTGCTCGCAGCGGTCCTGATCAGCCAGGTCGGCGTCACCATCGACAACGGCATCAAATCTGTCCTCTTCGCGCTGTTCATCTATGCCGTCGGCTTCGAGAGCGGACCGCAGTTCTTCCGCTCCCTGGGTCGGCAATCGATCCGCGAGATCGTCATGGCGGCGGTGCTGGCGCTCAGCGGCCTCGCCACCGTCGTCATCCTCGCCAGGATGTTCGGGCTCGACAAGGGCTTGGCGGCAGGCATCGCGGCCGGCGGCCTGACGCAATCGGCGATCATCGGCACCGCCGGCGCAGCCATCGGCAAACTCGGGCTGGCGGCGGATGAAGCCCAGCGCCTGCAGGGCAACGTCGCCATCGGTTATGCCGTGACCTACATCTTCGGCTCCTTCGGCGCGATCATCGTCTGCGTCAACATTCTGCCCTGGCTCATGGGCCGCAGCATCCGGGACGACGCCATCAAGGCCGAGGCCGAGATGCTCGCGGGCATCCGGGTCTATGGCGCCGGCGAGCACCCGGCGGCGCCTGATCTGGTCGGTCGCCTGTTCAAGGTGGAGGGTGTCGCAGGGCGCTCGATCGCGGAAGTCGAGGCCCTGGCCGGTCCTGCCGCCTTCGCCATCGAGCGCCTCAAGCGCGACGGTTCGGTGATCGGCGTTGAACCGGACCTCAAGCTCAAGCCCGGGGACACCATCCTCGTCGTCGGCCGGCGTGCGGGCGTCGTCGGCGCGGCCAGCAAGATCGGCCCCGAGCTCCAGTCCTCCGATGGCATGGATCTGGTCGTGCTCAGCCGCGACGTCGCCATCGCCAGCCGAGACTTCATCGGCAAGACCGTGCAGCAGATCAGAGATGCGACGGCCGGCAATCTCCGCCACGGCATCTACGTCACCGGCCTGCAGCGCGCCGGCAAGCCGCTTCCGTTGACGGAGAATACCGTCATCGAAGCCGGCGACGTCGCGACGCTCTACGGCACGGCGGAAGATGTCCAGCGTGTGGCGAAGGTGGTCGGCACGCTGCTGGTCTCCAGCGACAAGACCGATTTCGTCTTCCACGGTCTGGGCCTCGTCGTCGGCCTGTTGATCGGCCTGCTGGTGGTTCGTATCGGCGATGTCCCGCTGACGCTCGGCAGCGGCGGCGGCGCGCTGCTGTCCGGCCTGCTCTTCGGCTGGTATCGCAGCCGCAATCTCGCCATCGGCAACATGCCGACGGCGGCCTCGACACTGCTGCGCGATCTCGGCCTTGCCGGCTTCGTCGCGGTGGTCGGGCTCCAGTCGGGGCACCAGGCCGTCACCACCATCGCTCAGAGTGGCCTGTCGATCTTCCTGATCGGCGTGGTCGTCACGATCCTGCCGTTGATCATCACCATGCTCGTCGGGCGCTACATCCTGCGCTACGACAACACCGCCGTCTTTGCCGGCGCATTGTCCGGTTCGCGCAGCGCCAACCCCGCCTTCGGCGAGGTTCTGGACAAGGCCGGGAACTCCATCCCGACCACTCCCTTCGCCATCACCTATGCGTTGGCGAACGTTTTCCTGACATTGCTCGGCCCGCTCGTCGTGGCTTTCACCTGATTTGATCGAGGAGACGTATTATGGCGACTGATTACAGCAAATACGCCAAGCTCAGCCCCTTCGAGCTCAAGGACGAACTGATCAAGCTGGCTTCAAGCCGCGAAAACCGCCTGATGCTCAATGCCGGACGCGGCAATCCGAACTTCCTGGCGACGTTGCCGCGCCGGGCTTTCTTTCGGCTCGGCCTCTTCGCCACGGCGGAGGCGGAGCTCTCCTACTCCTATATGCCCAACGGCATCGGCGGCCTGCCGCAGATCGAGGGCATCGAGGGGCGCTTCGAGCGCTTCATCGCCGAGAACCGCGACCAGCCCGGCGTCGTCTTCCTCGGCCGCTCGCTGAGCTATGTCCGTGATCAGCTCGGCCTTTCGGCTTCCGCGTTCCTGCACGAGATGGTCGAGGGTATCCTCGGCTGCAACTACCCGGTTCCGCCGCGCATGCTCAGGGTGAGCGAGCAGATCGTCGGCCACTACATCGTCAAGGAGATGATCGGGGGCTCCATCCCGCCGGGTAGCGTCGATCTCTTCGCGGTCGAGGGCGGCACTGCCGCCATGACCTATATCTTCAACACGCTGAAGCAGAACGGTCTGGTCAAGCGCGGCGACAAGGTCGCGATCGGCATGCCGGTCTTCACGCCCTATATCGAGATTCCCGAGCTCGACGAATACGGGCTGGTCGAGGTCGCGATCGACGCCGATCCCGAGAAGGGCTGGCAGTATCCGGATTCCGAGCTGGAGAAGCTCAAGGATCCGGCGATCAAGATCTTCTTCTGCATCAACCCGAGCAATCCGCCCTCGGTGAAGATGGATGATCGCAGCCTCGAAAAGGTCGCGGCCATCGTGCGCGAGCACCGGCCGGACCTCTTCATCCTGACGGACGATGTCTACGGCACCTTTGCCGACGGCTTCCGGTCGCTCTTCGCGACCTGTCCGCACAACACGATGCTGGTCTACTCCTTCTCGAAGTATTTCGGCGCGACCGGCTGGCGCCTCGGCGTCGTCGCGACGCACAAGGATTCCATCTTCGACAAGGCGCTGGACGAGCTGCCGAAGAGCGCCAAGCAGGCGCTGGACCGGCGCTATGGCTCGCTCCTGCCGGATGTCAGCCAGCTGCGCTTCATCGACCGGCTCGTCGCCGACAGCCGCACCGTGGCGCTCAACCACACCGCCGGCCTCTCGACGCCGCAGCAGGTCCAGATGGTGCTGTTCTCGCTCTTTGCCTTGATGGACGAGGCCGATGGCTACAAGGCGGAGCTGAAGAAGCTGATCCGCCGCCGCGAGGCGGCGCTCTATCGCGAGCTCGGCGTCCCCCAGGGCAACGACGAGAATGCGGTCGATTACTACACGCTGCTCGATCTATCGGCGGTGGCCAGAGACCTGTATGGGCCGGAGTTCGAGGCCTGGGTGAAGAAGAACGTCAATCCGGACGAGCTGCTGTTCAGGATCGCCGACGAAACCGGCATCGTGCTGCTGCCCGGCCGCGGCTTCGGCACGCGCCAGCCGGCGGGGCGCGCCTCGCTCGCCAATCTGAACGAGTACCAATACGCCAACATCGGCAGGTCTCTGCGCGGCATGGCCGAGGAGTTCTACAAGGTGTTCGAGAAGGGCGGCGGCTCGTCAAGCAAGAAGGGTGGCGGAAAGCCCGGGAAGAAGTCCAAGGGCTGATACGACGGCACAGCGGGAGCCCGCGACTTTCAGTCGTGGGCACTCGATCAAGAAAGGGCCGGCTGCTCAGCCCGAGCGGCCGGCTCTCTTCGTTTTCGACGCGTTCAGCGCAACAGCTGCGCTGATCAGCTCGGCCAGGGCCTTTTCGTCGATCGCATCGCCCTCGTGGAAATCGATGGCCCGGCGGACATTGCCGTCCAGGCTGGAGTTGAACAGGCCGGACGCGTCTTCCAGCGCCGCACCCTTGGCGAAGGTCAGCTTAACCACCGACTTGTAGGTTTCGCCGGTGCAGATCATGCCGTCGCGATACCAGACCGGCACGCCGCGCCATTTCCATTCCTCGACGACATCGGGAACTGTCTGCTGGATCAGGGCGCGGAGCCGGGCCAGCATCTCGCCGCGCCAGTCGCCGAGCTCTGCGATCCGCCCGTCGATCAGTTCGGACGGTGATTTCTCCGTCTGGGTTGCGGTGTCGGCCACCACGCTCTCCCTTCTTCAAATTCTGTGCGTTCACGCCTCTGGACTTGGCCTCAGCCCATCCGCGCCAGCAATTCCCCCAGCGCGGCGAGGAAGCGCGGCCAGCCAGCCCGGGCGCCCTGGAAGTAGCGCGGCTGGTTGTCCCGGAAGCCGGTCTGTTCCATGCGCAGCGCCGTGCCGGCGCCGGCCGGGGTCAAGGTCCAGGTCACCACCGTCTTCAGCTCGTGATCGCCCCATGTGTAGGACAGCGATTTCGTCTCCTCGATCTCCAGCACCTCGCACGAAACGGCGCCCCATTCGGCGCTGAAACCGAAACGATGACCGACGATCGGCTTGAAGTCGTTCTTCATCAGCCACTCCGCGATCAGATGCGGCTGGGTCAGGGCGCGCCAAAGCTTCTCGGGCGGGTGCGGGAATTCTCGCTCGACGACGACGGAGCGGAGTTCGGTGGCTGCTTCGTTCACTCGTCCATCCTCTTGAGCAGATTTTCGAGATCGTCGAATCGGCTCTCCCAGAACCCGCCCATCTGGCTGGTCCAGTCGATCAGCGGCGCCAGCGCCTTCGGTTGTGCGCTGTAGTGGGACTGGCGGCCTTCCTGCCGGTCCCGCACCAGCCCGGCCTGTTTCAACACGGCGAGATGCTTCGACACGGCCGGTTGCGAGACGCCGGCGCGGATCGTCAGGGCTCCCACAGTCTGTTCGCCATCCCTGCACAGCCATTCGAACAACGCCCGCCGTGTCGGATCGGCAAGCGTCCTGAAAAGCTGGTCGTGATCGGTCGAGATCAAAAGCATAACCCGTCAGTTATGGGATTGATCCATAGCTGACGGGTTATGAGAGAGTCAATCCGAACGTGGACAGCCGAGGGCCGTTCCGTCAGGAGACGAAGTCCTGCCGCATCGGTGTGAAGACGTCGACGAGCGTCCCGGCCTCCACGTTGACGGCGCCGTGCACCGCATCCGGCGGCACGGTGAAGCTGTCGCCGGCCTTCAGGCGTTCGGTGCGCCCGGAGATGGTGATGTCGAAGACGCCGCTTTCGACCAGCGAGCATTGGATATGCGGATGGCTATGCGCCGGGCCGATGGCGCCGGCCTCGAAGCGCACGCGCACCATCATGACATTGTCGCGATAGGTCAGGATCTTGCGCGCCACGCCGTCGCCGGCCGGCTCCCAGGCGAGATCGGCATCATGGGCGAAAGGCTCGTTCCTGCGGTCCATGTCGGTTCTCCCTCAGCGCGCGAGCCAGCCGCCATCGACGGGCAGCACGACGCCGTGGATGTAGGCGGCTGCGTCCGAGGCGAGGAACACGGCGGCGCCCCCGAGTTCCTGCGGCTCGCCCCAATGCCCGGCCGGGATCCGAGCGAGAATGGCCGTGTTGCGCTCGGGGTCGGCGCGCAGGGCCTGCGTGTTGTTGGTCGCGAAATAGCCGGGCGCGATCGCGTTGACGTTGATGCCTTTGCCCGCCCATTCGCAGGCGAGCAGCCGTGTCAGCCCGGCAAGCCCGCTCTTCGACGCCGTGTAGGACGGGATGCGGATGCCGCCCTGGAAGGACAGCAGCGAGGCAATGTTGATGACCTTGCCGCCCTTGCCGTCGGCCAGCATGCGCTTGGCCACGCCCTGCGTCAGGAAGAAGGTCGACTTCAGGTTCACGTCCATCACCGCGTCCCAATCGGCCTCGGTGAAGTCGATCGCGTCGGCGCGGCGGATGATGCCGGCATTGTTGACGAGGATGTCGAGCCGCGAGCCGTCGGCCTTCGCTGCCGCCTCGGCCTCTTCCACGATCCGCGGGATCGGCTCCAGCGTCGCGAGATCGGCGGCGATCTCATGGAAGAGCTTGCCGGTCTCGGCGACCAGCGCCTTCGTTTCGGCCATGCTCGAGCGGCCGACCGCGACGATGCCGGCACCGGCCTGGGCGAGCGCGACCGCGATCGCCTGGCCGAGGCCCGTATTGGCCCCGGTGACGATCGCGGTCCGGCCGCCCAAGTCAAAGGCCGAGTGCATCAGCGCAGGTCTCCGGTCGCAACCATGTCCATGTCGGTATAGTCGACATTGTCGCCACCCATGCCCCAGATGAAGGAATAGGCCTTCGTCCCCACGCCGGAATGGATCGACCAGCCGGGCGAGAGGATCGCCTGCTCGTTGGCGATGACGAGGTGGCGGGTCTCCTGCGGCTCGCCCATCAGGTGGAAGACGCGGGCGTCGGCCGGAACGTCGAAATAGAGATAGATCTCGCAGCGCCGGTCATGGACATGCGCCGGCATGGTGTTCCAGATGCTGCCTTCGTCGAGGGTGGTGACGCCCATCACGAGCTGACAGGTGTCGCAGACGCCGGGGATGATGTACTGGCGGATGACGCGCTTGTTGGCGGTCGCCTGCTCGCCGAGCGCGATCGTCCTGGCATCGGCCTCCCTGATCACCTTGGTCGGATGCGCGGCATGGGCCGGCGTCGAGAGCAGGTAGAACTTCGCCGGGTTGCCGGCATCGTCGCTGGCGAAGGAGACCTCGCCCGCTTCCTTGCCGACATAGAGCGCATCGCGTTTGGCGAGCGCGTAATCCTTGCCGCCGACCGAAACCTTGCCGGGACCGCCGACATTGACGATGCCGAGCTCGCGGCGCCTGAGGAAGGCGTCGGTACCGACCGCCTTCGGTGTCGGCAGGACCACCGGTTTGCCCGTCGGCATGGCGCCGCCGACGATGACGCGGTCGAGATGGCTATAGGTCAGCTTGACCTCGCCGGGGGCGAACAGCGTCTCGATCAGGAAGTGGCGTCGCAGTTCCGCCGTGTCGAAACCCTTGACGGCCTCGGGGTGCGAAACCTGGCGAATGTCGATGGTCATGATCAGTCCTTCAGTGGAACAGGCGCGGCAGCCAGAGCGACAGGCCGGGCACATAGGTGACGAGCAGGAGCACGGCGATGCTGGCGCCGTAGAAGGGCCAGATCGTGCGCATGGACTCGCCGATGGAGATGCGGCCGATGGCGCAGGCGACGAACTGCACCGAGCCGACCGGCGGCGTGTTGAGGCCTATGCCGGCGTTGAGGATCAGGATCACGCCGAAATGCACGGGGTCGACGCCGAAGGCCTTCACCACCGGCAGGAAGATCGGCGTGCAGATGATGATCATCGGCGCCATGTCCATGAAGGTGCCGAGCACCAGCAGGATCAGGTTGATCATCAGCAGGATGGTGATGGGATTGTCGGATACCGCCTTCATCGCTGCGATCGTCGCCCGCGGCACCTCGAGGAAGGCCATCAGCCAGCCGAAGGCGCCGGCGGTGCCGATCACCAGCAGCACCATCGCCGTAGTCCGCACCGCGCCCAGCGTCGCCTCGACGAAGGCCGTCCAGGTGAGTTGCCGGTAGACGAAGATCGTGACGAGGATGGCATAGACCACCGCGACGCAGGAGGATTCCGTCGCGGTGAAGACGCCGGAGCGGACGCCGCCGAAGATGATGCCGATCAGGAGGATGCCGGGCAGCGCCAGCACGACATAGCGCCCGACGGTCGCGAAGCCCGGGAAGGGCTCGCGCGGATAGCCGCGCTTCACCGCGACCGCCCAGGCAGCGACCATCAGCGCGGCGCAGAGCAGCAGGCCCGGCACGACGCCGGCGGTGAACAGGTCCGCGATCGAGAGATTGCCGCCGGCCGAGAGCGAATAGATGATCATGTTGTGCGAGGGCGGGATCAGCAGCGCGATGATTGCCGCGTTCGCGGTGACGTTGACGGCATAGTCGGCGTCGTAGCCGCGCTTCTTCATCTGCGGGATCATGAGGCCGCCGACCGCCGAGGCGTCGGCCACGGCCGAGCCGGAGATGCCGCCGAAGAGCGTGCAGGTGACGACATTGACCTGGCCGAGGCCGCCGCGCAGATGGCCGACGAGGCTCGCCGCCATCTGGATCAGCCGCTCGGCGATGCCGCCGCGGATCATCAGGTCGCCGGCATAGATGAAGAATGGGATCGCCATCATCGCGAAGGCGTTCATGCCGGAATTCATCTGCTGGAAGACGACGACGGGCGGCAGGCCCATAAAGGCGACGGTCGCGACGGAGGCGATGCCGAGGCAGAAGGCCACGGGGACGCCGATCAGCAGGAGCAGCGAGAAGACGCCGAAGAGAATCCAGAGTTCCATGGCTCAGGCCTCCTGGCTTTCGCCGAAATGGACGAAGCCGAGCGGAGCCTGTTCTTCACCGGTGATGAAGAGCAGGAGCTTTTCCAGCGCGAACAGGGCGATCAGCGCGCCGCCGGCCGCGATCGGCACATAGTCCCAGCCGCGGGAGATGCCGATGATCGGCATCCGGTCGGCCCAGGTCCCGGCCGCGAGCTGCCAGCCATAGCCCAGCATGGCCAAGCCGAAGGCGCAGACAAGGCCTTCACCAATGACGATCATCGCGGCGCGCAGCGGCGGTGGCGACATCACCAGCCCGACTTCGAAGCCGAGATGGTCGCTTTCGCGCACGCCGACGGCGGCGCCGAGCAGGATGAACCACGACATCAGGAAGAGCGATCCGGCCTCGACCCAGATCGGCGTGTCGTTGAGGACATAGCGGCCGAACACGCCCCAGGCGACCATCACGGTCATCAGGACGAGGCCGGCCCCGGCGGTGATCAGCGCGAACAGGCTGAGCTTGGCGTCGAGGCGTGTCAAAAAGGCGGTGAAGGCGCGCATGGGATGTCCGTGGATGCGGGTTTCTCATCCTGAGCCCTCATCCTGAGGAGCCGCGAAGCGGCTTCTCGAAGGACGGTTCCAGCGATCTCTGGATCATCCTTCGAGACGCGATCTCCGATCGCTCCTCAGGATGAGGGCTTTGGAAAGCGGAGCAGCCGTTTCGAGCCGCCCCACTTGAACGAGGCTCAGTTCACCGCCTGGATGGCGGCGACCATCTCCTTGAGCTTCGGGTCGGTGACGAACTTGTCGTAGACCGGCTTCATCGCATCGATGAAGGGCTTCTTGTCGACCTGGTTGATCTGGGCGCCGCCGGCCTTGACCTTGGCTTCGGACGCCTTCTCGCGCGCATCCCAGAGTTCGCGCATCTTGAGCACCGACTCCTTCGCCGCGGCCTTTATGATCGCCTGATCGGCTGCGTTGAACTTGTCGAAGCTCTTTTTCGACATCACCAGAGCTTCCGGCGAGAGCGAGTGCTCGGTCACCGAATAAAACTTCGAGACCTCGAAATGGCGGGTCGATTCATAGGACGGCCAATTGTTCTCGGCGCCGTCGATCACGCCGGTCTGTAGCGCGGAATAAACTTCGCCGAAGGGCATCGGCGTGGCGTTGGCGCCGAGTGCCGAGACCAGCGCGACGAACATGTCGGACTGCTGGACGCGGATTTTCATGCCCTTCATATCGGCCGGGCTGTTGATCGGGCGCTTGGAGTTATAGAAGGAGCGCGAACCGGAATCGTAGAGCGCGAGGCCGATGAGGTCGTGCTTCTCGAATTCCTTCAGGAGGTTGTCGCCGATCTGCCCGTCCATCGCCTTCCGCATGTGGTCGACGGAGCGGAAGATGAAGGGCAGGGATGGGATGTTGGTCGCCGGGATCAGGTTGTTGAACGGCGCCATGTTGATGCGGTTGATGTCGATGACGCCGAAGCGGGTCTGGTCGATCGTGTCCTTCTCCTGACCGAGCTGGGCGGAGTGGAAGACGTTGATCTTGACGCGGCCCTGGGTGCGCTCCTCAAGCAGCTTGCCCATGTAGCGGACCGCTTCGACGGTCGGGTAGTCGGTCGGATGGATGTCTGCCGAGCGCAGCGTCACGCTCTGGGCGAGGGCGGAGGTCGCCGCAACGGCCGAGATGGCCAGCGCGGCGGTATAGGCAAGGAAACTGCGGCGTGCGGTCATGGTGCGTTCTCCCCTGGGTTCAGACGCCTCGCCGTTTCCCGGCTTGTTCGGTGGCGCGTTGAACGTAAGCTTTCTGTCTGCGAGCCGAGCTTGGCCGCGACAGTCATTGTATGGTAGTATGTAGTTGTATGGTACGCAACAGGCCCTGGAGGTTTTTGGCTTGAGCCTTTCGCTGGCGTCACCCGCCGCTTATCCGGGCGCTTCGGCGGCTGGCCGTGTCGAAGCCGAATTGCGCCGGGCGATCATCGCGCTCGATCTGCCGCCCGGCACGCGTCTCTCGGAGCAGGAGATCGCTCTGAAATACGGCGTATCGCGCCAGCCGGTGCGCGAGGCGCTGATCGCGCTCGCCAAGACGCGGCTCGTCGACGTGCAGCCGCAGCGCGGCACGGTCGTGGTCAAGTTCTCCGTCCGCAAGATGATGGAGGCGCGCTTCGTGCGCGAGGCGGTGGAGGTCGCGATCGTCCGGCAGGCCTGCCTGTCCTTCTCCGCGCAAAGCCGGCAGCGCATCGCCGATCTCCTGGAGATGCAGGACAAGGCCGCGTCGCGGAACGACCATGCTGCCTTCCAGCGCTATGACGAGCTTTTCCATGTCGAGCTGACGGAAGGCGTCGGCATGCCGCTCGCCTGGGAGGCGATCCGGGATATCAAGGCGCATATGGACAGGGTCTGCCAGCTCACCTTGCCGGGGCCGGGCGCGATGCAGCCGCTGGTCGAGCAGCATCGGGGCATCGTGGCGGCGATCGATGCAGGCGACCCCGCGGCGGCCGAGGCCGCGATGCGCCATCATCTCACCGAGATCCTGCGCGCCCTCCCGAAGACCGAGGCTGCGCATCCGGACCTCTTCGAATAGCCGGCTGAGCGTCAAGTCGCGGGCAGGATCAGCGGCATCTGGCCGCGCTTTGGTGCACAATTGAAAGCGGCGTGATGCGAGTATGGGCCTCGCGGACAGCTTCGCGCATGCTATGAAGGCTGCAGAGCTGAACGTTCCAAGCCTGCTCCGTTGGAGATGCTCCATGCGATTTTGTCGAGTAGCCGCCGCAGTTGCCTTCACTGTGCTTCTGCTATCGCCGCCTTCCGCGCAGGCGCAGTCGCGGCTGAAGGCGCTGATCGAAAGATTGCGCGGCGACACGATGCCGGAAGGGATCGTCAAGACCAACGGGCGCATCGAGGCGACGCAGGTCGATGTCGCCTCGAAATATGCCGGCCGCCTGGCGGAGGTCACGGTCAAGGAAGGTGACGAGGTCACGGCCGGTCAGGTGATCGCCCGGATCGCCTCGCCGGAATACGAGGCGCAGCTGCGGGCCGCGCAGGCGCAGGTGCTGCGGGCACGCCAGGCGCTTGCCGAGGCGGAAGCCCTGATCGCCCAGCGCAAGAGCGATCAGATCCTTGCCAGGACTGATGCCGATCGCGGCAAGGAGCTGGTCGAGAAGGGCTATCTCAGCAAGCAGGTCTTCGACCAGCGTTCGGCCAAGGCCGATGCCACCGACGCGGCCTTGCGAGCCGCCCAGGCGCAGCGCGACCAGGCTCAGTTCGCGATCCACGCGTCCGAGGCCGATGCCGAGCAGATCAGGGCGATCCTGGTCGATCTCGTGCTCCTCGCGCCGCGGAGCGGGCGCGTCCAGTACCAACTGGCCCGGACCGGCGAGGTGGTCTCGGCCGGCACGCGCGTCATCACCATCCTCGACCTGTCTGATGTCTACATGACGATCTACCTGCCGGCGGCGCAGGCCGGTCAGCTCGCCCTGGGCGACGAGGCCCGCATCATTCTCGATCCCGTGCCGCAATACGTCATCCCGGCGACGGTCAGCTTCGTCGCGGCCGACGCCCAGTTCACGCCGAAGGCCGTCGAGACTGCCGAGGAGCGCGAGAAGCTGGTCTTCCGCGCTAAACTTCAGGTCGACAAGGATCTGCTCGCCAAATACCACCGGCAGGTGAAGACCGGCGTGCGCGGCCTCGGCTTCGTTCGCACCTCTCCCTCCGCGAAATGGCCCGACTCGCTCGCTGTGAAGCTGCCATGACGGAGGTCGTGCCTGCCGCCAGCCTCGCGGGCGTCACGCACCGCTACGGCAAGGTGACCGCCCTTGATGCGCTGACGCTCGATATCCCCGCTGGCCGCATGATCGGCGTGATCGGGCCGGACGGCGTCGGCAAGTCGACCCTGCTGGCACTCGTCGCCGGCGTGCGAGCGATCCAGCAGGGCAGCGTGCACGCGCTCGGCGGCGATCTCGGCGTCAAGGCCGAACGCGAGGCACGGCGCGGGCGCATCGCCTATATGCCGCAGGGTTTGGGCCGGAATCTCTATCCGACGCTGTCCGTCTTCGAGAATATCGACTTCCATGCGCGGCTCTTCGGGCAGGACGCGGCCGAGCGTCGCCAGCGCATCGATGAACTGCTCACGGCGACGGGGCTGGATCCCTTCGAGGGCCGCCCTGCCGCCAAGCTCTCCGGCGGCATGAAGCAGAAGCTCAGCCTCTGCTGCGCGCTCATCCACGATCCCGACCTGCTCGTCCTGGACGAGCCGACGACCGGCGTCGATCCGCTCTCGCGCGGCCAGTTTTGGGATCTGATCGATACGATCCGCGCCCGCCGGCCCAGCATGAGCGTCATCGTCGCCACCGCCTATATGGAGGAGGCCGAACGCTTCGACTGGCTCGTGGCGATGGATGACGGCAAGGCGATCGCCACCGGAACGCCCGCAGAGCTGCGCCGCAAGGCTGGGCAGTCGACGCTGGAAGCAGCCTTCGTTGCCCTGCTGCCCGAAGCCAAGCGGGCGCAGCACCGCGAGGTCGTGCTCCGGCCGCGGGTCGTGAGCGATGATGCGACCCCTGCGATCGAGGCCGAGGGGCTGACGCGCCGCTTCGGCGATTTCGTCGCCGTCGACCATGTCAGCTTCCGCATCGGCCGCGGCGAGATCTTCGGCTTCCTCGGCTCGAACGGCTGCGGCAAGTCGACGACGATGAAGATGCTGACCGGCCTGYTGCCGGCGACCGAGGGCACCGCGAAGCTGTTCGGCCAGCCGCTCGCCGCCGACGACATGGAGACGCGGCGCAATGTCGGCTACATGTCCCAGGCCTTCTCGCTCTACAGCGAGCTCACGGTGCGGCAGAATCTGCTGCTGCATGCCGAGCTCTATCATCTGCCATCGGCAGAGATTCCCGGCCGCATCGCGGAGCTCCTGACCCGCTTCGACCTCGAGACCGTCGCCGACGAGCGGCCCGACAGCCTCCCGCTCGGTATCCGCCAGCGCCTCCAGCTCGCTGTCGCCGTCCTGCATCGCCCGGCGATGCTGATCCTCGACGAGCCGACTTCGGGCGTCGACCCGATCGCGCGCGACGCCTTCTGGCGCACGCTGATCGACCTCTCTCGCGACGACGGCGTCACCATCTTCCTCTCGACCCATTTCATGAACGAGGCGGAGCGCTGCGACCGCATCTCCTTCATGCATGCGGGCAAGGTTCTGGCGGTCGGCACACCGGAAGAGCTGGTGCAGAAACGCGGCGTCGACACGCTGGAAGAGGCCTTCATCGTCTATCTCAAAGAGGCGGCCGGCATCGAGGACGTGCCGGTGGAAGCTACGGCCATCCCGGCCGCCGCCGCGCAGCCCGCGCGGCCGGCCCGCCGCTTCGATCCGCGCCGGCTCTGGGCCTGCACCCGGCGCGAGACGATGGAGCTGCTGCGGGATCCGATCCGGCTGAGCTTCGCCTTTCTCGGGCCGGTGCTGCTGATGCTGGCCTTCGGCTTCGGCATTTCCTTAGATGTCGAGAACCTGAAATTCGCGGCCTATGATCAGGACAACTCGATGGAGAGCCGGCAGCTGGTCGAGGCCTTCTCCAGCTCGCGCTACTTTAGCGAGCAGCCGCCGATCCGCTCCGCAGCCGAGCTGGACCAGCGCCTGAGAAGCGGCGAGCTGCAGCTCGCGATCGAGATCCCGCCCTCCTTCGGCCGCGACCTGATGGCCGACCGGACGCCTGAGCTCTCGGTCTGGCTCGACGGCGCCATGCCGTTCCGGGCCGAGACGACGCGCGGCTACGTCACCGGGCTGGCGACGCAATACGCGCAGGGCTTCGTGGCCGCCCAGGCCGCGTCGAGCCATGTGCCGTCGCCCGTCACGATCGAGACCCGCTTCCGCTACAATCAGGATTTCAAGAGCGCCAATGCGATGGTGCCGAGCGTGATCATGCTGATGCTGATCCTCATCCCGGCGATCATGTCGGCGATCGGCGTCGTCCGCGAGAAGGAAACCGGCTCGATCGCCAATTTCCGCTCGACCCCGATCAGCCAATTCGAATTCCTGTTCGGCAAGCAGCTGCCCTACATCGCCGTGGCGATGGCCAGCTTCGTCATGCTCGTCATTATCGCGCTGACCGTCTTCGCGGTGCCGATCAAGGGCTCGGCCTGGGTGCTGTGGCTCGCGACCCTGCTCTACGTCTCCGCCACGACCGGCTTCGGCCAGCTCATCTCCAGCTTCACGCGCACGCAGGTCTCGGCTGTTTTTGCCACCGCGATCCTGTCGATCATTCCGGCGGTCAATTTCTCCGGCCTGATGGTGCCGGTCGCTTCGCTTTCGGGCGGTGGCCGTCTCATCGGCATGAGCCTGCCCCCGGCCTGGTATCAGCCGGTCAGCGTCGGTGTCTTCACCAAGGGGTTGGGGCCGAGTGAACTCTGGCCCAATCTCTTGATGCTCGGCTTCTTCTTCCTGCTCTTCCTCGCGGTCGCTCAGCTCGGCCTGCGCAAGCAGGAGGCTTGAGATGGCCGCGCTCGTCATACACCTCCAGAACATCCTGCGCCTCGTGGTGAAGGAACTGCGCAGCCTGCGGGCAGACCCGATCATGTTGGTGCTGGTGGTCTATGCCTTCAGCATCGCCGTCTACACGGTCGCGACCGGCGTGACGCTCGAGGCTCGGGACCTGACGATCGGCATCGTCGACGAGGACCAGTCGGAATTCTCGCGCACGCTGCTCGGCGCCTTCAACCCCCCGCTCTTCAAGGTCTCGAAGCGCATCGCCGCCAACGAGATCGATGCCGAGATGAATTCCGGCCGCCTCGTTTTCGTGCTCGAGATTCCACCGAAGTTCCAGGCCGACCTGCAGGCGGGGCGAGCCGCGACGCTGCAGCTCAACATAGATGCCACTGCGATGAGTCAGGCTGGCAATGGCGCGGTCTATATCCAGCAGATCATCGCGCAGGAGATCGCGAACCGGCAGGCCGGGCGCGAGACGACGACCACGCTGCCGATCAATCTCGTGGTGCGGGCGCGCTTCAACCCCAATCTCGATTCCGGCTGGTTCAGCTCGGTGATGCAGGTGCTCAACAACGTCACGCTGCTGACCATCATCCTGACCGGCGCGGCGCTGATCCGCGAGCGCGAGCAGGGAACGGTCGAGCATCTCCTGGTAATGCCGGTCACTCCGATCGAGATCATGCTTGCCAAGATGGTCGCGAACGCCCTGGTCATCCTGGTGGCCGCGGTCGCCTCTCTCGTCCTCATCGTCGAATTGGCCTTGGGCGTCCCGATCGCCGGCTCGATCCCGCTCTTCGTGCTGGGAACCGCAATCTATGCCTTTTCCGTCGCAGCGCTCGGCATCCTGCTCGGCACCGTGGCGACGACGATGGGGCAGTTCGGCCTGCTCGCGATTCCGGTCTTCGTGGTCACGCAGCTTCTGTCCGGCGCGACGACCCCGATGGAGAGCATGCCGGTCTGGCTGCAGTGGATCATGCAGATCTTCAGCCCGACGCCGCATTTCGTATCCTTCTCGCAAGGCGTGCTCTATCGCGGCGCGGGGTTCGACGTGGTCTGGCCGGAGATTGCCAAGATCATTGCGATCGGCGCGGCCTATTTCGCCTTCGCGCTCGCCCGGTTCCGCAAGGTGATTTTCGCTTGAGGCGCGGCGGGCAGAGGCGGAACGGGAGCAGCGCCGATGCGTGAGATGGTCGTCCATCTGAGCCTGTTCGCCATCGCCTTGGCCGGTGCCATCGCTGGATTGATCGCAGGCCGTGTCAGCAGCGCATGGTCGCCGGACTTGATCTGGACGGCGGTCACCATCCCCGTGGCGGTTGCGCTGGCGGTCTCGATGCTCCGCGACATGCTGGCCGGGCGGCTCGGCGTGGATGCGATCGCGCTCGTCGCGATGATCGCGTCGATCGCGATGGGCGAGCCGCTAGCCGGCGCGGTCGTCGCCATGATGTATTCCGGCGGCAACCTGCTCGAGGACTATGCGCGCGGCAAGGCGGAGCGCGAACTCAGGTCGCTGCGCGACCGGACACCGCGCATCGCCCACCGGCAGGACGCGGACGGGCTCGTCGATATCGCTGCGGAGGAGGTGGCGGTTGGCGACGAGCTGCTGGTGCGGGCGGGCGAGATGCTGCCGGTGGATGGCGAGCTTCTCGATGCCGAGGCCCGGCTTGACGAATCCGCGGTCACCGGCGAGCCGCTGCCGGAGGCGAAGGCGAAGGGCGAGGCGCTGCGCAGTGGCACAGTCAACGCCGGCGAGGCGTTCCGCTACCGCGCTTCGGCGCCGGCGCGTGAGAGCACCTATGCCGGTATCGTCCGCATGGTTGAGGCGGCGCAGACAGCGAAGGCCCCCTTCATCCGCATGGCCGATCGCTTCGCGCTGCTGCTGCTGCCGGCGACCCTGGTCGTCGCCGGCCTCGCCTGGTGGCTGTCGGGCGATCCGATCCGCGCCCTCGCCGTGCTCGTCGTCGCCACGCCCTGCCCGCTGATCCTCGCGGCGCCGGTCGCCTTCATCGGCGGCGTCTCGCGCGCTGCCCGTGCCGGCATCCTGATGAAGGGCAGCTCGGCCATCGAGGCGCTCGGGCAAGTCCGCACGGCGATCTTCGACAAGACGGGTACACTGACCGAGGGCGGAGCCCGGCTGGTGGCGCTGGAGGCCGCGCCAGATGTCGAAGCGGCCGAGATCCTCCGTCTCGTGGCTTCGCTCGAGCAGGCCTCGCATCATGTGCTCGCCGAGACCCTGGTCGCGCTGGCGCGCCAGAAGGCGCGGCCGCTGTCGCAGCCAACCGAGGTGCGGGAATATCGGGGCTCGGGTCTGGAAGGCATCGTGGACGGCAGGCATGTCCGCGCCGGCTCGCGCAATCTCGTCCTGGGAGACGAGCCGCTCCCGAGTTGGGCGCGGACGGCGCAAGCGGGCCTCGACGGTGCTGCCGCTCTTGCCGTCTTTGTCACCATCGACGGGCAATTCGCCGGCTTTCTCGCCATGGCGGATGCGGTGCGGCCCGACGCGCGCGAGACGCTGGATCGCCTGCATGGTGCCGGGGTCAATCGCATCCTGATGGTGACGGGCGACGATGCCGGCACGGCGGCGGAGGTTGCCGCTCACCTCGCTATCGACGACGTCAAGGCCGAGTGCAGCCCCGCCGAGAAGGTCGCTGCCATCGCGGCGGAGAAGGCTCGTCAGCCGACGATGATGGTCGGCGACGGCTTGAACGACGCACCCGCGCTGGCCGCCGCCGATGTCGGTGTGGCGATGGGCGCCCGCGGTGCGACGGCCTCCTCCGAAGCGGCCGACGTGGTGATCCTCGTCGACAGGATCGACCGGGTCGCGGAAGCGGTCGTGATCGCGCAGCGGACGCGGGCGATCGCGCAGCAGAGCATCGTCGTCGGCCTCGGCCTGTCCGGGATCGCCATGATCTTCGCCGCCTTCGGCTACATTCCGCCCGTGGTCGGCGCGTTCCTGCAGCAGGGCATCGACATCGCCGTCATCCTCAACGCCCTGCGCACGCTAGTAGGCCCTATGGCGCGGCGCCCGACTGCGGAGGCCGCTCCGGCGCCGCGAATCGCGGAAGGGCTTTGACCTGTCGCAAGGCTGTCGCGGTTGCCTCGGCAAGATCGGCTGCCTACCTTCCGAATGTGATCGAGAAAACGGATGTTTCGACCATGGCGACGAGCCGAAGCGCGATAAAGACGTCTTCCCAGCCGGCGAACGGAGCCGACGAGCTCAGCCTGCCCTGGTTCTGGCCCGTCGACGCCGCCTTGCGCTTGACGGAGCGCAATCTCGATTTCCTCTCCGAAGCAGTGAAGATCACCCGGCCGCCGCCGCCGGGCTGGGCGACGCCACACACCGTCCGCCTCGACCTGCCGACGATGTCCTTGCGCGAATTCGGCAAGGCCGGCTCGGATGGTATTCCCGTGCTGGTCGACGCCCCCTATGCCGGGCACAGCGCGACCATCGCCGACTACGACAAGGGGCAGAGCCTCGTCGAGACGCTGCTCGCGAACGGCCTCGAACACGTCCTCGTCACCGACTGGAAGCCGGCGACGCAGGAGATGCGCTATTTCAGCATCGACACCTATCTGGCCGAGCTCAACGCCGCGATCGACGATCTCGGTGGCGTCGTGCATCTGGTCGGCCTCTGCCAGGGCGGCTGGCTGAGCGCGATGCTGGCCTCCCGCTTCCCGGGCAAGGTCAAGTCGCTGGTGCTGGCCGGCGCGCCGATCGACGCCGATGCCGGCGACGGGCCGATCAAGCGCATGGCGAAGACCATGCCGCTGAAGAGCTATCGCGCCATGGTCCGGACGGGGCGGGGCCTGATGCCGGGGCGCTTCATGCTGGCGGGCTGGAAGAACATGCATCCCGACGAGCACTACGTCGACAAGTACGTCCGGCTCTACCAGAACATCGCCGACAAGAACTATCTCGACCGGACCGAGACCTTCGCGGCCTGGTACGAGAACCCGCTCGACCTGCCCGGCGTCTACTACCTCCAGGCCATCGAGCAGATCTTCAAGGACAACCGCTTCGCCAAGGGCGAGTTCGTCGGGCTGGGCCGGCGCCTGAGCCTGAAGGACGTGACCTGCCCGGTCTATCTCCTGGCTGGCGCCGGGGACGACATCACCACCAGCGAGCAGGTCTTTGCGGCGGAGGACCTCGTCGGCACGCCGAAGAAGAAGATCGAGAAGAAGTTGGTGCCCGGCGGCCATATCGGCCTGTTCATGGGCCGCAAGACGCTTGGCGAAACCTGGCCCGGCATCGCCCGCTGGATCGCCGCGCAGAGCTAGAGAGGCGCCATGACGACGCTAACCTCCACCGAATATTTCCGCCTCGCGCTAGGCCGTTGCGAGGATCTCCCGGCGGTGCGGACCGGGGTGGTGCATCCCGTCAAGGCCAATGTGATCGAGGCGGTGGCCGACGCCGTGGCTGAGCAGCTCATCGATCCCGTGCTGATCGGTCCGGCCGCGCGCATCCATGCCGCCGCGCAGGAGGCCGGCATCGACATCTCGCCCTGGCAGGTCATCGATACCGAGCACAGCCATCAGGCGGCGGCGAAGGCGGTATCGCTGGCCGCCGCCGGCGAGCTCGAGGCGCTGATGAAGGGTTCGCTGCACACCGACGAACTGCTGGGCGCGGTCGTGCACGCCGATTCCGGCCTGCGGACCGAGCGGCGAATCTCCCATGCCTTCGTGATGCACATCGAGAGCTATCCCAAGCCCTTCATCATCACCGACGCCGCGGTCAACATCTCGCCCGATCTCGCCGCCAAGGCGGACATCGTCCAGAACGCCGTCAATCTCTGGCATGTCGCGCTGAACGGCATCGACGAGTTGCCCAAGGTCGCGGTGCTGGCGGCCGTCGAGACCGTGAACCCGCGCATGACAGCGACGCTCGATGCTGCCGCGCTTTCGAAGATGGCTGATCGAGGCCAGATCACCGACGCCATCGTCGACGGGCCGCTCGCCTTCGATAACGCCATCAGCGCGGAAGCGGCGAAGGAGAAGGGCATCGTCTCGGCCGTTGCCGGCCATGCCGACATCCTGCTCGTGCCCGAGATCGAGGCCGGCAACATGCTGGCCAAACAGCTCACCTTCCTCGGCGGCGCCGATGCGGCCGGGATCGTGCTTGGCGCGCGTGTGCCGATCATCCTGACGAGCCGGGCCGACAATCTGCGGGCGCGCCTACTCTCCTGCGTCCTGGCGGTTCTTCTGGCTGATGCGCGGCGCACGGGGCGGCTCAGGTGATCGATACCATCCTCGTCCTCAACGCCGGCTCATCCAGCCTGAAATTTCAGGTTTTCCGCAGCGACGACCTTAGCGTGCTCGCGCGCGGCAAGGCGGTGCGTCTCGGCGAGCCGGAGCCGGCCATGGATGCAGGCCTCGCGGACGGCCCGCGCGAGCGCATCGCGCTGCCGCAGGCCTGCGACCACGATACGGCGCTCTCCGCCGTCCTCGCCTTTGTCGACCGCCACGACGATGGCTGGAGCATGAAGGCGGTTGCCCACCGCATCGTCCATGGTGGCGAACGTTATGCCGATCCGGTCGTGCTGACGCCCGAGATCTTCGCCGCGCTGGAGGCGCTCTCGCCGCTGGCGCCGCTGCATCAGCCGCACAATCTCGCCGCGGTGGCGGCCGCCCGGCGCCTAATGGCCGACGTCCCCAACGTCGCCTGCTTCGATACCGCCTTCCACGCGCGGCACGATGCGCTCACCCATGAATTCGCGCTGGAGCAGGGACTGCGCGACAAGGGCATCCGCCGCTACGGCTTCCACGGCCTCTCCTATCAATGGCTGGAGATCGTGCTGGCCGAGCGGCATCCCGACCTCCATGCCGGCCGCGTCGTTGCTGCCCATCTCGGCAATGGCGCAAGCCTCTGTGCCATCCGGGGCGGGCGCAGCATCGATACGACGATGGGGATGACGACGCTCGACGGGTTGCCGATGGGCACGCGCTGCGGCGCGCTCGACGCCGGAGCGGTGCTCTACATGTTCCAGAGCCTGGGCATGAATGCGGGGGAGGTTTCGAACGCGCTCTATGAGCGCTCCGGCCTGCTCGGCCTCTCCGGCCTCTCCAACGACGTCGAGACGCTGCTGAACAGCGACGATCCCCGCGCGCGCTTCGCCCTCGATTATTTCACGCTGAAGGTCGCGCAGTTCAGCGCGGCGATGGCGGCGGCGATGGGCGGCATCGATGGCCTCATCTTCACCGGCGGCATCGGCGAACATGCCGCGCCGGTCCGTAGCGCGATCCTCGATCGCCTCACCTTCCTCGGCGATTTCAAGGTTCTGGTGATCCCGGCTAATGAGGAGAAGGTCATGGCTGTTCAGGCGAAGGCGCTGCTCGCCTGAGCGATAAGCAGGGGAGGCTGCGATGATCAGCGCCCGAACGGGTTTCATGCGACGCGTCGACCTGCCGGCGGCGATCGCCGGCGCCCTCTGGCTTGGGCCGATGCCGGGCCGGCTGCGGCCGCTGGTGGACGATCTGGCCGATCTGGCCCGGCGAGGCATCGCCCGCATCATCTGCCTGACGCCCTTCGAGGAGATCGAGTTGAAGGCGCCGGACTACGCCGCGCGGCAGTCCGACCTCGGCATCCCCGTCACATGCTTCCCGATCGGCGATTTCGGCGTTCCCGATGATGGCGGCGGCCTGAAGGCTCTCGCCGAACAGGCTGCTCGCGATCTCGAAGCGGGCAGGCAGCTGTTTGTTCACTGCGCCGCCGGCATCGGCCGGACCGGCATGGTCGCGACCTGTATCCTGGTTGCGCTCGGCCTGAGTGGTGCCGACGCGGTCGCAGCCATCGCCGCCGCCGGCTCGGGGCCGGAGACGGAGATCCAGAAGCAGCTGGTCGCGCGCTACGCCGAAGAGGCTGTGCATCCCGGAGACAAGACCTCCGGCTCGTGAGCGGGGTGCAAGACCTGCGGCACATTGGTGCCGGCCGTCACGCGCCCGCTTCGTCACGCTCCAGATCGACCAGATACTCGATATGGCGGCGTCCGGCGGTGCCCGGCCGGATCGCCACGGCGACACCGAAGACTTCGCGGATCGTCTCCTCCGTCAGCACAGATTCCGGAGCGCCCGCAACCAGCAGGCGCCCGTGATGCAGCAGCGCGATCTCGTCGCAGAACAGCGCGGCGAGGTTGAGATCGTGCAGCGCGACGATGCAGGTGATGCCGAGCCGCCGGATCAGCGTCAGAATAGAGAGTTGGTGCTGGATGTCGAGATGGTTGGTCGGCTCGTCGAGGATGAGCTCGCTCGGCTCCTGCGCCAGCGCCCGGGCGATGTGGACGCGCTGGCGCTCCCCGCCCGATAGCGTGTGCCAGAGCTGCTCGTGCCTCTCGGCGAGCCCGACGCGGGCGAGCGCCGCGTTGACGGCGGCCTCGTCCGCAGCGGCCCAGGAGGCGAGCGCGGCGCGATGCGGCGTGCGGCCGAGGCGCACGACGTCGCAGACCGAGAGCTGGACCTCGGTCGTCGCCTGCTGCTCGACGAAGGCAAGCCGGCGCGCCAGTTCGCGGCGTGGCACGGCGGCGATGTCGCGCGCGTCGAGCGTCACGACGCCGCTCGCCACGTTGCGCAATCGGCAGAGCAGCCGGAGCAGGCTCGATTTGCCCGAGCCGTTGGGGCCGATCAAGCCGAGGATGCGGCCGGGAGCGGCATGAAGCGTCACGCCGTCGACGATCATCCGTCCGGCTGCGCCCCAGCGCACATCTTGGGTCGCGAGCGTCATGCGGGCTTCCGGGCGCGGTAGAGGATCAGCGCGAAGGCCGGTGCGCCGAACAACGCGGTGACCACGCCGATCGGCAGGATCTGCTGCGGCACCAGCACGCGCGAGAGGATATCGGCGAGGATCATGAAGATCGCGCCGATGACGAGGCTGGCCGGCAGCAGCCGGGCATGGCCCGAGCCGACGAGGAAGCGCGCGGCATGGGGGATGACGAGGCCGACGAAGCCGATCGTGCCGACGATGCTGACCATCGCGGCGGTCATCACGGCGGTCGTTGCGAACAGGACGATCCTCACGCGCATTACCGCCACGCCCAGTGAGGCGGCGGCGTCGGCGCCGAACGCGAAGGCATCGAGCGCCTTGGCGTGCAGCATGCAGATGCCGAAGCCGATCAGCGCAACCGGGGTCGCGATCCACAGATCCGGCCAGCGCACCCCGCCGAAATTGCCCAGCAGCCAGAACATCACGCCGCGCGCCTGCTCGGCGCTGGCGAGCGTCGTCACGATGGTTGCGGTCGCGGCGTTGAAAAGCTGCGAGGCGGCGACGCCGGCCAGGATGACGCGGTCGCTCGCGCCGCCGGCCCCCGCCGCTAGCAGCGCGACGACGGCAAGCGCCGCGCAGGCGCCGATGAAGGCGCCGGTCGACAGGCTGACCGCCATGCCGCCGATGCCGACCCCGAGGATCAGCACCGCGACGGCGCCGGTGGAGGCGCCGGCCGAGATGCCGAGGATATAGGGCTCGGCCAGCGGGTTGCGCAGCAGCGCCTGCAGGATCACGCCGGAAAGCGCCAGCGCCCCGCCGCATAGCCCCGCCATCAGCGCCCGGCTCAGGCGGTAGTCGAAGATGACGCCCTGCTGGATCGCGCCGACCGGCAGGCCGAGATCGAACAATCCGTTGCCGAGCGCCTTGAGCGCGACATCGAACGGGATCGCCATCTCGCCGATCGTCACCGCCAGCGCCACCGAGACGGTAAGCGCCACCAGCGAGAGGAGCGCGATGCCGATCCGCGCCGGCCAATTCGGGCCGTGGGCGGCGTGGCTCAAGGGGTGAGGCCGAAGCTGGCGATCGCCTTGGCGAGCGTCTCGATCCCATCGACCGTGTCGAGCCCCGCGCGGGTCGCGCCCACGTCGATGATCACGACGCGGTTGTTCGTCACCGCGTCGAGCTTGCTGGCAACGGGGTCGGTCTTCAGGAATGCGAGCTTCTTTTCGATGTCATCAGCCGGGAAGCGGCGGCGGTCCATCTTCACGGTGACGATTACGGCCGGGTTGGCGGCGGCGATGCTCTCCCAGCCGACCAGCGGCCATTCCTCATTGGTGGTGATGATGTTGCGCGCCCCGAGCTTGGACAGGATATAGGCGGGCACGCCGTTCCTACCGGCCATGAAGCCGTCGCCCTTGATGTCCTTGCTGGAGAACCAGACGACGACGGGCACATCCTGCGCTTTCAGCTTCGCGACGGACTCGACCGCCTTGTCCTCGCGCGCCTTCAGTTCGGCGACAAGCTTCTCTGCGCGGTCGGAAACATCGAAGATCTGCCCGAACTCGCGGATGTTGCGATAGACCAGCTCCATCGAGAACATCTGCGTGCGCACGCCGTCACCCGGGCCTGAATTGTCCTTGCCGACGCAATCGGTCGGCGAGACATAGGTCGGCACCTTCACCTTGTGGAACTGGTCGCGCTTGCCGACGATGCCGTTCGGCCCGACATGCCATTCGAACATCGCGGTGACGAGATCGGGCTCCTGCCCGACCACCGCCTCGAAGCTCGGATCATTGTCGGCGAGGCGCTTCACCTTGGCGTTGACGGCCTCATAGGGCTTGGCCACCGGCGAGAACCAGACGGCGGTGCCGACCACCCGGTCTCCGAGGCCGAGCGCGTAGAGAATCTCTGTCTGGGTCTGGCCGATCGCGACCACGCGCTTGGGCGGTGCGTTGAAGGTGATGGTCTCCCGGCAATTCTCCAGCGTCAGCGGGTATTGCGTCGGCGCTGCGGCGACCGGCGCGGCGAACAGGACAAGGCCGGCTGCGGCGGCGAAAAGGGTGGGCAGCAGCGAAAAGGCGGGACGCATGGGGGCAACCGGGCTGACGCGGGCACCGCGTCGGCGAAACCGGGCGGTTTCGGCGCGATGTTCACAAGATGTAACAATGTTGCATTTCTCATAGGTCGCACGACGTGGACGCGTCAAGCGTGTCGCGGCCCTTGCGGCGGCCCGGCCGAAGATCATGGACATGGAATTCATCGCTCCCCGAGATGAGGCGGGGGAGCTTCGATGGATACGGCCGGAAGGCGCAGCTCTGGAGCCGGCCGCCGACGCGCACCCCTCCGGAACACCCCGCCCGAAAGACGCCTTGCGATCGCGGCAGGTCTCCTGGCTCACGGGTCGACGCCTGATCCGCCCGGCCTTCCCGGCGCAGGGCGCCAGTGGACGATGGACGGAGGGCTCGCCGCTTACAGTTGCGGGGGCAGCCTCGGCATTGGCGCGGGAAGCGCCTCACCGAATTCCCTCTTAGCTCCGGGCGTGACCCGGAGAACCTCGATCGAGCGGCACCATAGAGCGGCGCCGAAGCCCGTCAAGCGATACGACGTTAGGTCAGCGTCCGGAACAGGCTGAATTGCGAGAAGAGCGCGGCGGTGCCGCCGGTATGGAGCACGCAAGCGGGCTCGCCGCCGGCAATCCCTCCATCGGCAACCCGCTCGAGGAAGCAGGCGCAGGTCTTCGCGGTGTAGACATGTTCGATCAGGATGCCCTCGGTGCGCGCGAAGCTCAGGATGGCCGCTTCCGAGGCCGGAGTCGGGGCGCCCCAGCCGTCGCCGAGATAGCCCATGTGATAATGCAGGGGCGCGGCCTCCAGCGAGTCGACGTCGAGCCCCGTCCGCTCCCGCAGGCCCTCGTAGATCGCCCGGACACGCCCCGCCAGCTCCGTCAGCGCATACTCGACGCTGACGAGATGGATGCGGAAGGGGTGCCCCAGCAGGGCGTTGCCGAAGAGGAAGCCAGCCTCGGTCGGCCCCATCGAGCCGGCAAGAAAGACATGCTTGATCGGGGCTTCTTCACCTTGCGACTGCTCATGCAGCTCGAAGGCGGCCCGAACATAACCCATCGCGCCCAGCACGGGATCGCCGACGATGTAGGGCGTCCGGCCCTGCCGGGCGAGTTCTGCGGCGGCCGCTGCAAGCGCCGCGTTGCGCTGGCTTTCATCGACCGGTCCGAGGAAGCGCAACTCCGCGCCGAACAGCCGGTTGAGGAAGGAGGCCTGGCGGTTCTCCTGCGTGTCGGCCGCATTGTGCAGGACGAGGCAGTCGAGCCCGACGAGCGAAGCCGCCGCGGCCGTCAGACGGCAGAGATTGGAGCTGGCGCCGCCGCCTACTAGGAGGATATCGGCCTTCTGCCGCAGCGCGTCCCCCAGCCAGTATTCAAGGCTCCGCAGCTTGTTGCCGCCGAGCGCGATTGGCATCAGATCATCGCGCTTGGCGTAGATGCCGGGCCGCGCGAGCTTCTCCTCGAAACGGTGCAGCCGCTGAAGCGGCGTCGGAGTGTCGAGCAGAACGTGGCGGGCCTCGCGCAGGAGGCTGGAGAGCTCAGGCTTCATCGTTTCGCCCCACTATGCCGGCCATCAGCCGCCATACTGGTCGTCGGAGACCTGCTCCAGCCACTCCACGACCTTGCCGTTCTCGGCTTCCTGAACGGCGATATGGGTCATCCCGGTCGAAGGCGCCGCGCCGTGCCAGTGCTTTTCGCCGGGCGGGAACCAGACAACGTCGCCGGGCCGGATCTCCTCGATCGGACCGCCCCAGCGCTGCACCCGGCCGACCCCGCTGACGACGATCAGCGTCTGGCCGAGGGGATGCGTATGCCAGGCCGTCCGCGCCCCCGGCTCGAAGGTGACGCTCGCGCCCTGCACGCGCTCCGGCGCATGCGGATTGAAGAGCGGGTCGATCCGGACCGATCCGGTGAACCAGTCGGCCGGTCCTTTTCCGGATGGGCGCGAGCCCGCGCGCATGATCTCCATGACGATCTCCTGATGGTTTGAACTGCGGCGACCGGGAATCGGTGCTGTCGACAGCCACGCGAAGCCCATTGTTTCGGCAGGAGGGGATCACCCGAAGACTGCGACCGTCAAGGCCTCTCGCGCTGGTCGCAACGGCGTTCTCGATTGGGACTTTCTCAGAGCGAGAGCTGCGAACCCGCCTCCCGGCAGGAGGCCTTGAGCGCGAGCAGGATCGCCGCTTCATCGGTCGCGATGCCGTGCCGCTGCAGGCAGGGCACGAGGATCGCCGCTTCGGCATGACCGCTCGGGCCGATCACCGGGCAGGCGATGTCGGTCACCGCCATGATGTCGCGGCTCGGCGCGACGCGATGTCCGGTGGCGCGGATTTCCGCGAGGGTGCGATTGGTCTCGTCGCTCTCCAGCTTGTCGCGGTCGGCCTCGGAGGCCTCCTTCATCAATTGCCGGCGCCGCGTCTCGCTCTGGAAGGCGAGGATAAGCAGGCCCGAATTCGCGTCGAGCGCCGGCCTTCCATAGCCCGGCCGCACGATGACGCTGGCGTCGAGATGGCCGGAGGTGGTCGCGAGCACCACGGTCTGCGCCCGGCTCAGCACGACGAGATGCGCGGCCTGCCCGCTATCCTCGCTGAAGCGCTCCATCAGCGGCAGTACGATCGAGGTGAGCTGGCGCCCGCCCGGCGTGCGGATGCCGAGGTCGAACAATCGGCGTGACAGGGCGAGGCGGTCGGTGCCGGCCTCGCGGGCGAGATAGCCGCGCTGCTGCAGCACGAAGACCATGCGGAAGATCTCGCTTTTCGAGCGGGCGAGGCGCTCGGCGATCTCACGCGTCGAGAGCGGCTCGCCCGCCTCGGCGAGGAGCTCGAGGATGTCGAGCCCCTTCTCCAGCGCGGGCGCCGCGTAGGAACTTTTGTCTCCGTTCTCGGAGTCGGGCAGGTCGCTCATATCTTCCTGTTTCATATATGAAGCTTGACATCAAATAAGAAACGAACCTAGCCTCCTCGTAAAGGGGAGGCGGATGGTGCGGTGGCCTGATCATATCGCGCGTTCGAACAACGCTGCGAGACAGCCGCAAGGCGGCCGGGCATGAAATATGGCCTGCAGTTCCGCGATGTTTTCGCGGCCTGGGAATCGATCCTCGCCGGCGTCTGGGTCACGCTGCTCCTCTCGGCGGCGGCGATGATCGGCGGCCTCGTCATCGGCATCGCCTGCGCGGCGGCCCGCGTCTATGGCCCGGCCTGGCTGCGCCGGATCGTCGGCAGCTATGTCGAAATCATCCGCAACACGCCGCTGCTGGTGCAGCTCTTCCTGATCTTCTTCGGCCTGCCCAGCTTCGGCCTGAGGCTCGACGGTTTCACCGCCGCGATCATCGCGCTCGTCGTCAATCTCGGCGCCTATACCACCGAGATCGTCCGCGCCGGGCTCGAGGCCGTGCCCAAGGCGCAGGTCGAAGCCGGCCATTCGCTCGGTCTCTCCGGCCTGCAGGTTTTCCGCTATGTCGTGATGTTTCCGGCGCTGAAGGCGATGTTCCCGGCGCTCGCCAGCCAGTTCGTGCTGCTGATGCTGGCGACCAGCGTCGTCTCGCAGATCTCGGTCGAGGACCTCTTCCATGCGGCCTCGATCGTGCAGTCGCGCACCTTCCGCGACTTCGAGGTCTACACCGTCATCGGCGTGCTCTATCTCGGGCTCGCGATTGCCTTCCGCGGCCTGTTCGCGGGCATCTACTACTGGGCGTTCGTCAGGCGATGATCCGCGAATTCGGCCTCATCGATGTGATGTATCTGATCGCGGCGGCGCGCTGGACGCTGGCGCTCACCGTCACCGCCTTCATCGGCGCCTCGCTGATCGGCATCCTCATCGCCATCGCCCGCATCCTGCCCTTCGCGCCGCTGCGCTGGGTTTCGGCGGCCTATATCCACATCGTCCAGGGCACGCCGCTGCTGGTCTGGCTGTTCGTGATCTTCTTCGGCTTGCCGCTGATCGGCATCTCGGTCAATCCGTGGATTGCCGCCGCGACCGCCTTTTCGGTCTATGGCAGCGCCTTCCTGGGTGAGATCTGGCGCGGCGCACTGGTCTCGATTGCGAAGACGCAGTGGGAGGCCGGTGCCTCGCTCGGGCTCTCGCTCTGGGAGCAGCTGCGCTACATCATCGTGCCGCAATCGGTCCGGGTGGCGATCCCGCCGACGGTCGGTTTCCTCGTCCAGCTGATCAAGAACACCTCGCTCGCCGCGGTGATCGGCTTTGTCGAGATCACCCGCGAAGGACAGCTCACGGCGGCCGGCACCTACAAGCCCTTCGCCGTCTACATCACCGTCGCCGCGATCTATTTCGCGATGTGCTTCCCCCTCACGCAATGGAGCCGCTCGATCGAGCGGAAGCTCGATGTCGCTCGTTGAAATCCATGGGATCAACAAGAGTTACGGTGCCGTCCAGGTGCTGAAGGATGTGACGCTCGACGTCGCCAAGGGCGAGATCATCGCCGTGATCGGCCGCTCCGGCTCGGGCAAGAGCACGATGCTCCGCTGCATCAACGGGCTGGAGCCGGTGCAGGCCGGCGTCATCCGTGTCGACGGCACGCAAGTCAACGATCCCAAGACCAATCTGCGCAAGCTGCGCCAGGAGGTCGGCATCGTCTTCCAGAGCTTCAACCTGTTCCCGCATCTCTCGGTCTGCGACAACATCACCTTGGCGCCACGGGTGGTGAAGAAGCAGGCGCCGCAGGCCGCCCGCGAGGTGGCGCGCGAGGTGCTTGCCCGTGTCGGTCTTGCCGACAAGCTCGACGCCTATCCCTCGCAGCTTTCCGGCGGCCAGCAGCAGCGCGTCGCCATCGCTCGCTCGCTCGCCATGCGGCCGAAGCTGATGCTGTTCGACGAGGTCACCTCCGCCCTCGATCCCGAACTGACCGGCGAGGTGCTCAAGGTCCTCGAATCCGTCGCGCAGGAAGGCATGACCATGATCCTGGTGACGCATGAAATGGGTTTCGCCCGCCGCTTCGGCTCGCGCGTCGTCTTCATGCATGAGGGGCGTATCCACGAGCAGGGCCCGGCCGCTGCCGTGCTGGCTGAGCCGAAGACGCCGGAACTCCAGACCTTCCTCAGCGCTGTCCTGCACTGAGGCGGAACCAAAAACCGACATCAACGAGGGGAGAAAAGACGATGCGTTCATTGTTCGCAGGTTTAGCCGCCCTGGCGGTCGCAGCCTTCGGTGCGGCGGAGGCCAAGGCCGACAAGCTTCAGGACATCCTGTCCAAGGGCGTGGTGCGCATCGGTGTACCGCTCGACGCGCCGCCCTTCGGCGCCCAGGATGCCGACCGCAAGCCGATCGGCTTCGACATCGAGATGGCCGAAATGGTCGCCAAAGGTCTCGGTGTGAAGCTGGAGATGCAGCAGATCACCGGCGCCAACCGCATCCCATTCCTGATGACCGACAAGGTCGACATCGTCATCTCGGTGATGGGCCTGACCCCTGAGCGCGCCCGGCAGATCCAGTTCACGGCGCCCTACGCCAACACCTTCCTGGCGGTCTACGGCGCCAAGAATTCGACGGTGAGCAGCCCGGAGACGATCGGCTCCGCGCGTGTCGCCGCCGCCAAGGGCACGACGCAGGAGCTCGCCATCTCGGCAGCGGCGCCCAAGGCCAGCCTGATGCGGACCGAGGACGATGCCACGGCAGCGGCGGCCTATATCACCGGCCAGGCCGATCTGCTCGCCACGAACTCGATCGTGGCGCAGGCGCTCGCCAAGCAGAACCCGAACAAGGAGTTCGAGCGGAAATTCGTCATCCGCCGCAGCCCGGCGCATATGGGCGTGCAGATGGACCAGCATAATCTCGTGCGCTGGCTCGACGGCTTCATCTTCTTCAATTCCATGAACGGCGAGCTGGACCGGCTCCATCGCAAGTATCTGGATATGCCGATGGACCCGCTGCCGACGCTCTAGTCGGAGCCACATCCGTCATTCTCGGGCGAAGCGTAGCGCAGACCCGAGAATCTCCTGACCAGAAGGCGCTGGTCGGGAGCCTTCTTCTGCCGGAGATGCTCGGGGCAAGCCCGAGCATGACGGCTCGTCTCGCCCTTCCTTTGCCGGAGAGGGCTCCCAAGCCACGTCCCATCGAGCCCGCCATGACCAGCTCCCGCCCCAAGCCGAACCCGCGCCCCTCCAGCGCCTTCCTCACCGTCGATCTCGACCGGGAGGGCAAGCAGACCGGCTTCCTGATGATCCCGCACTCGCCGCATGACGATGCCTGGGGCGCGACGCGCGTGCCGATCGCCGTGATCAAGAACGGCGCCGGCCCGACCGTGATCATGGAGGGCGGAAACCATGGCGACGAATACGAGGGCCCGATCACGATCTGCGATCTGATCCGCGATCTCGATCCCGGCCGCGTCCAGGGCCGCCTCATCCTGATGCCGGCGAACAATGTCCATGCCGTCATGGCCGGTCAACGCACCTCGCCGGTCGACGGGCTGAACTTCAACCGCACCTTCCCGGGCGATCCGCGCGGCACCATCACCCAGCAGATCTCGGCCTTCGTCAGCGACCATATCCTGCCGATCGGCGACGCCTTCCTCGACCTGCATTCGGGCGGCTCCTCGCTCGACATCATCCCGAGCGCCATCGTCGAGCCGACTGATGACCCGGCGCTGCACAAGCGCAACGTCGCCGCCGTGCAGGCCTTCGACGCACCGATGACCGTCGTCATCAGCAATCTCGGCGAGCCCCGTACGGCGACCGCCGCCGCCTGCCGGGCCGGGCTCGTCACGGTCGGCACGGAGATGGCCGGCGCCGGCACGGTCTCGCTCGAAGCGCTTTCGGTCTGCCGGCGCGGCGTCGCCAATGTGCTCGACCATCTCGGCGTCGTCGTCAGGGAGAAGCCTGAGCCGAAGCGCGGCGACGGCCAGATCCTCGAACTGCCCGGCATCTCCGCTTACGTCTATGCGACGGCGGACGGCATCTTCGAGCCCTTCCACGCCAATGGCACCAAGGTCAGCGCCGGCGAACCGGCCGGCCGCATCCACTGCACCTGGGACCCGGCGCGCCCGCCCGAGACGCTGCACTACGCCGCCGACGGCATCCTTTATGGCCGTCGCCAACCCGGCCGCGTGAAGCCGGGCAATTGCTGCCTGATCGTCGCGGCGCCCTATCGCGGAACCCTGTGATGATCGCGCTCGACGAGATCCGCGCCGCCCGTGAGCGCATCGCGCCCCACATCCGGAAAACCCCGATGCTGCCCTATGCGAAGACGCGCGGCGGCGATTTCGGCGGCGACGTCACGCTGAAGCTCGAATTGCTGCAGGCCGCCGGCTCCTTCAAGGCGCGCGGCGCGATGAACCGGCTCCTGACGCTGTCGAAGGATGAGCTCGCGCGCGGCGTCGTCACCGCATCGGGCGGCAATCACGGCCTCGCCATTGCCCGCTCGGCCCATGTGCTCGGCGTGCCCGCGACGATCTTCCTGCCGTCCAACGCGGCGCCCGACAAGATCGCCAAGCTGCGCGACTGGGGCGCGGACGTCCATATCGTCGGCGCGATCTGGGACGATGCGAATGCGGCTGCACTCGCCCATTCAGCAAAGACCGGCGCGACCTATGCTCATCCGTTCAGCGATCCCGTCGTTGTGGCGGGGCAGGGCACGCTCGGCCTCGATATCCTCGACGACATGCCGGACGTGGACATCATCCTCGTCGCCATCGGCGGCGGCGGTTTGATCACTGGCCTCTCGACGGCGGTGAAGGCTTTGCGCCCACAGACGCGGATCATCGGCATCGAGCCTGTGGGCTCCCCAACTCTGCATGCCTGCCTCGCCGCCGGGCGCTTGGTCGCGCTCGACCGGCTGGAGACACGCGTCGCCACCATGTCCTGCCGCCAGACGGATCAGGCGATCTATGAGGCGGTGGCCCGCAATGTCGACGAGATCGTGCTGATCACCGATGCCGAGATGGAACAGGCGGCGAAGTCGCTCTGGTTCGAATTCGGCATCGCAGCCGACCTGTCGGGCGCAGCCGCGCTGGCGGCGCTGCAGTCCGGACGGGTCGCGCTTACCGGCGGCGAGAAAGTCTGCGCGCTGGTCTGCGGTGCCGGAACCGATGGCTGCTTGCCGAGTTAGGCGCGGACCTCGTCGTTGAAGAAGCCGGGCGGACCCATCTGTCCGCCTTTCAGCACGATATCGAGCCCGTCGAGACGCGGATCTTCGGAATGGGCGCGGCAGAACGGGGCGCCGGGCACGCATGGTCCGCGATAGGACAGGCCCCAGAGAGGCAGGGCGCGGATAGCCATGGTCGAGGTGTCGCCACCGGCTACGACGAGCCGGCTAAGGCGCGCCTCGGCCATGATCGCGGCAAGCAGGCGCCCGGTCGCGCCCGCCACTTTAGCGGCTGATGCGGGCGCGCCCTCCGGCTGCTCGGTCACCAGCATCACGTCACCTTGGGCAAGCTCGGAAAGGGTCGCTGCCTGCAACTGGGCGCCATAGGCTTCGTCCGAGAGCAGCCGTTCCGGCCGAACAGGAAGCATCGTATAGCCTCTGGCGGTTTCAACCTGAGCGCGGGTCACCGGCGACAGACTACCGACGAGGGCAAGCAAGGGCCCGCCGTGGCGCTGATGGGTCTCGTCGGCCAGCGCGGCGGCGAACGCCCTTGGATGCCCGGCCGCGAAGGCGCGTGCAACCGAGCTGGCGCCCACGGCCAGCATCGGCCCATTCTCCAGCGAAGTCGCAAGCAATCCGCCGATCGCCGCGAGGTCGGCTTCGGCGGCGACATCGAAGAGAACGGCCGCGTTTCCGTTGGAGAGAGCATCGGCCTGTGCGACCGAGTGGCCCGCATAGGCACGGAAGTCGACGAGCCCGACATCGTCGAGGCCTTGCGCGGCAAGATGCCGGCGCAGATCGGCCTCCGCCATCGGCGTCACCGGGTGGCGGCTCATCGTCGGGTGCCGGTCGATGCGGTGGATCGTGCCGTCGCCGCCAGCCGCGAACAGGTTTCCGAACAGGCAGAAGCGCCCGAGATTGGGTTGACCGCCGAGGATCGGCACGAGCGGGTTCGGAAAGAAGGGTCTCAGCGCCGCAACCGCCGCGCCGATGCTGCCGATATGGGGCGCGCTGTCGAAGGTGGAGCAGCATTTGTAGTGCATCAGCCCGACGCCGCGTTCGGCGAAGAAGCGCCCGATCTCGGCAAGCTCGGCTGCGATCGCCTCCGGCGCCATGGCCCGGCTCGCCCCGGCGATGCCGATCGCGTCGAGCGGACCGGCGGCGTCGAGCTGTGCGGCGCTCGGCTGGCTTAGGAAAAGCAGGGCCCGAAATCCGCCTTCGGCCAACGTTGCCAGCGTATCGGTCGAGCCGGTGAAATCGTCGCCATACCAGCCATAGAGAGGCGTGCGCTTCGCAGTCACGGCGCGCTAACCCGCCTCGCCGCCGAAGGTGTCGAGTGCCTGTTGCAGCTCGGGATGCGCGCGGGCTGCCTCGGCGATCGGCATGCCGTCGGCGACCGCCGCCCACGCCTGCCGGATGCTGGCGACGCCGGCCTTTGGCCCGCCAGGATGGGCGAGGATGCCGCCGCCGGCCATGAACAGCAGGTCATCATGGCCGATCGCGTCCCAGGTCGGTTGCGCGGTGCCGGCCCATTGCCCGGAGGAGAAGGCGGGCATCACCCGGTCGTCGGCTCCTTCCGTCAACGGCGTCACGCAATCCCTGGCGGAGGTCACGACCTCCTCGTCCTCCTGCGCGAATTTCCCCTTCAGGCCATGGACATGCATATGATCGACGCCAGCCAGCCGCCACAGCACCTGATAGGCCTGGAAGCCGATGCCGAGCAGCGGGTGGCGCGAGAGGGCGCCATAACCGTTGCGATGCCCGTGCAGGGCAAGATCGGTCGAGCGGCGCAGGCTCTCGATCGCGGAGAAACCGCACCAGTTCAGGCTCGCCATCACGCAGGAGCCGCCTTCGCGCGCGACGAGATCGGCATGGCGGCGCATCGCGTCGGTCTCGTCGGTGATGTTGAAGGCGACCATGACGTGCTTGCCGGTCTTGTCCTGATGCCGGCGCACGGCCGCCATCACCGCCGGAATGCGCTCGGCCAGCGGCGCATGCACCGGATCGGCCGAGATCTCGTCATCCTTGATGAAGTCCAGCCCCGCCTCGCAGAGGCCTGCGACGAGCTCGGCCGTCTGCGCGGCGCTCAGGCCGACATTCGGCTTGATGATCGAGCCGACGAGCGGCCCTTTTGCCACGCCGGTCAGGCGGCGCGTGCCGGCAATGCCCTGCGCCGGCAGCGGGAAACGCTGGCGATAGGACCAGGGCAGCGAAATGCTTTCGAGCCGCAGGCCCGTGACTTCGCCGAGATCGTAGAGATTGCCGGCGACGACGGCAGCCAGCGTCGCGAGATTGGCGCCGACATTGTCGACCGGGAAGGAGATAGTGATCCGCGCCCGACGCCATGGCCCGCCGACGCCCTTTCGGGCGAGCCAGGCATTCGGCAGGCTGGGCTCCGTCGCCGGCGCCAGCTCCTCGATCCGCGTGACGACGGCACGGGCCCGCTCGCGTAGTTCGTCGGTCTCGCCGGCGACGCGGGCGAAGGTGCCGCAGGATTGCTCGCCCGCCATCACCTCCGCGACCTCAGCCGGGTCGAGCGGGGTTTCGATCAGGTAGGTCGCTTCGAAGCGGTTCTCGGTCATCGCACGCATCCAGGCCGTTCATAAGGCGTCATTCTCGCGCTTGACCCGAGAATCTCAGGACCAGAGGGCGCTGGTCCTGAGATGGTCGGGTCAAGCCCGACCTGACGTGGCGCTTTCGCGATCTCAGGCCGCCGCCGCAGTGAGCTTGCTCAGGTCCGGGAAGGGCCGGACGGGGTCCTTGCCGTCCCAGGTCTCCGAGGCCTCGCGGATCAGCCGGAACATCTCGCCCTTGGGTCCGGCGACCTCCGAGAGCTCGATCACCGTGCCCGGATGGTAATGCGTGTCGAAATAGACGAAGCGGCCGCGTTCGCCGACCTCGCCTGACATCACCGGCTTGAAACCCTCGGCAAGGAGGCGCTCCATGTCGGCGTCGTAGTCCGAGGTCCAGTAGGCGACGTGCTGCAGGCCGGTCAGCCCCGCATCGGTGAAGTCCTTGTACATGGACGGCACGGCGTTGCGGCACTGGATCAGCTCGATCTGGAGCGGGCCGGAATTGGCCAATGCCACCGAGTTGTGCGGCTCGTAGGCCTCGCCCTTGTAGCGGTAGTTCCTGATCGGAACCTTCGGATTGTAGAAGAACGGCCCGACGCCCAGCACGCGGCTCCAATAGTCCATCGCCGCCTCGATATCCGGGACGACATAGCCGGCCTGACGGATCTGGCCAAAGAAGCGGCTCATGGGCGTTGCTTTCTGAGTATCAGGTTCTGAGGAAGCCGATGGAGATCCACGGCACGGCAGCGACGACGACGAGGCCGATGAGCAGGGCGAGGATGTAGCCCCAGATGTATTTCAGGCCTTCGTCGGGATTGATCTTGCTGATCGCGCAGGCCCCGTAATAGCCGACGCCGAAGGGCGGGGCGAAAAGCCCGATGCCCATCGCGAAGATCACGACCATCGAATAGTGCACCTCATGCACACCGACCTGCTTGGCGATCGGGAAGACCAGCGGCCCGAACAGCACGATCGCGGGGATGCCCTCAAGCACGCTGCCGAGGATGGTGAAGGCGACGATCGAGATGGCGAGGAAGCCCCAGCTTCCGCCCGGCACGGCCGCCATCATCTGGGCGAGGTCGCGCGAGAAGCCGGATTGCGTCAGGCCCCAGGCCATCGCGGTGGCGCAGCCGATGATGAAGATGATGGCGCCGGTGAGCGAGGCCGTTTCGACCAGCATCCGCGGCAGCCGGCGCCAATCGAACTGGCGATAGAGCAGGATGCCGGCCAGCACCGCATAGGCGATGCCGATGGTGGAGACTTCCGTGGCTGTCGCCACGCCCTCGACCACCGCGGCGCGGATGACGAAGGGCAGGGCGATGGCCGGGGCCGCGATCAGGGCAAGCTTGGCGATCTCGCGCTTGGAGAAGCGGGTGACGTTGCTGAGGTCTTCGCCGCGGCAGCGCCACCAGACCACGAAGCAGAGCGCCGCGCCCAGCACCACGGCGGGCAGCATGCCGCCGGTGAACAGCGCCGCGATCGAGACGCCGGTCACCGAGCCGATGGTGATCAGCACGATCGAGGGCGGGATCGTCTCGGTCTGCGCGCCAGTCGCCGAAAGCAGGGCGACGAGGTCGCCGGGCTTGGCGCCGCGCTTCTTCATCTCGGGGAAGAGAACCGGCGCGATCGCCGCCATGTCGGCGATCTTCGAGCCGGAAATGCCGGAGACCAGATACATCGCGCCGACCAGCACATAGGACAGGCCGCCCCGGACATGGCCGAGCAGGCTCGCCAGGAACTGGATCATGGCGCGCGCCATGCCGGTCATCTCGATCAGCGCGCCCAAGAAGATGAAGAGCGGCACGGCGAGCAGGATGAGATGGCTCATGCCCTCGTCGAGCCGGCCGACCATGACGAGCATCGGCGTCGACGTCGTACAGGCGAGGTAACCGAAGGTGGCGAGCGCGAAGGAGAAGGCGATCGGCACACCGGAGAAGACGTTGAGTGCGACGACGCCGACGAAGAAGACGATCAGGTTGAGCTTGCCAAGCGGCTTCAGCATCGGCCCGATGAGCCAGAACAGCAGCACGAGCAGCGCCGTCAGCCCGATCGCCATGAGCACCGGCTTCAGCGAGCCGAAGCGCAGCAGCCGGCAACCCGCCGCGATCAGCATCAGCCCGACGCCGACCGGAATCGCCGCTGCCCGCCAGGCATTGGTGATCTCCAGCGCCGGGGTAACGATGAAGCTCTCCTCCTGCGCATACTCGATCGCATGCGGGATGATCAGCAGCAGGAAGGCGATGGAGGCGGTGATCGCGACCGCCTCCAGCAGCGCCCGCGTCGGCGGCGAGACGCGGCTGACGAGGCCGGTCATCCGCATATGCTCGCCGCGCCGCAGCGCCACGACGGCGCCGAGCATCGACAGCCACAGGAACAGGATCGAGGCGAGCTCGTCCGACCAGACGAGCGGTGCATGGAAAACGTAGCGGGCCGCCACGCCCGCCCCGAGGATGATGATCTCGACCAGCACCAGCACTGCCGCCGCCGTCTCGACCAACCCGCCCAGCACGCGGTCGAGATGGCCTGCGAAGCGGCCGATCCCGGTCGTGGGCATGGCGGCAGCGGGAAGGGTCGCGCTGTGAACATCCATCGGGGCGTTTCCTGTTTTATGCGTTGGGTGCCTTATAGGCCCGCCCGCATTCCTCAGGCCAGCTTGCCGACGGCGCCTTCGAGCAGGCTCCAGGCCTCCGCTCCGAAGCGCTCCTGCCACTCCTTGTAGAAGCCGGAATCGCGCAGCTTGGCGCGGAAGGATTCGGGGTCGGTCTTGTTGAAGGCGAGGCCCTTCGATTGCAGGTCCGCCTGCACGGTTTCGTTGAGTTTCTTGATGTCGCCGCGCTGGGCGACGCCGGCATCGTTGATCGCATTGGCGACGATCGTCTGGATGTCGGCCGACAGGCCGCGCCAGGCGCGTCCGTTGGCGATGAACCAGAAACCGTCCCAGATATGGTTGGAGACGGCGCAGCTCTTCTGCACCTCGTAGAGCTTGGCGACCTGGATGATCGGCAGCGGGTTCTCCTGCGCGTCGACGACCCTGGTCTGCAACGCCGAATAGACTTCCGAGAACTGCAGGCTCGCCGGGGCGGCGTCGAGCGCCTTGAACATCGAGATCGAGAGCGGGCTCACCGGCACGCGGATCTTCAGGCCGGCCATTTCCTTGGCCGATTCGATCGCCTTGCCCGAGGTGGTCATCTGGCGGAAGCCGTTGTCCCACATCTTCTCGAAGGCATAGAGGTTCACCTTGGAGATGGCGTCACGGACATGGGCGCCGAGCTTGCCGTCCATCGCCTTCCAGACCTGATCGTAATCGGCGAAGGCGAAGCCGACCGCGTTGATCGCCGCGACCGGCACCAGCGTCGCGATGACGAGCGCGGAGGGCGTGAAGAAGGTGATGCCGCCATTGCGCACCTGGCTCAGCATGTCGGTGTCGCCGCCGAGCTGGTTGTTCGGGAAGATCTTGATCTCGACCCGGCCGTTCGTCTCCTTCGCCACGCGCTCGGCCGCTTCCTGGGCGCGGATGTTGAGCGGGTGGCTGAGCGGCAGGTTGTTGCCGTATTTCAGCTCGATCTCGGCGGCGCGCGCGATGTGCGGCATGCCGATGAGCGAGGCGGCGGGGGCGGCGGCCAGCGTGCGCAGCACCGTGCGGCGCGTGAAGTTCGTCATGGTGGTCCTCCCGATATCGCTGATGCGATTTGATTTGTTTGAGGTCTTCTTGCCTCAAGAGTAGAAAGCAGGAATGATGGTCGTCAAACTCAATTATTGATGGTTTTTGATGCTGCTCCATGAGTGATTCGAAGGCTGCAGACGGGCTGCAACGCCGCCGGATGGCGCGCATCGCCGATGTGGCGGCGCTGTCGGGCGCCTCGACCGCGACGGTCGACCGGGTGCTCAACCAGCGCCCCGGCGTACGCGCCGTGACCGTGCAGCGCGTCCTGAAGGCGGCGAGCGAGCTCGGTTACGTCCTCGATTCCAGCCTGCCGGCGCAGGCCCTGACGCCGATGCGGCTCGCCTTCCTCCTGCCGGCCGGCAGCAATCGCTTCCTGGCCATGCTCGGGCGCCATATCGCGGCGGCGCAGGACCAGCTCGCCTCGTTCAATATGCGCGCCCGCGTCGAGTTCATCGAGAGCTTCAAGCCCGAGCTGCTGGCCCAGCAGCTCCGGCAGATCGGGCGCGATGTCGATGGCATCGCCTTCATGGCGCTGGAGCACCCAGCCGTGCGCGAGGCGGTCAACACGCTGGCCGAGCGCGGCGTGCCCACGGTGACGCTGATCTCCGACGTCGCCAATTCGCGCCGCGCCGCCTATGTCGGGCTCGACAACCGTTCGACCGGCCGCACGGCCGGTTATCTCGTCGCCCGCTTCATCGGCAAGCGCCCGGCCAAGGTCGCGATGATCGCCGGCAGCCTGAGCTATCGCGCCCATGAGGAGCGAGAGATGGGCTTCCTCCATCTCTTCGAGGAGATGTTTCCCCAAATCGAGGTGGTCGGGCTGCGCGAAGGGCTGGACGATGAAGGGCGCAATTATCGCCAGGCCAAGGCCCTGCTGGGCAAGCACCCGGATCTTGCCGGCATCTACAACATCGGCGGCGGGCCGGAGGGCATTGCCCGCGCGCTCAAGGAGGTCGGCCGCCAGCAGGAGATCGTCTTCGTCGGCCATGGCTTGACGCCCGAGACTCGCGTGCTCCTGCTTGACGGCACGATGGACGCCGTCATCACCCAGCATCCGCATGCGGCGCTGATGAGCTGCATCGCGATCTTCGCCAATCTGCGGGCAGGGCGACCTGCCCTGGAGGGAACGGCGGCCCCGAGCATCGAGATCATCCTGCGCGAGAACCTGCCCTAGACCGGCGGTCGAGGCTTGCAAATTCGGAAACAAAGAGGGAACATGACCGGATGTCCCTTCAGGATTCCGTTCTCAACCCATCGCCCGCCCGGCCCGACATCACGCGCATGGTCTGCCGCGGCGCCGCCCGCCATCTGCGCGAGCGCGGCTATGCCATCGTCAAGGAGATGACCTTCGCCAATGGCCGGCGCGGCGACATCGTCGCCCTGTCGCCGTCGGGCGAGCTCTGGGTCGTCGAGGTCAAGTCCGGCATTGCCGACTACCGCGTCGACGGCAAATGGCCGGATTATCGCGACTATTGCGACGGCTTCCTCTTCGCGGTCGCGCCTGAGTTCCCGCGCGAGATCCTGCCCGACGATGTCGGTCTGATCGTCGCCGATGCCTATGGCGGCGAGCTGCTGCGCGAGCCGCCGCGCCATCCCTTGAGCCCGGCGCGCCGCAAGATGCTGACCATCGCGCTGGCGCGGCTGGCCTCGGGCCGGCTCGCATTGATCGAGGACCCGGTCGGCTCAGATTGAGACGGCTTCCCGCTTTGCTTGGGCCTTTGCCGGCTCCAGTGGCTTGGCGAAACGGCGCAGGTCGATTTCGGCGACCAGGAAATCGATGAAGGCGCGTACCCGGGCGGGCAGACGCCCGCCATGGCCGACATAGACGGCGTTGATCTCCTCGACATCGCCGGGGTTGAACTCCTGCAGCACGGGCACGAGGGCGCCTGAGTCGATGTCGGCGGCGACGTGGAATAGCGCCAGCCTGGTGAGGCCCTGGCCCGCGACGGCCAGGCGCCGGGCGCTCTCGCCATCACCGATCAGCACTTTGCCATGCATCGGCAGGTAGACCCGTTTGCCGTCGATTCTGAACGGCCATTCGTCGCGGAGGCGCGCGAAGTTGAAGGTGATCAGGTCGTGCGCGGCGAGGTCGGCCGGCGACGACGGCGCCGAATGCCGTGCCAGATACGACGGGGCGCCGACGATGACCGTCGGGCTCTCGCCGAGCTTGCGCGCGATCAGTTGCGATGGGCGCATGGGCCCGACGCGGATCGCGACGTCGGCGCGTTCATCCACCAGGTCGATGACCTGATCGGTGATGGTGATGTCGAGCTGCACGCCGGGATGGGCCGCCATGAAGCGCGGTGCCAGCGGCAGCAGGAAATGCCAGCCGACCGCGACATTGGCGTTGACGCGCAGCCGGCCGCGCGGGATCTGGCAGGCCGCGACCGCCCGCTCCGCCTCGTCGAGTTCGGCGAGTACGCGAAGCGTCCGCTCATGAAATGTCGTGCCTTCCTCGGTCAGCATGAATTTGCGGGTCGAGCGTACGATCAGCCGGACGCCGAGCCGCGCCTCCAGCCGCGCGACGAGCTTGCTGACCGCCGAGGGAGTCATTCTGAGCGCACGCGCCGCCGGCGAGAAGCCGCCGAGCTCGACGACGCGGGCGAAGACTTCCATTTCGCCGGAACGGTTGATCTCGGAGCGCGGCATCGTGAATTCAACTCACAATTGCTGATCTTTGCTGTAGTCTAATTCACAAGCCTTCGCGGCGCTATCTCCGGGCCCGAACAAGTTCCCGGAGGCATCCCATGCCCGTTGCCCTTTATGCCCTTACCGTCGGTGCCTTCGGCATCGGCGTCACCGAATTCGTGATCATGGGCCTGCTGCTGCAGGTCTCCGACGATCTCGGCGTCAGCGTGCCGCTAGCGGGCCTGCTGATGACCGGCTATGCGCTCGGCGTCTTCGTCGGCGCGCCCATCCTGACGATCGCGACACGCTCTCTCCCCCGCAAGACGACGCTGCTGGTGCTGATGGCGATCTTCACCCTAGGCAACCTCGCCGCCGCACTGGCGCCGAGCTTCGCCTGGCTGATGTCGGCCCGCATCGTCACCGCGCTGGCGCACGGCACCTTCTTCGGCGTCGGCTCGCTTGTCGCCACGAGCCTCGTCGCGCCGGAACGCAAGGCTTCGGCCATCGCCCTGATGTTCACCGGGCTCACACTTGCGACGCTGCTCGGCGTGCCCTTCGGCTCCTGGCTCGGCCTCGCCTTCGGCTGGCGCTCGACCTTCTGGGCCGTGACCGCCATCGGCCTTGTCGCCTTGGTCGTCCTTGCCGCGCTCGTCCCCGCGGACCGCGAACGCGTCATCCCCGGCTCGCTTGCCGAGGAGTTCAAGGTTCTGACGCGGCCGCAGGTCCAGCTCGGCCTTGTCATGACCGTGCTGGGCTTCGGCGGCATCTTCGCGGTCTTCACCTTCATCCAGCCGATCCTCGTCGAGCTCGCCGGTTACAGCGAGGGGGCGATCTCGCCGATCCTGCTCGTCTTCGGCGCCGGGCTCGTCATCGGCAACCTGCTCGGCGGGCGCTGGGCCGACCGGGCTCTGGCACCGGCCCTGATCGGAACCATCGCGCTGCTGACCGCGGTGATGTTCGCCTCGACCTTCGGGTTCCACAGCCGGATCGGCGCCGTCATCGCGGCCTTCGCCCTGGGCGCAGCCGCCTTCGCCACCGTCGCGCCGCTGCAGATGTGGGTGCTGCAGCAGGCCGGTGGCGCCGGGCAGGGGCTGGCATCGAGCCTGAACATCGCCGCCTTCAACCTCGGCAATGCCTTCGGCGCCTGGCTTGGCGGCGCGGTCATCACGCAGGGACTGGGCTATGGCGCCATCGCGCCGATCGCGGCGGTGGTTCCGCTGGTCGCGCTCGGCCTCGCCGTCTTCGCGGTGGCGCTCGACCGGCGCGCGGCCCGCATCGTTCCCGCCTGCGCGACCTGAGGCAGGGAAAACTCACGAACAAGCGAAAGCCTGCCGGACATGCCATCCGGCGGGCTTTCTTCTGTAGGTCGTCGAATCAGCGTGGAGCGCGTTTGGCCAGGATGCGCTGCAGCGTGCGCCGGTGCATGCCGAGGCGGCGCGCCGTCTCCGAGACATTGCGGCTGCACAGCTCGTAGACGCGCTGGATATGCTCCCAGCGCACGCGATCCGCCGACATCGGGTTTTCCGGCGGCTGGGGCCGGGCGTCGCGCGCGGCGGCAAGTGCGGCATGGATCTCGTCGGCATCGGCCGGCTTGGCGAGGAAGTCGAAGGCACCGAGTTTCACGGCGCTGACAGCGGTGGCGATGTTGCCATAGCCGGTCAGCACCACCCCGCGGGCTCCCGGCCGGCGCTCCTTGAGCCGAGCGATCACGTCGAGCCCATTGCCGTCACCGAGACGCAGATCGATCACCGCGAAGGCGGGTGCGGCCTGCTCGACCGCCGCGATTCCGGCGGCGACGCTGTCGGCCGTGCGAACGATATAGCCGCGGCCTTCCATGGCGCGGGCGAGGCGGGTGAGGAATGGTTTGTCGTCATCGACCAGCAGCAACGACATGTCCGTGTTTTCGGGCCTGTCGGTCTCGCTCGGCGCGTCCTGCATTTTGATCTCCTGACCGCTTGTCCATGCGCGCTGCGGTGGCGCGAAGTGAGGTTTCGAAACGCCGGCCGCACGCCCGTTCGGGCTTGCGGTCAGCTAAGCTCATGTAATGCCGATGCTTCCAGCTTGGTACCCCCCATGGCGGGCAGGTCCGCTTCAAAAATGTCGCGGGGCCAGACGATGCGGATCGAGGCGCCGCTCGAAGGGGCAGGGCGATTCGAGAACTCCAGCGTCGCGCCGCCGCGTTCGAGCAGCGTCTTGGCGATGAAGAGGCCGAGCCCGAGCCCGCCGCCGGCACGGTTCTCTGCCGAGCCCCGCGACAGATAAGGCTCGCCCGCCCGCATCAGCACATCCGGCGGGAAGCCCGGGCCGTCGTCGGCGATCGTCAGCACGACGCGGCTTTGCGTCCATTCGGCCGTGATGGCGACGGTGGAGCGTGCGAAATCGACCGCATTGTCGACGATGTTGCCGAGTCCGTAGATCATGCCGGGGTTGCGCCGGCAGACCGGTTCCGGCTTGTCGCCGGTCATGCTGATCTCGAAGGGCACGCCGAAGGGCCGCTGCGGCCCGGCCGCTTCCTCGATCAGCAGCCTGAGCGTCAGCTGGTCCAGCGGGCCGGCATCGTCGTCCTGCAGGCTGGAGAGCTTGCCGAGAATGCCGCGGCAGCGTTCGACCTGCTCGCGCAGCAGTGCGATGTCCTCGGCCATCTCGCCATCCGGCGGGGCGAGGCGGGTGAGTTCGCGGGCAACCAGCGCGATGGTGCCCAGCGGGGTGCCGAGCTCATGGGCTGCTGCTGCGGCGAGCCCGTCGAGTTGGGACAGGTGCTGCTCGCGCGCCAGCACGAGCTCGGTCGCCGCGAGCGCGTCGGAGAGATCGCGCGCCTCCTTGGCGACTCGCCAGGCATAGATGCCGGTGAAGGCGAGGCCGAGCACGAGCGCGACCCAGTTGCCGAGTTGATAGAAGGGCGGCAGCACGGGCCGTTCCTCGCCCGCCCAGGGCAGCGGGAGGTGGAAGCGGCTGAGCAGGGTCGCCAGGACGATCGCCAGCAGGCCGAGCAGCAGGGTGCGTTCCGGCGGCAGCGCCGTCGCCGAGATCATCACTGGCGCCAGGAACAGGATCGCGAACGGGTTCTGCAGCCCGCCGGTCATGAAGAGCAGGGCCGCAAGCTGGGCGATGTCGAACCCGAGCAGCGCTGTCGCCGAGCCATCCTGCAGCCGATGGCTGAGCGGAAAGCGGACCCGCAGCGCGATATTGAGCCCGGCCGAAACGGCGATGATCGTGAAGCACCAGCCGAAGGGCAGGGGGAAACCGAGGCCGAAATGCACGCCGGCGACGGCCGCGCTTTGGCCGGCGATGGCGAGCCAGCGCAGCCTGACCAGCGTGTCGAGCCGCAGATGGCGGCCCGTGCGGGCGAGAAGAGGTGGCGAGAGGTCCGAGGCACTCACCGCTGATCGGCCTCCTGCGCGGCTCCCGCCGAGAGCGGGAATGACGGTTTCATCCACATGGCAGGAGAATCTTAGCCTTTAGCTGGGTTGAATGAGAACAAAATCAACGTAAGCTGCGTTATTGCGGCGCATCATTCCTTGCTGCGTCGCCAGAAGGACACGCGATCGCATGTACGGGGACACAATGTCGTTTGCCTATCATGCCTACGAAGCGGTTCACATGATGGTGAGCCCGGTGCGCGGGGTCTCCGACGCCATGCACCTCGCCTTCAAGAACCCGGCCAATCCGCTGACCTATACGCCTTTCGGGCGTACGGTCGCGGCCTCCTGCGAATTGTTCGAGCGCGCCACGCGTCGCTATGGCAAGCCGGCCTTCGGTCTCGACGAGACGACGATCAACGGCGTCAAGGTCTCGGTCGAGGAGCGGGTCGTCTGGGAACGCCCCTTCGGCAAGCTCGTCTATTTCGACCGGAAGATCGCGGGCCGGCGCAAGCCGCAGCCGAAGGTGCTGATGGTGGCGCCGATGTCGGGCCATTACGCCACGCTGCTCCGCGGCACGGTCGAGGCCTTCCTGCCCGGCCATGAGGTGTACATCACCGACTGGACCGACGCGCGGCTGGTGCCGCTGACGGAGGGCCGCTTCGATCTCGACGATTATATCGATTACGTCATCGCCATGCTGCAGACGCTGGGGCCGGACACCCATGTCATGGCAATCTGCCAGCCTTCCGTGCCGGTCATTGCCGCGATCGCCCGCATGGAGGCCGAGAGCGATCCCTGCGCTCCGCGCTCGATGACGCTGATGGGCGGGCCGATCGATACCCGTTGCTCGCCGACCGCCGTGAACCAGCTCGCGATGGAGCGCGGCACGGACTGGTTCCGCCGCAACTGCATCACCGTCGTTCCCTTCCCGCATATGGGAGCGTTCCGGCAGGTCTATCCGGGCTTCATGCAGCTCTCGGGCTTCATGGCGATGAACATGGACCGCCACGTCACCGCCCATTACGACATGTTCAAGCATCTCGTCGGCGGGGACGGCGATTCGGCCGAGAAGCACCGCGAGTTCTACGACGAATATCTCGCCGTGATGGACCTGACGGCGGAGTTCTACCTCCAGACCGTCGACACCGTCTTCGTCAAACACGCCTTGCCCAAGGGCGAGATGATGCATCGCGACAAGCCTGTCGACCTCAAGGCTATCCGCCGCGTCGCGCTGATGACGGTCGAGGGCGAGAACGACGACATCTCCGGCGTCGGACAGACCCAGGCGGCGCATGATCTCTGCGCCAACATCCCCGCCGACAAGCGCGTCCATTATCTCCAGCCGAAGGTGGGTCATTACGGCGTTTTCAATGGCTCGCGCTTCCGCTCCGAGATCCAGCCCCGCATCTCCGATTTCATGGTCAGCCTCGACATGGAGGCGGCCAAGAGCCGTCGCAGCGAGAGCGCGGACGAGCAGCGCAAGGCTCTGAAGGTCGTCGGCTGACGGGGCGCAGCAGCCCCGCTCTTTCCCATCGCTCGCGAATCCCGCACAATCGTAGGCGATGCGCATCTCCCTGTTCAGGCGCCAGCCGGACCCCGACCGGATTGAGGTCGGGCATGCCGGCACGCTTTATCCCGTATCGATCAAGCGGCGCGCCAATGCGCGGCGGATGACGCTGCGCGTCTCGCAAGCGACTGGAGAGATCACCCTGACCCTGCCCGAGCGGGTCGACTTCGCTGCGGGGCGTACCTTTGCCGAGAATCATGGTGGCTGGATCGCCGCGCGTGTCGCGAAGCGCCCGTTGGCGGTGCCGTTCGAGCCGGGGCAGGTTGTGCCGCTGCGCGGCGTGCCCCATCGGATCGTCCACTGGTCGAAGGCCCGCGGGCTGACGCAGGCGACGCAGGACAAGGACGGCGCCCCTATCATCGCGGTCGCGGGCGAGGCGGCCCATGTCGCGCGCCGGGTCAAGGATTTCCTCAGGCGGCTCGCGCTCGAGGATCTGGAGAAGGCGGTGCGGCGCCACACCGCTGCGCTCGGCATCCCTGCCCGCAAGATCACCATCCGCGACACCACGAGCCGCTGGGGTTCGTGCTCCTCGCAGGGGCATCTGAACTTCTCCTGGCGGCTGATTCTCGCGCCGGCCTCGGTGCTCGACTATCTCGCGGCCCATGAGGTGGCGCATCTCAGGGAGATGAACCACTCGCATCGTTTCTGGGCGCTGACCCACAAGCTCTGCCCGCATACCGAGGAGGCGGAGGCCTGGCTGAAGCGCCACGGCGCGAGCCTGCACGGTTATGGTTGACGCGGTCTCTCTGCCGCAATTTTGCCGTTAACCACTTTCTGAAGCTTGGGCCCGCACACTGTTCGCCGATTCGCCTTCAGTGTGAGTATGCCTATGGGTCAGGTCATCGCGTTCCGTCGCCCGCAACAGCCACCAGCCGCGCCCGAGCCCGTGCTCGGTCTGCTTTCGGCTGTCGATTTTGCGCTCCGCGATCTCGCGGAAATCATGCCGCACATCGCGCTCGACGCCGCCCGCGCGCAGGCCGAGGCTTGTCGCGCCATGCTGGCGCAGGCCTTCGACGCAGAGGTCGAGGCCGAGCTCGGCAATTGATTCTGGCCGGCATCGCGCTCGCGCATGCCGCCCCCGGCGACGACGCGGGTTGCCGAAGCGGATGAATTGTCGAACCTCTCCGGGAAAGAGCCGGCACACGCGCCGGCCACAGCCTGGGAGGCTCATCCGTGTTCCTGACCAACAGCGATATGGTCGATCTCGTCGATCTCAGGCATCGGCTGCATCGCAGGCCCGAGATCTCGGGCGAGGAACGCGAGACCGCTGCCACCATCGTCGCGTTTCTGGAGCCGACCCGGCCCGACCGCATCGTCACCGAACTCGGCGGCCACGGCGTCGCCGCGATCTATGAGGGCGCCGAGCCCGGCCCGACCGTGCTGATCCGCGCCGAGCTCGATGCGCTGCCGATCGAGGAGCTCTCGACCAGCGACCACCGCTCCGAAATTCCCGGCAAGGGCCATCTCTGCGGCCATGACGGTCACATGACCATCCTCGCAGGGCTGGCACGCGGGCTTCACCGCAATCCGCCCAAGCGCGGCCGCGCCATCCTGCTGTTCCAGCCGGCGGAAGAGACCGGAGCCGGCGCCGCCGCCGTGATCGCCGACCCGAAATTCCCCGAGATCGCGCCGGACTACGCTTTCTCCCTGCATAATCGCCCGGGTGTCCCGGTCGGCCATGCCCGCATCTCGGAAGGCGCCGCCAACTGCGCCTCGCGCGGCCTCAGGATCGTGCTCAACGGCGAGACTTCGCATGCCTCGACACCGGAGCACGGCCGCTCGCCGGCTCCCGCCATCGCCCGCCTCATCCCCGAGCTGACGGCGCTCGGCCCGGGCGGCGAACTCGACGCGAATTTCACGCTCGTCACCGTGACGCATGCCGGGATCGGCGAGCCGGCCTTCGGCATCGCGCCCGGCCGTGGCGAGCTTTGGGTGACGCTTCGCACCGTCAACGACGCGCAGATGGGCGCGCTCTGCGCGAAGGCCGAGGCGCTGGTGCGCGAGGTCGCAGCCGCCGGCAGCCTCGACGCCGAGATGAGCTATCACGACATCTTCCACCACTGCGAGAACGAGCCCGAGGCGGTCGCGATGCTGCGCCGGGCGATGGACGAGGAGAAGGTGCCGCACGGCCCGACCAAGCCGTCCCGCGGTTCGGAGGATTTCGGCCTGTTCGGCCGCAAGGCCAAGTCGGCGATGTTCCTGCTCGGCTCGGGCGATACCGCCCATCTGCACAACCCCGATTACGACTTCCCGGACGATGCGATCGACACCGGAGCGCGCGTCTTCATGCGGGCGCTGCGCAATCTAGTCGGCGAAGCCCCGCGAGCCTGAGGACAAGCCGGATGGCTTTGGACTGGATGCGCGCCGCTGCGTGCGCGAACGAAATTGTCGCTAGCTGGCAGCGCGAGGCCGGTCCCGGCGGCGCCGTCGTGCTGTTCGATCGCGACGGCGTGCGCGAGGCCTTTGCCGGCGGTCTCGCCAGCATCGACTATCAGCTGCCCTTCACGCCGCAGACGCCGAACCGCTTCGCCTCGATCAGCAAGCATGTGCTGGCGATCGCGTTGCTGCGCGCAGGTGTGCCGTTCGATGCCCCGCTCGGTCGCTGGTTGACCGAATTGTCGGCGCCGCTCGCAGAAGTAGAGCTCGGCCGCGCCCTCGACATGACCGCCGGCCTGCCGGACATGATGGAGGTCTTCTGGCAGCAGGGCGTGCCCTTCACGGCGACGCTGAGCGCCGACGAAGTCTTCGCGCTCGCCTGCCGCTTCCCGTCGCTGAGCGCAGAGCCAGGCACGGAGATGGCCTATTCCAACACCGGCTGGCGGCTCGGCCAGCGCATTCTGGAGCGGGTCACGGGCAGGCCCTACGCCGACATCGTCGCGGAGCTGTCGGGCGAACTCGGCCTCGCCTTCCGGCTGCCCTATGACAGCGCGGAGATCGTGCCGGGCCTTGCCACGGGCTATTGGCGTGATGGCGAAAGCTGGCGGCGCGGTCATTACGGCTTTCACTTCTCCGCCTCGGGCGGCATCGCCGGCTCCGCTGCCGATCTTGCCGGCTGGGCCTCCGCCTTGCTGGCGGGGCGCGGACCGCTTGCCGGCATGCTCGAACGCCTGACGATACCGCGCCATTTCGCCGATGGCAGCGAGAGCGTCTATCGGCTGGGGCTTGTTTGCAGCCGCCTCGGCGAGATCGGGATCGTCGGCCATGGCGGCTCGCTCACGGGCTATCGCAACCACTTTCTGATGGCGCCGGCCTATGGCGCCGGCGTGGTCGTGCTGACCAATCGCGAGGAAGAAGCGCTCTGGCCGGCCATGACGGTGCTGGCGGCGCTGCTCGGGCAGGAACTGCCCGTGCCGGCCGACGCGCCCGCCGGCCTCTTCGCCGCCGAAGAAGGTCCGTTCTGGGCGGAACTCACGCCGGATTCGATCAGCTTCATGGGCGGCTATGAGCGCCTTGTGAAGGACGGGGCCGACGGGCTGCGCAGCCTGCCGGCCTATCTTGATATCCGTCTCCGGCAGGAGGGGGCTGACCGCCTGTCCGGCCCAATCGGCGGCGTGCAGCGTTCGCTGCGGCGCGTCCCCGCCGATACGGCACTCGATGCCCGGCTCGTAGGCCACTGGCGCGATCCGCATTTCGGCACCGAGATCGAGGTGCGCGCCGACGGCACCGCGCTGATGCCTTGGCCCTCAGGCGGCACGGTCTCACGGCTGACGCCGCTGCCGAACGGCCGCGCGCTGGCCGATCTGCTGCACGGCCCCTGGCGTTCGCGGCCCTGCCTCTGGCTCGATGGCGCCGGCGGCTTGCAGGTCGCCGGGCACAGGGCAAGGATTTTGCAACTGAAACGCGTCGGCTGACACCGCTCCGCGTGGGCGATGCAGCTGGGTCGATGACGATTGAGGAGGACGTCCCGATGCAACTGCCCCGTTTCGCTGCCGCGCTGCTTTTGACGGCATCTGCGCTGCTGCCCTTGCCGGCGGCAGCGCAGGCGCAGCCCGCCGCGAACCGCGTGCTGCGTGTCGCGCCGCATGCCGATCTCAAGACGCTCGACCCGGTCGCAGCCTCGATCGTCATCACCCGGATGCACGGGCTGATGATCTACGAGACGCTGTTCGCCTGGGATTCGAACCTCCAGCCGAAGCCGCAGATGGTCGAGAGCTTCGAGACCGCGCCGGACAAGCTGAGCTGGAGCTTTACGCTGCGCCCCGGCCTCAAATTTCATGACGGCCAGCCGGTGACCACCAAGGACGTCATCGCTTCGCTCGCCCGCTGGATGAAGCGCGACACCATCGGCGGCAAGCTCGGCGAGTACACCGAAGGCATGGAGGCGGTCGACGACAGGACCTTCAAGTTGAAGCTCAAGCGCCCGCTGGCGCTGGTGCCGTTCGCSCTCGGCTCGGCSGTSGGCCAGATCCCGGTSATCATGCGCGAGRSSGAYGCCAAGAGCGATCCGATGAAGCCGRTCACCGAGACGATTGGCTCCGGCCCGTTCAAGTTCAACCGCGAGGAATGGCGCAGCGGCTCGAAGATCGTCTACGACCGCAATCCCGACTATGTGCCCCGCTCCGAGCCTGCCGACGGCCTCGCAGGTGGCCGTGTCGTCAAGGTCGACCGCGTCGAATGGCTGATCATGCCCGATGCCGCCACCGCCGCCGCGGCGCTCCAGACCGGAGAGATCGACATCTGGGAGCAGCCGAGCCAGGATCTGATCCCGACGATCGCCACCAACAAGCAGATCAAGGTCGAGCGCTATTCCAACCTCGCCAATCAGGTGATGCTGCGGCCGAACCATCTCTACCCGCCCTTCGACAATCCGAAGGCGCGGCTCGCTCTGGCCTATGCCACTGATCAAGCCGATTTCCTCGCCGCCGGCTTCGGCGATGAGGAATGGTGGAAGCGCTGCAACGCCTATTTCGTCTGCGGCAGCCCGAACGGCACCGAAGCCGGTGCCGAGGGCTATGCCAAGCCCGATCTCGCGAAGGCGCGGCAACTGCTCAAGGAAAGCGGGTACAAGGGCGAGAAGCTGGTTCTCTCGACCAGCAACGACATCGCGCCGATCGGCCGCATGGCCGAGGTTGCGGCCGCCTCGCTGAAGGAAGTCGGCTTCAATGTCGACGTGCAGTTCGCGGATTGGGGTGCCGTCACCACGCGCCAGCAGAACAAGAACCCGCCGGATCAGGGTGGCTGGAACCTCTTCGTCACCTATGCCTCTGGCGCGACGATGCAGTCGCCCTTGACCAATATCGGCACCAACATGGCCTGCGAGCGCGCCTGGGCGGGCTGGCCTTGCGATGCTGAAGCCGAGAAGCTGCGCGGCGCCTTCGTCGATGCGCCCGATGACGCCAGCCGCAAGATCGCGCTCGAAGCGCTGCACAAGCGTCTTGCCGAGGTGCAGCCCTATCGCGTGCTCGGCCAGTTCGATCAGCCCTATGCCCGCCGCACGAATGTCGCCGGCGTGCTGGCGGCGCCGGTCATGCTGTTCTGGAACATCGAGAAGAAATAGCGCCGGGGGCGTTCAAGCTGGCGAAGCCGTCGGGATGAAATGCGGCGTGGCATGCCAGACGAAGTCGCGGCTTTCGCCCGGCGCCAGCGTCAGGATGCCCGGCTTCTCCGCGAACTCGCCCTGCCAGCCGGCCGGGCTCGCCATACTGAACCAGGGTTCGATGCAGAGGAAGGGGGCGCCGGTCGGCTTCGACCAGATGCCGAGGTCCTTGTAGCCCTCCCAGCTCACGGTAAGGGCGCGAACCTCGCGCCCGGCCGTGTCGAAGGCTGCAAAGCGCACCGAACTGTTGGCGACGTCCGGGATCACGATCGCATCGTTGGCGAACAGCGCCTCCGCGAGCGGCAGCTCGGTGCCGTCGAAAGGCAAGGGGATCGGCGCGCCGAGCAGCCCGCCTTCGACGCCCAGGCCCGGTCCGGGCTCGGCGTGAATGAAGCTGAGGCGGTGGGCCTCCTTCGCGATGCCCTCCGCCAAGGGCCAGAGGAAAGCGGGGTGGGCGCCGACGCCGCAGATCAGCTTCGTCTCGGCCGGGTTGGTGACGCGCGTCGTCACCGAAAGCCTGTCGTCGGCGAGCTCGTAGATCATCTGCAATACGAAGCGGAACGGGTAGCGTACCAACGTCTCAGCGCTCTCCCGCAATTCCAGCACGGCGCGGTCCGCCGCTCGTTCGACCCATTGGAACAGGCTGTCGCGCGCGAAGCCGTGCTGCGTCAGATGATAGGACTGGCCCCCTAGGATCAGCGTGTCGTCGGTGAGCCGCCCGACGATGGGGAAAAGCACGGGTGTATGGCGCGGCCATTCCGGCCCGCCATGCCAGAGCAGCGGCCCGTTGGCATCGGACAACGCGATCATTTCGCCGCCCTGTGCCCGGATCGTCGCACGCAGCCGGCCGGAAGCAATTTCGTGGGTGTCCGTCATCGTCGTCTCCGCTGGCCGCCGCGATCTGGCAGATCGGTCCGCCCTGCATATCACGCAAGAGTGACACCGCATTCCCCGGAATCCATGCAAAAGCGGCATCGTTCTCCGCCGCGCTGCCAGGCAAGTAACGCGTTGCCGAAACGGGTCTTCTTAAGGTTTTTCCTTTCCTTGACCCCTCCTTCGCCCATGCCGATCCTGCCGGAGGCCCCGCAGGGCTCCAGGCGTGGTGTATCTCGCGCCGGGTTTCGTTCATGCCGTCAGGATTTCTGATGACCAGTATTGCCAATAGCCGCACCGCCGATCACGCGATCGACTCGCTCTTTCTCGAGCGCTGGTCGCCGCGCGCCTTCACCGACGAGGTCATTTCCGAAGCTGAGCTGAAGGCACTGTTCGAGGCGGCGCGCTGGGCGCCATCCTCCTACAACTCCCAGCCTTGGCGCTTCGTCTACGCCCGCCGTGGCACGGCACACTGGCAGACGCTGCTCGGCCTGCTCAACGCGTTCAACCAGTCCTGGGCGAAGAACGCCGCGGCCCTTGTCGTTGTCGTCTCGAAGGAGACCATGGCGGTGCCTGGCAAGGCCGAGGAAGTGCCGTCCTACAGCCATTCCTTCGATGCCGGCGCCGCCTGGGCCAATCTCGCCCTCCAGGCCGTGCGGCTGGGCTGGCAGGCGCATGGCATGGTCGGCTTCGACCGTGCGCGTGCGCTGACAGAGTTTAAGGTGCCTGCTGGCTACCGCGTCGAGGCGGCGGTCGCGATCGGCAAGCCCGGCGACAAGGCGCAGCTGCCGGAAGCCTTGCAGGCGCGGGAGACGCCCAGCCAGCGCAACCCGATCTCGGCGACCGCCTTCGAGGGCGCCTTCCCGGCCTGAATCGTGCGCACCTCTTGCCGCGGGGCGCGTTTCGCGCGATCTCGCGGCAAGCGCTGAAGGAGGCACGCCCTTGCCGATCACCCGCCGCCAGTTCGCCGCCGGCTCCCTCGTCGCGCCCGCTATTTTGCGAAGCGGGCGGGCCTTTGCCGCCGGCCGGCCGGTCACCGTCGCCTCGCTGCTCGGAGAGGCCAAGCCGGAGACCAGGATCTGGCGGCGCGTCGCCGAGATCCTGGCGCGCACGGCGCCGGGGCGCTTCGATCTGCGGATCGTGCCCAATGCCGCGCTCGGCGGCGAAAAAGAGGTCGCCGAGGGCTTACGCCTTGGCTCCATTCAGGCGGCGCTCTCGACAGTCTCATCCTTGTCCGGCTGGGTGCCGGAGGGGCAGATCCTCGACCTGCCTTTCCTTTTCCGGGATCGCGACCATCTCGGAAGGGTTCTGGCCGGCCCGCTCGGGGCCGAGCTCAAGGCGCGCTACGAGGCGCAGGGCTTCATCGTGCCGGGCTTCATCAACTACGGCGCCCGCCATCTCCTCGCCAAGGAGCCGTTGACGACGCCCGCTTCCGTCAAGGGCAAGCGCATTCGCGTCATTCAGAGCCCGCTCCACACCGCGCTCTGGTCCGGCTTCGGCGCTTACCCCACGCCGATCCCGATCCCCGAGACCTACAACGCCCTGAAGACCGGCGTGGTCGACTGCATGGACTTGACCAAATCCGCCTATGTCGGCTTCCGGCTGCATGAGGTCGTGCCGGTCCTGATCGAGACCGGCCATATCTGGGCTAGCGGCGTCGTGATGTTCGCTGCGCCGTTCTGGAAGGCGCTGACGCCGTCCGACCGCGAGGCGTTGGCCGCAGCTGTGGCCGAGGGAACCGCCTATTTCGACGAGCTCATGCTGGCTGACGAGGCCGCCTCTATGGCGAAGGCCGCTTCCGAAGGCGGCAGGACCGTGCCGGCCGAGGACCGCGCCGGCTGGCAGGACGGCGCCCGCAAGGTTTGGGCGAGCTTTGCCCCCCAGCTTGGCGGCATGGCCAGGATCGAAGCCATCGCACAAAGCGACTGATCACCGCATCGCAGGACGACAGCCATGCCGCTTTCGATCGACCATATCGTCATCGCCGTCGCCGATCTCGATGCGGCCATGCGGGACTACGCCGCCCTCGGCTTCACCGTGCTGCCGGGCGGCGAGCATCCGCGGGGCTCGCGCAATGCGCTCGTCGTGTTCGAGGACGGCGCCTATCTCGAGATCATCGCCTTTCCGCGGCCGGTGCCGGGTTTCCGCTGGTGGCAGGTGCTCGATAGCGCCGGGCCCGGCCTCGTCGACTATGCCGTTCTGCCGGATGATTTCGAGGCTGATCTCGCCCGCGCCCGCGCCACCGGCATCGTCATGGACGGCCCGATCGAGGGCGGCCGGCTCCAGCCGGACGGCACGCGCCTCGCCTGGCGCTCGGCACGCCCGCCCGAGCCGGACATTCCCTTCCTCGTCACCGACGTCACCCCGCGCGATCTGCGCGTCCCGACCGGTGCGGCACGTCGTCACCCGAACGGCGTCACCGGGGTCGCCGGCGTCACGGTTGCCGTTCAGGACCTCGCGGGTTCGACGGCGCGCTATCGTGCTCTGCTCGGCCGCGAGCCGGTCGCAACCGGCAGCGTTCCCGGACTCGGCTTTGGCCTCGCCCAGTTCCGCATCGAGCGACAGACCCTCTCGCTGGTGGAGCCGCGTGCGGCGGCCGCAGCCGCCCCGGCGGCGCATCTCATCGCCCGTGGCCAGGGCGCCTATGCGATTTCCTTCTATGGTCCGGACGACGCGGTGCTCGACGTCGATCCGGCCCATGGCGCCCGGCTGGAGATCGTCCGCGAGCCCTGAGCCGGCGGCGTCATTTTCCGGTCACGCTTGCGGGCGAGAGTGGCCCGTTACCTTCGAATAGTTCTATTTACGTATTAATAACAAAGGGTTGCCTCGAATCGCCTGACTGCCTATCTCTCTGCCGCGATCAGTGAATCAACCGACGGAGGACCGGAATGGGTGGAGTCACCGAGGTCGATGTCGCGGCCGCAATCGGCCGCATCGACAAGATCATCATTCAAGAAATCGTCCGCACCGGCGCGAGCCGGCCGGAGTTGCGCCGCGCGCTCGCTCTCGCCAAGGGGCCGGGCGATCTCGCCGCCGATGCGGCACTCCCGCCGCGCATGCAGCGCCTCGTCGATCTGCTTGGCGTCACATTGCCCGAACAGGGGCCACCGAGCCGCCTCCATGCCGCCATGAAGGGCCTCGATTGTGCGGCTTGATCAGGGGAGCGCAGAATCGTTGGAAACCGCCCGGGCAGGATCCGGCAGGCGGTGCTGACGGCTTTTTGTGTGGCGCTCCGCGATACTCGGCTGCCGCCTCTCACCCTGATCGAGCTGGCGGCGCAGGCGGTCGGTTCTGTCGACAGAGAGGTGGCGGATGCTCATCGCGGCGATCAGCCATGCCCTTGCGGCTGGCGGCCGCGCCTCCAGGCGGATCTGGAGGCGCGTCAGGCGGCGCTGGCGTTAAGCGCAGCGCCAGCTCCCCAGCCGAGCCTCGCCGGCATGGCCGTGCTCGGCCGGGCCTGATCTCGCATTTCGCGCGCAGGCCATGCTAAGCCGCTGCGAACCCTCGGAGCGGCATGCGCAACATCCTCATCATCGGCATCGGGGCCGGCAATCCCGACCATATGACGGTCGAGGCGATCGAGGCGCTGAACCGCGCCGATGTCCTGTTCATCCCCGACAAGGGTGAGGAGAAGGCGGCGCTGCGGGCCCTGCGCGAAGGCATCTGCACGCGCTTCATCCGCAAGCCGGGCTACCGCACGGTTCCCGTGGACATCCCGCGCCGGGTCGAGGCCGGCAGCGACTATCATGGCGTAGTCGACGATTGGCATGAGCGCATCGCTACGCGCTACCGCGCGTTGTTCGAGGCCGAGTTGGCCGAGGGGCAGACCGGCGCGCTGCTGGTCTGGGGCGACCCCGCGCTCTACGACAGTACATTGCGCATCATGGACCGCGTCGCCGCCTCCGGCCTCGCCATTGACTGGCAGGTCTATCCCGGCATCAGCAGCGTCCAGGTGCTGGCTGCGCGCCACCGCATTCCCCTCAACACGATCGGCGCGCCGATCCTGATCACCACCGGGCGCCGGCTGGCGGCAGGCTTCCCGGCCGACCAGGACAGCGTCGTCGTCATGCTCGACGGTGAGCAGACCTTCACGAAGATCGATCCGTCTGAACTCGATATCTACTGGGGCGCTTATCTCGGCACGCCCGACGAGATCCTGCGTGCCGGGCCGCTCGCCGAGCTCTCGGCCGAGATCACCAGCGTCAGGGCTGCGGCCCGTGCCCGCCACGGCTGGATCATGGATACCTATCTGCTGCGCCGGCGCTCTGCGGCTTGACGCAGCGCCCCTCATCCGCCATCGCTCCCGCGACCTTCCAAGCGCCGGAGCTGCCCGATGTCCCTCGCCGATCTCGCCGCCACCATCGACGCCGCCTGGGAGAACCGGGCCGAGATCGGCGTTTCGACCAAGGGCGCCGTGCGTGACGCTGTCGAGCAGGCGATCGAGATGCTCGATGCCGGCCAGGCTCGTGTCGCCGAGAAGCAGGGTGCCGACTGGGTCGTGCATCAATGGCTGAAGAAGGCGGTGCTGCTCTCCTTCCGCCTCACCGACAACGTGATCATGGCCAACGGCCCGGGTGAGGGCGTGTTCTGGGACAAGGTGCCGTCGAAGTTCGAGGGCTGGGGCGAGAACCGCTTCCGCGCCGCCGGCTTCCGCGTCGTGCCGCCGGCCGCCGCGCGCAAGGGCTCCTTCATCGCGTCGGGCGTCGTGCTGATGCCGTCCTTCGTCAACATCGGCGCCTATGTCGATAGCGGCACCATGGTCGATACCTGGGCGACGGTCGGCTCCTGCGCCCAGATCGGCAAGAACGTGCATCTTTCGGGCGGCGTCGGCATCGGCGGCGTGCTCGAGCCGCTGCAGGCCAACCCAACCATCATCGAGGACAACTGCTTCATCGGCGCCCGCTCCGAGGTCGTCGAGGGCGTGATCGTCGGCGAGGGCTCCGTGCTCTCGATGGGCGTCTTCATCTCGGCCTCGACCAAGATCGTCGACCGCGCCACCGGCCAGGTCCATATCGGCAAGGTGCCCCCCTATTCGGTGGTGGTGCCGGGTTCGCTGCCGGGCAGGCCCTTCCCGGACGGCACGCCGGGTCCGGCGCTCTCCTGCGCCGTCATCGTCAAGACGGTCGATGCCCAGACCCGTTCCAAGACCGGCATCAACGAGTTGCTCAGGGACTGAGGCGTCGGTCGCGACGCGTCATGCTCGGACCTGACCCGAGCATCTCCTCAACGCGATTCTCGGGCCTCAGCTCCGCTTCGCCCGAGAATGACGGAAAGCCGGGATACCTCACCCCACCGGCGAGGGCGCGCCGGTTCCCTGCGGATAGGGTTCGGGCGGCGAGTCCGCGGCCGGCGGGGTCGCCGTATGGGCGTCGGCCAGTGCGTCGCGCAGCTTCTGCTCCTGCGTGCGGTCGAGCGAGGTCTTGAGCACGGTGCCGCCCGTGCCGCGGATCGCCTCCAGCACCTTGTCGCCTGTCACCTTCTTGACCAGCACGAAGAGCGCGGCATTGCCGGGCCGCAGGCTGCTCGACAGATCCTTCATGAACTTGTCGTCGACGCCGTAATCGGTCAGGGCGCCGCCGAGCGCGCCGGAAGCCGCGCCGAGCGCCGCGCCGAAGATCGGCATCAGGAAGATCGCGCCGATCAGGAGCCCCCAGAACGAGCCCGAGAGCGCGCCCATCGCCGTGGTGTTGAGCAACTGGTTCAGCTTCACCTTGCCGTCTTCATGCATCACCGCGATGGCGGCATCCCCGATCTCGATCAGATATTCCTTCTGCAGGCCGATGAGCTTCTGGCGCATCTCTTCGGCGCGGGCCTCGGTCGGATACACGATGACGACGAGATCGGACATGGCGTGAACCTCTTGCTGCGAATGGTGGCATGCTGGCCCGTGCAGGTGACAAGCACAAGGCAACGCGCAGCATCGCTGTCGGTTCCGCCAGGGATCGTTTTCAGCTCAGGTTGTTTCAACCTGATCCGATACTGGCCCTACTCGCCGCCGACCACCTCGGCCGCTTCGATCGCCCGGCCGCGCAGGGGGAGTTGTTTCATGCGTGCGAGCGAGATCAGGGCGCAGCCGAAGCCGAGGCTCGCTGCGCCGAAGACATAGCGGAACAGCGTCACCATCGTCTCGCGATCGACCGTGCCGAGCTTCAGCGCCTCGGGCGAGAGCTGCGCGGAGGGGCCACCGACGCCGCCGAGCACGATCGCGCCGAAGATCGCGACGATGAGCGCGCCGCCGATCTGGCGGAAGAAGTTGGCCACTGCGGTTGCCGTGCCGAGCTGATGCGAGTTCACGGCATTCTGGATCGAGACGGTCGCGACCGGCAGCAGGGTGCCGAAGCCGATGCTGACGACGGCGAGGATCACGGAGAAAGCCGACAGCGGAAGCTGCCCCGAGAAGGCGGACAGCCCGGCCGTGCCGACAAGCGCGACGAAGAGCCCGGCCAGCGGCACGCGCTTGTAATTCGTCAGATGCGACATCGCGCGGCCGGAGCTCAACGCGCCGACCACCGTCCCGCAGGTGAGCGGCAGGAGGCCGAGGCCGGAATGCGTGGCGCTCATCCCCATCACCGTCTCGAAATAGAGCGGCAGATAGATCGTCAGGCCGATGAAGGTGCCCATGCCGAAACCGGCTGCGACGGTGCCGCGCCGCACGACGCGGTTGCCGAGCAGGTCGAGCGGAATCAGCGGCTCGGCGGCCGTCCGCAGGCGCCAGGCGAAGAGCGCCCAAAGCACCAGGGATATGCCGACCAGCCCGGCGATCGGCAGGGAGCGCCAGGGATAGGCGGTGCCGCCCCAGGACAGGGCGAGCAGCAGCGATACGGTTCCCAGCGTCATCAGCAAGGCGCCGAGCACGTCGAGCTTGTGGGGGCGCTCATGGCGCGGGAGGCGCTTCAGCGCCGAGCTCGTCATCCAATAGGCCACGAAGCCGAGCGGGACGTTGATCCAGAAGATCACCGACCAGTTCAACTGCTCCGCGAGCACGCCGCCGAGGACCGGGCCGAGGAGGGAGGACGACATGAAGACGCTGGCGAAATAGACCTGATAGCGTCCGCGCTCCTTGGGCGGCACCATGTCGCCGACGATGGTCTGGGCAAGCGCGATCAAACCGCCGCCGCCGAGCCCCTGGATGAAGCGCGCCAGCACCAGCAGCCAGAGCGACGGTGCGAGCGCGCAGGCGATCGACCCGATCACGAAAACGACGATGCCGGAGAGCAGGACCACCCGCCGCCCATGGATATCGGCGAGCTTGCCATAGAGCGGTGTCACGGCGGTCGAGGACAGCAGGTAGACGGTGACGACCCAGGACAGATGCGTGACGTCGTTGAGTTCGCGGCCGATCGTCGGCAGCGCGGTGGCGACGATCGTCTGGTCGAGCGCGGCCAGGAACAGCGCCAGCATGACGCCGATCAGGATCGAGCGGATATCGGCAGGTGTCAGCGATGCGGCCTGGGCCGGTGCGTCGAGCCGCTTGTCCATGGAAACCGTGTTTCAATCTGCATTTTGAGAATGACGGAAATTAGTGCTGGCGTGAGCCATGCGCCAGCCGCGTGTTGTCGGGGCCGCTCTGCGATGGGGGCGGAGCGGCTGCGATCTTCTTTAGGCTAGCTGGCGCAATGCAGCGCGCAGCGCCTCGGTCAGTCCCCAGGCAATGCCGCCTCGACGGCGGCGTGGCTGCTCTGCCAGATCGGGAGAGCGGCGGCGAGCACCAGCAGCGTGGTCGCGAAGGGAACGCTCGCATCCTCGTTCATGTCGATGGCATGTGGGGCGCGCCGGAGCGAGTCAAGCGGCACCCGCGGCGGGTGACCGGCCGGGTTGACGCTGAGGGTGCCGAGGCGCGCTATGGTGGGTAAACCGGAAACGGCGAAAGGAGGTTCGCGATGCCGCTGCTGGCCGCCGAGAATGTGATGCTGGTCGTCATCGATTTCCAGACGCGGTTGATGCCGGCGATCCATGACGGCGATAAGGTGCTGCTCAATGCAGGCCGTCTCGCCGAGGCGGCGCGCCTGCTCGATATCCCCGCGGTTCTGACGGAGCAGAATCCGCGCGGCCTGGGCACGACGGTGCCGGAACTGGCCGGGGCTGGTCCGGTCGTCACCAAGATGAGTTTCGACGCTTGCGCGGAACCCGCCTTCCTCGATGCCGTCGCAGGAGATCATGAGCTGGTTATCTGCGGCTGCGAGGCGCATGTCTGCGTCGGCCAGACCGTGCTCAGCCTGCTCGATCGCCGCCGGCGGGTGGTCGTCGCCGCGGACGCGATCGGCTCGCGCGTCCCGGAGTCGCGCGCGATTGCGCTGAACCGCATGGCGAGCCATGGCGCCGAGATCGTCACCACCGAGATGGTGCTGTTCGAATGGCTGCGGACGGCGGACCATCCGCAGTTCCGGCCGGTCTTGAAGCTGATCCGGTGACGGCCCCGTCTCGGCTCAGAGCGGCTTCTTGATCGCCTTGGCGATGACGCCGACGATGCCCTCGCGGAAAAGCAGCACGCAGACCACGAAGACCACACCTTGGACGACGGTGACCCAGGCGCCGAGCGTGGCGAGGTAGTTCTGCATGGCGACGATGACGAGCGCGCCGACGATCGGGCCGAACACGGTGCCCAAGCCCCCGACCAGCGTCATCAGCACGACCTCGCCCGACATCGACCAGTAGACGTCGGTCAGCGACGCCAGCTGGAATACGATCGCCTTGGTTGCGCCCGCGAGTCCCGCGAGCGTCGCCGAGAGCACGAAGACCGCCAGCTTGTATTGGTTGGCGCGATAGCCGAGCGAGATGGCGCGGGGCTCGTTGTCGCGGATCGCCTTGCAGACCTGGCCAAAGGGCGAGTGGATGATGCGGTAGATCAGCAAGAGGCCGATCATGAAGATCGCCGCCACCAGCCAATAGAGCACGCGGTCGTCGGCGAGGCTGATCAGGCCGAGGAACTTACCGCGCGGCACCGCCTGGATGCCGTCCTCGCCGCCGGTGAAGCGTGGCGCCTGCAGCGAGAAGAAGAACACCATCTGGGCGAGCGCCAGCGTGATCATGGCGAAATAGATGCCCTGGCGGCGGATGGCGAGCGCGCCGAAGACGGTGCCAAGCACGGCGGCGATTGCCGTGCCGAGCAGGATCGCGAGCTCCGGCGTCAGGCCCCAGTTCTTGGCGGTGTAGGCGCTGACATAGCTCGCCATGCCGAAATAGGCGGCATGGCCGAAGGAAAGGAGCCCGCCATACCCAAGGAGAAGGTTGAAGGCGAGTGCGAACAGCGCGAAGCACAAAACCTTCATCACGAAGACGGGATAGGCGACGAAGGGCGCGACCACGAGCACCGCGGCGATGGCGATGAACAGGTTGCGGTGCAGGCGCGCCGTGCTGTCGTCGGTCTCGGTGACGACGGCGGCAGCCGGGGTGTCGCTCGAGGCAAGGTCGGTCATGAGATTGTCCCTCGCTCGCGTCAGGCCTGACGGCCGAACAGGCCGGCGGGCTTCACCAGCAGCACCAGCACCATGATGATGAAGATCACGGTCGCGGCCGCTTCCGGGTAGAACACCTTGGTCAGGCCCTCGATCACCCCAAGCGAGAAGCCGGTGACGATGGCACCCATGATCGAGCCCATGCCGCCGATGACGACGACAGCGAAGACGACGATGATCAGGTCTCCGCCCATGTTGGGATTGACCGAATAGATCGGCGCTGCAAGCACGCCGGCGAAGGCCGCGAGCGCAACGCCGAAGCCATAGGTCAGGGTCACCAGGAGCGGCACATTGATGCCGAACGCCTGGGTCAGGGTCGGGTTCTCGGTTGCGGCGCGCAAGTAGGCGCCGAGTTTGGTCTTCTCGATCAGGAACCATGTGCCGAGGCAGACGACGAGAGATGCGACGATCACCCAGCCGCGATAGTTCGGCAGGAACATGAAGCCGAGATTCTGGCCGCCGGCGAGCTGCGGCGGAATGGCATAGGGCAGGCCTGAGGAGCCGTAATAGTTGCGGAACACGCCCTGGATGATCAACGCCAGCCCGAAGGTCAGCAGCAGCCCGTAGAGATGGTCGAGATGGGCGATGCGCTTGAGCAGCAGCCGCTCGATCGCGATACCGGTCGCACCGACGATGATCGGCGCCAGCAGCAGCGCTGCCCAGTAGTTGATGCCGAGATAGTTCAGGCACATCCAGGCGACGAAGGCGCCCATCATGTACTGGGCGCCATGGGTGAAGTTGATGATGTTCAGGAGCCCGAAGATCACCGCCAGCCCGAGGCTGAGGATCGCGTAGAACGAGCCGTTGATCAGGCCGAGAAGAACCTGGCCGAACAGCGCCTGGGGCGGGACTCCAAGAAGTTCGAACATGCGGGGCTCAGATCATCTGGATGTCTTCATGGAACCTCGTCCGTCATTCCGGGCGCAGCGAAGCGCAGGCCCGGAATGACGTCGGAGGGTTCGAAGCCCGGCCGAGCCGGGCTTCAGTGGCTCACTTCTTGACGAGCGGGCACTCGCTCTCGGAAAGCGGCTGGAAGGCCTGCTCGCCCGGCAGCACGGCGATCTGCTTATAGTAGTCCCACGGGCCCTTCGACTCGGAGGGCTTCTTGACCTCGTAGAGATACATGTCGTGCACCTTGCGGCCGTTGATGCGGATGGTGCCCTTGCCGAAGAGCGGGTCGTCCGTCGGCATTTCCTTCATCTTGGCCATGACCGTGGCGCTGTCCTTGCTCTTCGTGGCCTCGACCGCCTTGAGGTAGTGCAGCATGCCGGAATAGACGCCCGCATGGACCATGGTCGGCTTCTTGCCACCGTTGAGCTTGGCGAAGCGCTCCGACCAGGCGCGGGTCTGATCGTCGTGATCCCAGTAGAAGGCTTCCGTCAGGACCAGGCCTTGCGCCGCCTGCAGGCCGAGCGCGTTGACGTCGCTGATGAAGGTGAGCAGGCCGGCGAGCTTCTGGCCGCCCTGGGTGATGCCGAACTCACTCGCCTGCTTGACCGAGTTGATCGTGTCGCCGCCCGCGTTCGCCAGCCCGATGACCTTGGCCTTGGAGGCCTGCGCCTGGAGCAGGAAGGACGAGAAGTCGGTGCCCGGGAACGGCGTCTTCACCGAACCCACGACCTTGCCGCCGGCCTTGGTGATCACGGCCGTGGCGTCGCGCTCCAGCGCATGGCCGAAGGCGTAGTCCGCGGTCAGGAAGAACCAGGTGTCGCCGCCGGCCTTCACCATGGCGCCGCCGGTGCCCTGCGCCAACGCGTAGGTGTCGTAGGTCCAGTGGACGGTGTTGGGGCTGCAGGCCTTGCCGGTCAGGTCCGACGAGCCGGCGCCCGAGTTGATGTGGATCTTGTTTTTCTCCTTGGTGATCTGGCTGACCGCCAGCGCAACCGAGGAGGTCGGCACGTCGAGGATCAGGTCGACGCCGTCCTGATCATACCATTGCCGGGCGATGGTCGAGCCGACGTCCGGCTTGTTCTGGTGGTCGGCCGAGACGATCTCGACCTTGATGCCCTTATCGGCGGCCTTGAAGTCCTCGACCGCCATGCGCGCGGCGATGACCGAGCCTTCGCCCGAGAGGTCGGCATAGAGGCCCGAGCGGTCGTTCAGCACGCCGGCTTTGACCGAAATCTGCTGGGCCAGTGCCGGGCTGGCCATCAGGGCGGCGAGCGCGGTCGTTGCAAGAATCGTCTTCAGTTTCATCGTCGTTCTCCCTGGTGTGGTTGTCGGCATTTCGCCGTGTTCTTGGCCGCGCGATGCCGGCATCCGGGCGAAGCCCGTCAAACTCCGAGATAGCGGTGCAGCTTCTCGATATTGGCGTCGAGCTCGGCGTTCGGGATCATGTCGATAACCTTGCCCTGCTCGACGACATAGTGTCGGTCCGCCACGGTCTGGGCGAAGCGGAAGTTCTGTTCCACCAGGATGATGGTGAAGCCTTCCTGCTTCAGTTTTGCGATGGTGCGGCCGATCTGCTCGATGATCACCGGCGCGAGGCCCTCGGTGGGTTCGTCGAGGAGGAGCAGATGCGCGCCGGTCCGCAGGATGCGGCCGATCGCCAGCATCTGCTGCTCGCCGCCGGAGAGCTTCGTGCCCTGGCTCTTCAGCCGCTCCTTGATGTTGGGAAAGAGCGTGAAGATGGCGTCGAGGGAAAGCCCTCCCGGCCTGACCTGCGGCGGCAGCATCAGGTTCTCCTCGACCGAGAGCGAGGCGTAGATGCCGCGCTCCTCGGGCACGAAGCCGATGCCGAGCCGGGCGATGGCGCGCGAGGGCAGGCCGATCGTCTCCTTGCCCTCCAGCACGACCGAGCCCCTGCGCTTGCCGATCACGCCCATGATCGACTTCAGCGTCGTGGTCTTGCCGGCGCCGTTCCTGCCCAGCAGAGTCACGACCTCGCCGGGCGCGACGTCGAGATCGATGCCGTGCAGTACATGCGATTCCCCGTACCAGGCCTCGAGCCCGCGCACCTTCAGCAGCGGAGCGTTGCCGGCCGCCGTCGCAGGGGCCTTCGCGGCTTCAGTGGTGGCCATGTCCGCCTCCCGAGCCGATATAGGCCTCGACCACGCGGGGGTCCTTCGAGACGGTGGCGTAGTCGCCCTCGGCCAGCACCTGCCCACGCGCCAGCACGGTGATGCGGTCCGACAGCGAGGCGACAACCGAGAGGTTGTGCTCGACCATCAGGATGGTGCGGTTCTTCGAGACCTTGCGAATCAGGGCCTCGATGCGCTCGACATCCTCGCGGCCCATGCCGGCCATGGGCTCGTCGAGCAGCAGCATCTCCGGATCGAGCGCCAGCGTCGTCGCGATCTCGAGTGCGCGCTTGCGGCCGTAGGAGAGCTCGCCCGCCGTCAGGGAGAGGAAGGGCGTGAGACCGACCGCGTCGACGAGGCTCCTCGCCTCATCGTCCAGGCTCCTCAGCGTGCGCTCCGAACGCCAGAAATCGAAGGAATCGCCGCGCTTGCGCTGCAGGGCGATGCGGACATTTGTCAGCACCGAGAGCTGCGGGAACACGGCCGAGATCTGGAACGACCGCACCAGCCCGAGCCGTGCGATCTCCGCTGGCTTCTCGCGCGTGATGTCGCGGCCGTTATACATGATCGTGCCGCGCGTCGGAGGGAGGAACTTGGTCAGCAGGTTGAAGCAGGTCGTCTTGCCGGCTCCGTTGGGGCCGATCAAAGCGTGAATCGAGCCCCGCCGGACATTGAGGTCCACGCCGTTCACAGCTGTAAAGCCGGCAAATTCTTTGGTTAGACCTGACGTCGAAAGAATATTGTCCTCAGGCATGCCGGTTGCCAGCCCTCATCAGCTTAATCATTCTTGCTTGTGCGGTTCCCCTTGCATGGCATGCTGCACCGCGCCGCGAACATAAGTCAACGATCCCGGGGCCGGAAGCGGCGCGCGGAAGGGACATCTCATCCCTTGGTCTTATTCCGCCGATCTCCTGCAAATGGAGGATGTCGCGCTCGGCCGCGTCGCGCGATGTTGCCAGCTCCGGACAATGCTCCGGAAAATCCGTTTGAACCTGCGGCAGGGGAGGCGCGACCAAGGGGTATTCTGGTTTACCGTTGAGAAATGTTGCGGTAAAAATGCCCATTGGCCTTCGTTTTCGTTGTCAGTCGACCAATCGTGTGGCCCTTGTCGGGAGCTTCGCGGCCAGAGGGTATGTGCCGCTGAATTGGGGGGAGGTTGTCGTGAACTTCGCGTCTCTGGTTTCGGTGTTCCAAGCCCGCTTGGCTTCGACCTTTGCGCTGGTGCTCTGGGCCATTGCCTTGGCTTCCCCTGGCCTTGCGGCCGCGCCGGAGCGGCGGGTCGCATTGGTGATCGGCAACAGCGCCTATACGGCGGTGCCGCCTCTCGCCAATCCGATGCGGGACGCCAAGGGCGTCTCGGCGGCGCTGAAGCGCCTCGGCTTCGAGGTTGTCGAAGGCTACGATCTCAAGATGGAGGAGATGACGGGCATGGTGCGCGAGTTCGCGCAGAAGCTCGACGGCGCCAAGGCTGGCCTCGTCTACTATGCCGGCCACGGCATCGCCATCGGCGACGAGAACTATCTCATCCCGGTCGACGCTTCGCTGCGTTCGGAGGCGGATCTCGACTTCAGGGCGGTCAACGTCCAGCTGGTCCTGCGCCAGATGCAGCGCGACGAGCGCGTCAATATCGTCATTCTCGACGCCTGCCGCGACAACCCCTTCGCGACCCAGCTCGCCGCAAAGTCCCGCTCCGTCTCCCGCGGCTTGACCGCGATCGAGACCCAGTCGGCCTCGGGCATCCTGATCGCCTTCGCCACCGATCCGCGTGCGACTGCGCTCGATGGTGAGCGTGATGGCAACAGCCCCTTCACCTCCGCGCTGCTCAAGCACATCGAGACGCCCGAGGTTTCCATCACCACGGTGATGGACCGCGTCCGCGCCGATGTATGGGAAACGACGGGCAAGAAGCAGAAGCCCTGGACGAATTCCTCGATCATCGGCGAATTCAGGCTGAACCCGACGCTGAAGCTCGCCTCGGTCGATGCTTCGGCTGCCGCGACCAAGACCATCGATGCGGCCGTGCCGGTTCCGGCCATGCCGGCTGCGCCCTCCCTCGATCGCGCCCAGCTCGACGTGAAGACCTGGGAAGTCGCCGAGCGCGGTAATTCCGCGGCCGATTACCGCGCCTATCTCGATGCCTTCCCGTCCGGTCAGTTTGCCACCTTCGCGCGCAATCGCCTCGCCAGCCTCGAAGCGGCGAAGCCCGCTGCGAGCGCCACGGAGGCGCCTCCCGGCGTCACTGACGAGGCGCTCAAGAAGGAGGTCGGCACTGTGCAGACCGAGACGGCGATGAAGCTCGAGGCGAAGGATCGCCGCGAATTGCAAGCCCGTCTGCGCGTCGCCGGCTTCCAGCCCGGCAAGGCCGCCGCAACCTTCGGGCCGAGCCAGCGCAAGGCGATTCAGGAATGGCAGAAGTCGCGCAGCATCCCGGAAACCGGCTTCCTGACGGCCATGCAGGCGACGGCGTTGCGCGCCCAGAGCGAGCTTGCCTACCAACAGCTCCTGGCCGAGGAGCAGAAGGCGGCCGCCGAAAAGAAGACGCGGAAGGCTGTCGCGGATACACCGCAAGGCAGCCGCAGCACACGCAAGGTCGCCGATGAGGGCGAGGAAATGTACCGGCGCGATCTCGCTCGCGAGCGTGGCACCGCCAGCTCGGGTACGCAGCCGCGCGGCACAACCAGCACCGGCTATCAGGGCCGCGTCCGGACGCGTGAGAGTGATACCGGGGACAGCACGGGTGCCGCGATCTTCGGCGGCATCGTCGGCGGCGCTCTGGGCGGGGTGATCGGTGGCGGATTCCGCCGCTGAGGCGCCGTCTCCCGCTTATATCATCCGGAAGGCCGGCCCCTCGGGCCGGCTTTTTCTTTCTGTTGCAGCATGGTGGCCATGGCCTTGCGCGGCCTCGTCGTGCGGCTGCGGCAGGGCGGCGTCTGATGGGGAAGTGCCTGAGCCCTCAGCCCTGTTCCCAGCCGGCTCTGACCAGATCCGGCACGTCGCAATCCTGTTCGGGCCAGCCCACGCAGAGATAGGCGATCAGCTTCCAGTCGGGCGGTGCGTCGAGAGCTGCGGTGATCTCGGCGGGCTCGAGGATCGAGACCCAGCCGACGCCGAGACCGTGAATGCGGGCTGCCAGCCAGAACTGCGTGATGGCCGCGACGACCGAGTAGTCGAGCATCTCCGGCATGGTCCGACGGCCGAGGCCATGGCCGCGCTCGGTGCCATGGTCGCAGAACACGGCGAGTTGCACCGGAGCCTCGCGCAGACCTTCGAGCTTGAGGCGCGCATAGAGCGCGGCGCGCTCGCCCTCATAGGACGCCAGAGCCTCGACATTGCAGCGGCTGAAGCTGGCCTGTGCAGCTTCGCGCTGAGCCGGCTCCTCGACGGCGAGCCAGCGCCAGGGTTGCGAATGCCCGACGGAGGGCGAGAGCTGCGTCTGGGCGATGAGACGTTCGATGAGATCGGCGGGGACCGGATCGCGCCGGAACCGTCGGACATCGCGCCGCCAGCGCAGCAATTCCTCGAATTGCCCGGCGAAGGTCTCGTCGAAGGCCGGAGCCCGGCTCATCTTGCTTCCGCCGCCGCGATGGCATGGAAGAACGAACCTGTCACCAGCCTGCGCCGGCTTCCGGCCGGGGCAGGAGCCGAGCCATGCGGGTCCGTCACCACAGCGAATGGCGGATCCTCTCCCTGAGCGGCGATGCTGGCATAGTGGAACTCGTGCCCGGTCAGCGCGGAACCCGCCGGCCCGAGCGGTCCGTCCGCTTCCAGGATGGCGCGGCGATAGCCCAGATTCATCTTGCGCTTGGCGAAGGAGGTCTCGACCGAGAGCAGCCCGGCCATGGCATGAGCGACGCCGTCGGTATCGATCAAGCTGCGCCCGAGAACCATGTAGCCTCCGCACTCGCCATGCACGGGCCGGGTCTCGGCGAAGCTGCGCAGGCCGCCGAGGAAACCGCTTGCTGCCGCTATCGTGCCGGCATGGAGCTCGGGATAGCCCCCCGGCAGCCAGCAGGCGTCGCAATCCTCCGGCGGGGCCTCGTCCGCGAGCGGCGAGAAGGGCACGAGTTCGGCGCCCACCGCACGCCATCCGGCCTCGACATGCGGATAGACGAACGAGAACGCGGCGTCGCGGGCGATTGCGATCCGCCGTCCCGGTGCGGGCAGCGGCGGGGTATCGCCATCGGCTGCGGCCATGGGAACGGTGTCGCCGGCTGCCGCTGCGATTGCATCGAGATCGACAGCAGCCGCGACGGCGTCGGCCAGCGCGTCGAGCCGGGCATGCAGGTCGGCGGTCTCGCCGGCCTGCACCAGACCGAGATGGCGCTCGGGCAGGATCAGGCTCGCCTCGCGTGGCAGCGCGCCGAGCACGGAGAGGCCAATGCGCTCCATGCCCTGCCGCACCAGCCGCTCATGGCGGGCGCTCGCGACTTTGTTGAGGATGACGCCGGCAATGCGGATGCGCGGATCGTAGGCTTTGCAGCCGAGCGCGACCGCCGCCGCCGACTGCGCCTGCCCGGAGACGTCGATGACGAGCACGACCGGCCAGCCGGTCCGTGCCGCGATGTCCGCGCTGGCGCCTGTATGGCCCTCAGGACCCGGCACGGCGTCGAACAGCCCCATGGAACCTTCGGCGATGACCATGTCGGCAGCGCGCGCCGCCTCGGCCGCGATCCGCCCGAGCAGGCGGTCCGACATCGCGTAGCTGTCGAGATTGGCGCTTGGCGCCCCGGTCGCGGCGGCGTGGAAGGCGGGGTCGATGTAATCGGGCCCGCATTTCAGTCCGCGCACGGTCAGACCGCGGCGTGCCAGCGCACGCTGCAGCCCGAGCGTGATCGTGGTCTTGCCGGAGCCGGAGCGCGGCGCGGCGATGAGCAGGCCGCGCGCGCTCACAGCCCGCCCCGCGGCCGGAAGCGGCGGTCGTAGTCGATCGAATAGAGCGCGCTTTCGCCGAAATCATCGGCTGCGAGCGCCGGCCCCACCAGGATCAGCGCGGAGCGTTCGAGTTCGCTGGCGCGGACCTTGACAGCGATGTCGGCGAGCGCCCCTTGCAGCACGGTCTCGTCCGGCCATGTCGCGCGGAACACCACCGCGACGGGGCAGTCGGCACCATAGAACGGGGTCAACTCCGCCACGACCTGCTCGATGACGTGGATCGAAAGATGGATGGCGAGGGTCGCGCCGGAGGCGGCGAAGGTCGCGAGCTTTTCCTTCGGCGGCATAGCCGAGGCGCGGCCGGACGTGCGCGTCAGCACCAGCGATTGCGCCACGCCCGGCAGGGTGAGCTCGCGCTTCAGCGCGGCGGCGGCGGCGGCGAAGGCCGGCACGCCCGGCGTCACCGTGTAGGGAATGCCTGATCGGTCGAGCCGGCGCATCTGCTCGCCACAGGCGCTCCAGATCGAGAGATCGCCGGAATGCAGCCGCGCCACGTCCTGTTCGGCGAGATGGGCGGCTTCCATCTCCGCGATGATCGCGTCGAGATCGAGCGGGGCGGTGTCGACGATGCGGGCGCCCGGCGGGCACCAGTCGAGCATAGCCGTCGGGATCAGCGATCCCGCATAGAGGCAGACCGGGCAGGCGGCGATGAGGTCGCGCCCGCGCAGCGTGATGAGATCGGGCGCGCCGGGGCCGGCACCGATGAAATGGACGGTCATAAGGGCGATGCCTTGCGGTTCTGCGCCGCCGTCATTCCGGGACGCAGCGAAGCTGCGAGCCCGGAACCCATGAGCACGTCACGGAACCAAAGAGGCGCGGGCAGCGATCGGTGCGGCAAACGCGGCAATGTCGAGTTCATGGGTTCCGGGCTCATGCCTGCGGCATGCCCCGGAATGACGGGGAGGTTCGGGTGCATCACGATACCGTCCTGGCCAGCGCGCAGGTGACGCGGCCCGTCGCGATGCGCGGCTGCACCAGCTGGCCGCCTGGGCCAGCTCCAGCCAGCGCCGCAGCCTCCGCCACCGAGCCGACGCCGTAGAGGGAAGCGATGCGGGTCGAACGCGTCGCGCAGGCGGCCTCGAAGCCCTTCAGCGCCTCGTCGGGTATGGCGACGAGCTCGGCCGCGCGGTCTGCCGCCGCGGCAATCATGCCGGCTTCCCCGACACGGCTCGCGAGCGTGGCGAAGCGCGGCGTCGCAGTGCCGCTGAGGCCGGCAATCGCCAGCGCTTCGTCCAGACAGGCCAGGATGTCGACTGCTTCCGTGCCGGGCCGGATGCCGATGCCGGCGACCAGGCGGCCGGCGCTCAAGGCTTCTCGACCCGCCATTGCGTCACCGGCATCGCCGGGCGCCAGCCATGCTTGCCGCCGACGGGGGCGAGCCGATCGATCGAGATGCGGCGCAGCGAGCCACCATGTTCGGCGTGTAGCGCCGCGAGCTTCGCTTCGCCCTCGATGGTGACGACATTGGCGACGAGCCGTCCGCCCGGCTTCAGCGCCGCCCAGGCCGCGACGAACAGGCCTTCCTCGGTCAGCCCGCCGCCGATGAAGACCGCATCCGGCGCCTCGCGCCCGACGAAGCCGGCGGGCGCCGCACCAACGACGGTCACGTCGAGGCCGCCGAGTTCGAGCTTGTTGCGCGCGATCCGCTCGGCCCGGTCGGCCCGAGCCTCGAAGGCGACAGCCCGGTTGCGGACATGGCGCTGGCACCATTCGACGGCGACCGAGCCGGAGCCCGCGCCGACGTCCCAGAGCAGCTCGCCGCCGCGCGGCGCCAGCGCCGACAGCGTGATGGCGCGGATCTCCGATTTGGTGATTTGCCCGTCATGGGCGAACCATGCCTCGTCGAGCCCGGGCGTCAGCGGCAGGATGCGCGAGTCGTGGGTCGCGGCAACCTCGACCGCGATCAGGTTGAGCGGCACGATATCATCGATGGCGAAGGCGTCGGCGCGGGCCTCGCGGATGCGCTCTTGCGGCCCGCCGAGCGATTCCATCACGACGATACGGCTCGCATCGAGGCCGCGTGCGACCATCAGCTCGGCGACGGCGCGCGGTGTGCTCTCGTCCCAGGAGAGGGCAAGGATGCGCGCATCGGGCTGGAGGTGCGGGACGATGCGGTAGAGCGTGCGGCCGTGCAGCGACACCAGCGCGCATTCCTCCTGCGGCCAGCGCATCCGCGTGCAGGCCATCGAGAAAGAGGAGAGCTGCGGGATGATCCGCATCTCCTCGGCCGGGATCGCGCGGCTCAGGCTGTTGCCGATGCCGTAATGGAACGGGTCGCTGGTCGCGAGCACGCAGACCTTGCGGCCGCGCTCCTTGAGGATCTGCGGCAGCGCGTTGCGGAAGGGTTGCGGCCAGGAGCGCAGCTCCCCCGGCACGGAGCCGACGAGCGCGATATGCCGCTCGCCGCCGAAGACGATCTCGGCCTCGTTCAACGCTGCCAGCGCTTCACGACAGAGGCCTGCGGAACCGTCCTCGCCGAGGCCGATCAGCGAGAGCCAGGGCGCCGGCGCTTCGCCGCTCGACAGAGCATCCGATTCACGCAAAACTGTCGACATGACCGTCCTCATCCTTGGCGGAACGACTGAAGCTGCTGCGCTTGACCAGCACTTGGCTGATCAGGCTCCCGATATTCGCGCCATTATCTCGCTGGCGGGGCACACCGTCGATCCCCGCCCGACCAATCTGCCGGTCCGCACTGGCGGCTTCGGCGGCGTCGAGGGCTTGAGGCGCTATCTGGTCGAGGAAGGCATCGTCGCCGTCGTCGATGCGACCCATCCCTTCGCCGCGATCATGCCCTTCCATGCCGAGCATGCCTGCAAGGCCGAAGGCGTGCCGCTTCTGGCGATCCGCCGCGAGTCCTGGAAGCCGCGCGCCGGCGACCGCTGGAAATCCGTGCAGGATATCGAGGCTGCCGCGCAGGCGTTGGGCGACGCGCCGCGGCGCGTCTTCCTCACCGTGGGGCGCTTGGAACTGCCGGCCTTCGCCGACGCTCCCCAGCATCGCTATCTCGTCCGCGCCATCGAGCCGATCGGCGATCGCCTGCCGGTGCCGCATGTCGACGTTATCCAGCAGCGCGGCCCCTTCGACGTCGACGACGAGGAAGATTTGATGCGCCGCGAGGGCGTCGAGATCCTGGTCAGCAAGAATTCGGGCGGGCCGGCGACGGTCGGCAAGCTCGTGGCGGCGCGCCGGCTCTCCCTGCCGGTGGTGATGGTGGAGCGCCCGCCCAAGCCCGATGTCGAGACCGTCGATCATATCGATCAGGTCCTGCCCTGGCTGGTGGCGCAGGGCATCTTCGCGACCGAGCGCGGCGTGTAGACGTAAGGCGCGGCGCCCTCGCGCGCGATCAGGCGCGTGCTCGACGCGCCGATCATCACCAGCGTCGCCATGTCCGCCGTGCTCGCGGCAGCAACAGCCTCCGCCAGCGTCAGCACGCGCAGGTTTTCGTCAGGGCGCCCGACGGCGCGGGCGAAGAGCACCGGCGTTCCGGCCTCGCGCTGCTTGGCCGCCAGTTCCAGCGCCTTGCCGAGCTGCCAGGGCCGGGCCTTCGAGATCGGATTGTAGAGGCAGATCACCAGATCGGCGGCGAGCACAGCGTCGAGCCGCGCCGTCACCACATCCCAGGGCTTGAGATTGTCCGAGAGCGAGATCGCGCAGAAATCCCCGCCGAGAGGAGCGCCGGCCTTCGCGGCGGCCGCCAGCATCGCGGTGATGCCGGGTTCGACCCCGATGGGAATGGCCAGCCACGCCGCGGGGCCGGCTTCCAGCGCCTCGAACACCGCCGCCGCCATGGCGAAGACGCCAGGATCCCCGCCCGAGACCACCGCGACTGTCCGGCCTTCCGCCGCCAGCCGCAGGGCGTGCGAGGCGCGCTCGACCTCGACGCGGTTGTCCGAGGCGTGCTTGGTCAATCCGGCCCGCTCGGGCACCCGGTCGACATAAGGGCCGTAGCCGACAATGTCGGTTGCGGAGTCGAGAGAGGCCTGCGCCGCTGGCGTGATCCACTCCGGCGTGCCCGGGCCCAGGCCGACGATGGTGAGCGAGCCCGTCACAGGCGCCGTCCCTCGCCGGGCACCAGCACCATGGCGAAATAGGGCGCCTCGTCATCGGCCTTGTCGGCGAGGCGCGCCACCACTTGCCGCGCCATCGTCGCCCGCTCGACATAGATCGCTCGGCCCGCCAGCCCGGCGGCCGCCAAGGCACGGCGCACCTTCGGGAGATTGCGGCCGAGCTTCATGATGACGGCGGCGTCGGTATCGGCCAGCCGTCGCGCCAGCTCCGCCTCCGGCAGCGTGCCCGGCAGCACGGTCATGACGTCGTCGCCCCAGGTGATCGGCGCCCCGGCTTCGCCCCAGGCGCCGGTCATGCCGGTGACGCCGGGCACCACCTCGGTCGGAAAGCGCTGGGAGAGCCGCCGCCACAGATGCATGAAGGAGCCGTAGAAGAACGGGTCGCCATCGCAGAGCACGGCGAGCGACCGCCCGGCCTGCATCTCCGCCGCCAGACGTTCCGCTGCCTCCTCGTAGAATGTCGCGATCGGCCCGTCATAGTCGGGCTCGCCGACATTGGCCTCGGTCGTGACGGGGAAGGCGAGTTCGATCTCGCGGGCCGGATCGGGCGCGATGATGGCGTCGGCCGTGCTGCGGGCATTGCCGCGCCGGCCGCGCTTGCAGAAATGCACGAGACGATCGGCCGAAAGGATGATCTCGCGCGCCCTGACCGTCATCAGGTCCGGGGCGCCGGGCCCGAGGCCGACGCCGTAGAGCAGGGGCCGTTGTGTCCCGCTCATCGCCTATTCCTTGTCCTGCGCGAGCGCATTGACGGCCGCTGCCGCCATGGCCGAACCGCCGCGCCGTCCATGCACGACGAGGCACGGCACGCGCCCATCCTCCGCCAGCGCTGCCTTCGATTCCGCCGCGCCGACGAAGCCCACGGGGATGCCGATCACGGCCGCCGGCTTGGGCGCGCCGGCATCGAGCATTTCAAGCAAGCGAAAGAGCGAGGTCGGCGCATTGCCGATCACGACGATGGCGCCGGCAAGCCGGGACTTCCACAGCTCCATCGCGGCGGCGGAACGGGTCGTGCCCATCTCAGCCGCGAGCGCGGGGACCTGAGGGGCGTCGAGCGTGCAAATGACCTCGTTGCCGGCCGGCAGGCGCGCGCGCGTCACGCCATTGGCGACCATCTTGGCATCGCAGAGGATCGGCGCGCCGCTCCTGAGCGCGGCCTGTGCGGCTTTCGCGAAATCCGCCGACATCTCGACGTCACCGGGCAGGTCGGTCATGCCGCAGGCATGGATCATCCGCACGACGACGCGCTCGGCCACACCGTTGAAGCGGGCGAGATCAGCTTCCGCACGGATGATTGCGAAGGAGCGCTCATAGATCGCCGCCCCGTCCTGAATGTAATCGTATGCCCTGCTCAACCCTGCGATCCCGTTGAACGCGCGACATTGGCCAGCCGCGCGTGAAACTCTTCTCCCGGCTGCAATCGCGCCAGCAGCGTCGAAAGGTCAAGCGTCGCGACCGGCTTGTCCCGCGCCGTGCCGCCGAACACGACGTCGTAGCGCCCGTCACGCCCGACCAGAGTGAGATCGGTGGCCGCCGGATGGGCGCAGGATTTGACACAGCCGGAGACATGCAGCGTCACGCCTCGCGCGAGCAGATCGGCGGCCGCGTCGGCGAGGATAGCCGCATCCGCCGTTGCCGGTGCCTTGGCGCGCGAGCAGGCGGGGCTGCCGGCGCAGGCCTGCACGGAAAGGCGCGGATCCTCTTCCCGCGTGATCAGGCCGAGGCCGTTCGCCCGTGTCATCAGCTTGTCGGCTTCGGCGCGGCGGAGATTGCGGAAGGCAAGCCCTCGCCAGGGCGAAAGCCGGATGTCGCCTGCGCTGGTCTCAATATCGGCGCCGAGCTTGTCGAGGGTGGCCGCATCGCACCGGCCGAAGGGTAGGCCGATGACCGCCGCGAACCGGTCCTCCCCCAGAGCGAGCAGCCCGGCGCGCAGCCCCCGGGGGCGGTAGGCATGTGCAGGCGCTTCCGGGAGCGTGCTCAGGCCGGTCAACCTCTCGGATGGCAGGTCGCGCAGGCGGCGGATACGGTCGGGAGCGGCGCTGCGCAGCGCTGCGAAGCCGCGCAGGATGGTGTCAACCGTCGCTGCGGCATCCGCTTCGGGGATTGGCCCACGCCACAGATGGTCCGCCAGACACAGGGTGACACCCCCGGCCCCGACGCCGACGATTCGGATGTCGGCTGAAAGGCTGTCCAGAGCCTGCGTGCCGCCATCATCGACGATAACGCTGAGCTTGGCCGGCAGGCCGGGAATCCTGCGGGCGCGCAGCTCGATCTGCCCGGCCAATGCGGCTGCGTCGATCAGGCCGTTCGAATCGCTGCCCGCCAGCGGCGAGACCAGCGTCAGCCGCTGTGGTCCATCACCCGCATGCTCATCGACGAGATGCTCCGCCAGCAGGCGCTCGACCAGCGCCGGATGGCTCGCGGGCGTCACCCCCCGGATTTGCAGATTGGCGCGGGCGGAGATTTCGACGAGTCCGTTGCCGTGCTCGGCTGCCAGAGCCGCGATCCGCCTCAGTTGTGAAGGTGTCAGCATCGCGCCGGGCGGATGGAGGCGCACCAGCCAGCCGTCGCCGGTCTCCATCGGCCTGAGGGTGCTCGGGCACCAGCCGCGTCGCAGCGCTTCCTTTCCGGCCTGCGGCGCTTTTTGCGGGAGCGCGCTCATTCCGCCGCCTCCCGCGCCAGGAAGGCGCCGACCGAGTTGCGCCGGCTGGTCCAGAGGCCGCGTCGCGCCGCCTCGGCCAGTCGCGAGCGGATCGAAGCGGCGGCCGGCGCATTGGCGCTTTCGAGAGCGGACCAGATCTGCGGATCGGCGCAATAGGCCTGGAAGACCGCTTCGAACAGCCCGTCCGCGACGGCCTCCGTGCTCGCCGCGAAGACGAAGAGCGTATCGACCGCCTCGGCCAGCTCCGCCGCCCCGCGCCAGCCATGGGCGAGTTGGGAAGCGATCCAGCGCGGATGCGTCAGCCGGCCGTGCACGATGCGAGCGATGTCCTCGGCCAGCGTCCGCGCCTTCGGCGCTTCGGGGTTCGAGCTGTCGAGGCTGTAGAGGGCAGGATCGGCGCCGAGCGCCTTCGCAGCTGCCGCGAGCCCGCCGATCACATCGGCGGCGCTGCTGGCTTCGAGAATGTCACGCCCGGCGGTGTCACTGACATGGATGAAAGCGTCGGAAGCCTTGATGCGGTCGATAAAGCCGGGGTCGGCCGTGGCCATGCCTTCCGGGCCGCCATAGGCATGGTCGGAGGCGGCGAGATAGGCGGCCCCCAGCTCCTGGCGCTCGGTCCAGTCGCCGTCGAGCGCTCGGTCCGCCATGGCGGCGCCATAGCGGCCGGGAGCCGCACCGAAAATGCGCGCGCCATGCCCGCCGCGGCGGCGGGCAGCGGCCGGCTCGTTCCAGTCGTCGGGCTCGTCCAGCGCGGCGACAGCCCGCGCCGCCTGGTCGATCAGCGCGATCTGCCCCGGAAAGGTGTCGCGGAAGGTGCCGGAAATGCGCACGGTCACGTCGAGACGCGGATAGGCGAGCTTCGGCTGTGGCAGAATACTGAAACCAGTGATGCGGGTCGAGGCATTGTCCCAGAGCGGCTCGACGCCCATCAATGCCAGCGCATGGGAGATGTCTTCGCCGCCGGAGCGCAGCGTTGGTGAGGCCCAGAGGTCCATGATGATCCGGCGCGGATAGTCGCCATGATCCTGCAGATGGCGCGAGACCACAGCCTGCGCCGCCAGTTGGCCCAGCCGTGTGGCGGCGCGTGTCGGGATCGCGCGGGGATCGAGCGTCGAGAGGTTGCGCCCGGTCGGCAGCACGTCAGGACGGCCGCGATGCGGCGAGCCGGCCGGGCCCGGCGGAACGAAGCGGCCATCTAGGGAGCGCAGGAGGTTCTCGCGCTCGTTGCGGGCGGAAGCCGGGTCGGCGTCGGACCGACCGAAGACGTGCAGCCCGTCGCGGAAGGGCAATTCGGCGATGTCGCAGAGATGGGCGTCGAGCCGGGTCAGGGCCTCGCTCATCTCCATGTCGGCTGCGACGCCGCAGGAGGCCGCGAGCCCGCTCGCCTCGGCCCGCGCCCGGATTTCGCTGGCGACGAGGTCGGCGCGGCGCGGATCGAGCACCTGCGCCTGCGAGAACTCCTCGACGAGATCGCGCAGCAAGGCGGTTTCGCCGGCGTCCTCCGTCTCGGCCAGCGGCGGCGGGAGGTGGCCGAGGGTGACGGCCGAGAGCCGTCGCTTGGCCGGCGCCGCCTCGCCGGGGTCGTCGACGACATAGGGGTAGATCACCGGCAGCCCGCCGACGGCAAGGCGCGGCCAGCAGCCGGCCGAGAGCGCCACGGCCTTGCCCGGCAGCCATTCCGTGGTGCCGTGCGTGCCGAGATGGATCAGCGCGTCGATGGCCTCGGATTGGCGCAGCGCGAGGTAGAAGGCGAGGTAGGTGTGGCCGGGTGGCGCGTCGGGGTCGTGATAGCGCGCCTTGCGGTCGGGCGTGGTATCGCGCGGCGGCTGCAGGGCTACGGTGAGGCATCCATAGCGTACGGCGCGGAAGCGGAAGGCGCTCTCGCGGCAGGTGGGATCGGCTTCGGGCGCACCGTGGCTGGCAAGAAGGGACTCGCGCGCCGCAGCGGGGATGGTGGCGAGCCATTCGCGATAGGCCGTGAGAGGCATGGAGAGATTGGTTGGCCCGGCAGTCAGTGCGGCCATCAAGAGCGAGCCCTCATCCTGAGGAGCAAGGCGCGAGCCTAGCGTCTCGAAGGATGCTCCAGAGCGCGCTGGATCATCCTTCGAGACGCCGCTGCGCGGCTCCTCAGGATGAGGGTTGAGAGCGGCAACAGCGTATCCCACCCCCGCCAACAATTCCCGGATCGCCGTCACGCTGGCAGGCGTATCGAGCCCGACGGCGAAGCCGGCCCGGCCGCCGCGCGCGGGATAGTCCGACATCACCAGTGCCAGCTTTCGCTCGGCCGCCGGTCTCCGGGCGAGAGCGATCCAGCCCTTCGCCAAATCGGCAAGCGCAGAGATGCCCTCTGCATCCGGCACGAGCCGGCGGATACTGAGCCCGGTCGCCGGGTCGGTTGCTTCGGCCTTGAACGCCACCGGAATTGCCCCGATGCGCCCGTCGAATTCCGGCAGCGCCACCTGCATGGCGAGATCGGCGGCGGAGAGGCCACGCGGCGAGGCTTCCCAGGCTTCGCGCGGGCTGCCCACCGGCACGGCCTGCAGGATCGGGCAATCGGCGCCGTCGAGCACGAAATCCGCGCCTTCGCGAGCGGAGAAGGCGGTGCTGGTGACGATCAGCGCCGGCTTTCGCACTGCGATCAGCGCTGCGAGTTCGGCGGTGACCGCGGGGTCCTTCAGGCTGGTCACCGCGAGCGGGAGGGGTGCGAGGTCGCGCGCGGCGAGGGCGGTGGCGAGGGCCTCGGCCATGGCCGTGTCGCCAGCCGCGACGCCGGATCGGTAAAGCAGGATCGGGACGAGTGGTTTGTCGGCCGGGATCGTAGCGAGCGCGTCGAGCCATGGCAGGGGTTTGCCGTCGCTGCCGAGCGCGAAGAACGATGGCAGCGGGAGTGGCGTCAGGTTGGATGCTCTTGGCGCCCGCGCGATATATCCTGCGATCCGCCCCAGCAGCCGCCGCATGTTCTCGGCGCCGCCGCCCGCCTGGAAATAGGCTAGCAGTTCCGCCGCGAACTCAGCCGGGACGGTCGCCTGCTCGCCCAGTCTCGGATCGTCGCGCTCGTCGCCGGGGAGGATCGCGAGCGGAATGCCGCGCGCGCGGCAGGCGATGCCGAGCTGCTCGATGCCATAGCGCCAGTAGTCGAGCCCGCCGAGGCAGCGCACCAGCACGAAGCGGCATTGCGCCGCCGTCTTCTCGATCAACAAATCGACCGAGAGCGGATGTCTCAGCCGCCTGAGCGGAGCGAGCCGCACCGACAGGCTCTGTCCGTCATGCTCGCCCTTGTGGCGAGGATCCACGTCTTTAACACGACCTTCGATAGGGGAAGGCGTGGATGGTCGGGACAAGCCCGACCATGACGAGGGCGGTTCCGCGTCGACGCGGGCCGCCACCGCCAGCGCGGAGAGGTCGCTGTCGGTGAAGGAGAGCATGAGCACGTCTCCCGGCGGCAAGGCGAGATCGACGGCGTCCTCGCCGTCGTCGAGCCTGATCTCGCTGGTCGGGAGAAGATGCATCGGTCCGGTTTACGCCCCCGCGAGAGCCGCTTCCACGGCCGTGAGGTCGAAGCCCTTGAGGCCGATCACGGTGAGGCGCCCGTCGCGCGGCTCGCTCGCGCCCCAGGGGCGGTCGAAATGATGCCCGACGCGCCGGCCCACGCCCTGCACGACGAGGCGCATCGGCTTGCCCGGCACGGCGCTGAAGCCCTTCAGCCGCAGCACGCCCTCGGCTTCGGCGGCCTTGGCGACACGCGCCGTCAGCTCCTCCGGTGAAAGCCCCGCCGGCAGCGGCACGGCGACCGAGTCGAAATCGTCATGGTCGTGATCATGCTCGCCCTCGCCATGATGCGAGGGGCGGGCGGCGAGATCGCTTTCGGCCGCGGCACCCAAGCCCACGATCAGCGCCGGCTCGACCTTGCCATGGGCGGTCTCGACGATTTTGATCGCCTTGGGCAGGTGCTCGGCGATCTCGGCCTTGACCCGTGCGCGGCCGGCCTCGTCGACGAGGTCGCTCTTGTTGAGCAGGATAAGGTCGGCGCAGAGGATCTGGTCCTCGAATACCTCCTCCAGAGGGTTGTCGTGCTCGACGGAGACATCGGCCGCCTTCTGCGCCGCGAGCGCCTCGGGATCATCGGCGAACTGGCCATCGGCCACGGCCGGTCCGTCGACCACGGCGATGACGCCGTCGACGGTGACGCGGGCGCGGATTGCAGGCCAGTTGAAGGCCTGCACCAGCGGCTTCGGCAAGGCGAGGCCGGAGGTCTCGATCAGGATATGCTCGGGCGGGTTCGGCCGGTTCAGGAGCTTCTCCAGCGCCGGCACGAAATCATCGGCGACGGTGCAGCAGATGCAGCCATTCGGCAGCTCGACCACGTCCTCGTCGCTGCAGCCGGCGATGCCGCAGCCCTTCAGGAACTCGCCGTCGAAGCCGAGATCGCCGAACTCGTTGACSAGCACGGCGAGCTTCTTGCCCTGCGCATTCTCGAGGAGATGGCGCACCAGCGTCGTCTTACCGGCGCCGAGGAAGCCGGTGATGATCGTGCAGGGCGTCTTGCCCAGGTTCGTGGTTTGCGGAGCGTTCATGATGTCATCCTTGCTGGCGCGCCGGCAAAGGCGGCACGCGTGCGACCACGCCCTTGCGGAAGGACTGCGGCCGCTCTTTCCAGGGAACGATGCCGTTGGCGCTGGCGGCATAGGCCTCCGCCGCGCCGACGATCTCGTCGAGATGGGTGTCGGTGTCGAGGTCGCCGATCAGATAGGTCCATTTGCCATCGGCGCTGAGCGCGATGGTGCAGGGCCGCTTGCAGACGGCGAGGCATTCGACAGGCAGCACCGGGATGGTGCTGCCCTTTGCTGCGAGTTGAGCGGTGAGACGCTCCGCGAGCGCCAGCCCCGGCTGGTCGTAACCCTCCGGGAGATCGGCGCGCGCCCGCCTGCAGGCGGTGCAGACATGGATAGTGAGGTCGCCCTCGGACATGACTTGCCTTTCGCGCGGAGCCCGGAGGCTCCGCTGCCTTCAGCGCGCGAGCGCGGCGCGCCGGCTGGCCCAGGGCCAGAGCACGCCGACCATGAAGGCGGTGGCGAGCCAGAGCGCAGCCTGGATGCCGAGTGACAGAGCCGCGAAATGCGCCGCAACCTCGGCCGGCACCTTGCTCTCCGGCGCAGCCGGATGCGGGGCGCCGATCACATGCGGGAGCAGGATCACGACGACGGCCAGCAGCTTGAGCCAGGGCTGCTCGAAGCGCAGGAACAGGAAGAGCCCAAGCGCCGTGGCGATAGCGGTGACCAGCCACCAGAACTGCCGCTGCTCCAGCGCTGCGGAAGCCGCGCCCGGCAATTCCGGCGCGAGCCCCATCGCGGGGGCGAGCCCGAGCGCCAGGAAGCCGCAGGCGCCCCAGACCAGGGCGCTACGTTGGTCGATCGTATCGCCGGCCGCGATCATTCCCGCGAGCAGCAGCGCGGCGAAGCCGATTGCGGTCGCGATCGTCACTGCGCTGGTGAAGAGCGTGCGCTGGAGGCCGTCCTGCGGCTTCCATTCGGCATGGTCGTGGCCGGGCGCATCGCCAGCGGGGCCATGCGCGAGGATGATCTTCGCCTCGCCGTCGAAGGCGGCGAGCGTCGGCGCCTGCAGGCGCAACGCCGCCTCATAGGTCTCGGCCTTGAGGATCAGCGGGGTGGTGGTGACATGCTGGAGGGCGGCGACGATCAGCCCAGCCAGAAGCCCGGCCAGAATGCTGACCGTGAGAACACGCGTAACCATGGATGCTTTCCCTCAGTGGCAGGGGAAGGCGAGACCGTGGCGGGTATCGTGCCCGGCGTTGTGAACGTTCGTCGAGGCCGCGAAGCCGGTCGTGTAGATCAGCGCGACGCCGATCACGAGCGCGGCGGCGGCTGCCTTGACGCGTTCCGAGACGCTGAGTTGAGTGGTGGAAACCGAAGCGGTGTTCATGGGGCTCTCCGTGGCCGCCCCGCCGGCAGCCGGTTGGATCGTTGCGGGTCGACGGCAGGTCTCCTGGCTCGCGGGTCTGATGTTCCCCACCGCCTTCCCGGAGCGAGCGCTCCAGTGGCCGATGGCGGGAAACACCCGCTTACAGTTGCGGGGGCAGCCGCGGTATCTCACCGCGTTCCCTTTTCACCTCCTTGCGGAGGCACCGTCATGGACCATCATTAGCTATCGGCGTGCCGCTGTGCAATGCAGTGCGCCGTGGCAGAAACGTCATTCTCGGGCTTGACCCGAGAATCTCGTACAGGAAGAGGCTCGCCCTTTCGGATGGAGATGCTCGGGTCGAGCCCGAGCATGACGGCATAGGACTTTTCGATGGAATTGCCCCACCTCACCCTCGTCCTCGGCGGCGCCCGCTCCGGCAAGAGCCGCCATGCCGAGGCGCTGATCGAGGCTTGCCCGGCCCCCTGGAGCTACATCGCCACCGCCCAGGCCTATGACGACGAGATGCGCGAGCGCATCGCCGAGCATCGCGCACGCCGCCCGGAGGGCTGGCAGACCGTCGATGCGCCGCTCGATCTCGCCGAGGCCATCGCCGTCCGTCCGGCCGGCCGGCCCATCCTTGTCGATTGCCTGACGCTCTGGCTGACCAACCTCATCCTCGCCGAGCGCGATACGGCCGCGGCGCGCCAGGCCCTGATCGCCGCCTGCGAAAGCGTCTCCGCGCCGCTCGTGCTGGTCGGCAACGAGGTCGGCCTCGGCATCGTCCCGGAGAATGCGCTCGCCCGCCGCTTCCGCGACGAGGCCGGGCGGCTGCATCAGGCGCTTGCGGCGCGCGCCGGCCGCGTGGTCTTCATGGTCGCCGGATTGCCGATGCGAGTGAAATGATGACCGACACCGAAGACACCGCCCGCCACAAGGCCAAGATGGAGAAGCGCAAGGCGGTGCAGGACGCCGAGGTCGCTTCCAAGACCGTCGAGAAGGGCCTTCTCATCGTCAACACCGGCCCCGGCAAGGGCAAGTCAACGGCGGCCTTCGGCCTGATCTTGCGCGCGCTCGGACATGGCTGGCGCATCGGCGTGGTGCAATTCATCAAGGGCGCCTGGTCGACCGGCGAGCGCAAGGCGCTGGAAACCTTCGGCGATCAGGTCGCCTGGCACAGCATGGGCGAGGGCTTCACCTGGGAAACGCAGGACAAGGCCCGTGACATCGCTGCCGCCGAGCGCGCCTTCGCGAAGGCGAGGGAGCTGATGGCCGACCCCGAAATCCGGCTCCTGGTGCTCGATGAGCTCAACATCGCCCTGCGCTACGACTATCTGCCGCTCGCCGACGTCGTGTCGACGCTGGTCGCTCGCCGCCCAGACCTGCACGTCGTCGTCACCGGCCGCAACGCCAAGCCGGAGTTGATCGAGGCGGCCGACCTCGTCACCGAGATGACGTTGGTGAAGCACCACTTCGCCGCCGGCGTGAAGGCGCAGCAGGGCATCGAGTTTTAGTCACTCGGCCCATCTCGCGCGCCGATTGGCCCATGGCAGCGGAGGGCCGGGACACGGCGCGGGGTGGCGCAAGCTACCGCGGAGCCTGGATGCCGAGGCTGCGGCACATCTCCGCCTCCCGGTCCCGCACGAAACTTGCGTAGTCCCGCAGATGGACGCCATCGCTGAAGGCCGAGCGCGACCCCCGCATCTCCGCTGCAGTCTCGCGCCTAGGGACATGCCTAGTCCCGCCTTGCGAGCACTTCAATCAATAGCGAGACCAAAAGCCAGCGGCGCTCCTCGTCAAACCTTAGCGGAAGCGCGGCGGCGCGATCGCATGCCCGAACCATTCAACGAACCCGATGACGTCGAAGACCGGCCGCCCGGTGGCAGCAGCGACCGCCGCCGAATGCGGCGGAAGATTCGTGCATTCGCAGAGGATCGCGCCGACATTCGGATGGCGGCGGACCAGCGAGCGGGCGGCTGTCACGACTTCTTCCTCGAGCTTTGCGACGTCGGACACGCCGCCGCGATTGCCATAGACCTGGCGGAACAGGCTGTCCGGAGGCAGCCCCTCGATGGGAGTGTCGGGACGCACCCCGACGGCGGCCAGATGGCGCGCCGTCAACGCCTCCGCGGCGAAGGTGAGGATGCCGACTTGCTGGCCGGCGGGCAGCATGGCCTCGATCAACGGTGCCTGCAGCAGGCTGCTCGTGGCCACGGGAACCGGGAGTGCGGCGGCCAGCTCTCGCTGCAGCAGCGCCAGAAAACCGCAGCTGGTAGCGATGCCGCGCACCCCGCAAGCGACGAGATCGAGGGCGGCGGCGATGAAGGGCTCGAGGAATTCTTCCGGGCGACCATGGACGATGGCCGCGGGATCGGCGCCGCGGACGACCCGGAACTGGACCGGGAAAGGCCAGGTGCGGCCGTTGCCGATATCGCCCGGCAGGCGTTGAAAATGGGTGTCGAGCATCAGGACCCCGATGCTCAGATCGTTCACGACCGCGCCCAGCCGTCCGGACCCAGAGCCGTTCATGGATGCACTCCCTGCAAAACGCGACCGGGGACAGGTGCCGGCGTCTCGAAGAACCAGGCAAGGAAACGGTTTTCGCGCAGGAGATCCAGAGGAATGTCCTCCTGCGCAAGGAGGCCTTGGCGGCCTATTTGCCCGAGGCGCAACAGATCGAGCACCGCGGCGACATGGGAGGCAGCGGTGCGCCGCATGGCGCCGATCGCGGCGTCGCCGATCTCTAGCGGCTCGACCTCGCGCAGGAAGTGTTCGTGGGGCGCACCATCCGCGTCACGAGACGCTGCGGTGATCGAGATCAGCAGACGATCATCGGTGATCTCGGGCAGCGCGTTGAGGAAGAGATTGCGCAGCAGATAGACGCGGTCGCGCAATTTCAACTCGTCCAGCAGGAACGCCATCTGTTCGGCGTGCCCGGGATAGCGGATGGTATGCGAGATCAGATTCCCGACCTTGCCGGCCAGGCGCTCGCGAAGCGTAGCCGGGATCGCGCCTGAGACGAAAACCTCGTAGTCGCGCGATCCGAGATGCAAGGGGCTGCAGCGGGACAGCGGCGCCAGCCCGGACTCGCGGCCGTCGACGAGCGCAAGCGAGGCGCGCGTATATTCGCGCAGGGTGGCGTCGACATCCCAGACCAGCCCGTAGCCCAGGCGCCCGGCGGCCGTTCGCGGCAGAGCGCCGATCCGGACGTCGATATCCGGCAGGCCCGGGCAGCGCGAGGCGAGATCGAGAACCAGGCCCGAGACGAGCCCCGGCGAGATGCCGCATTGCGCGATGAAGCAGCCTGCGGCGGCGTTGGCCTCGTGCTGGACGGCTTCGAGCGCGGCTCCGTCATCGCCAAGGTCGAGATAGTTGCTTCCGCTGCGGCGGGCGGCCGCGGCCACCATGGGCGTCGCCGAGGACGGCAATGCCGCGACCACGGCATCGGCCCCGGTCAAGAGCCGGTCGAGCTGGGCTGCGTTGGCCGGATCGGCTTCCGTCAGCGGCAGCGCAAGGTCCTTGGCTCGCCTGCGGCCGGGCTCGGTCGGGTCCGCGAGCAGGAACTCGAATTCCGGCTTTCCGCGCAGGAGGAGCGCCAGCGCCGTGCCGATCCGGCCTGCACCGACGATGACGACCTTGAAGGGCCGGGCGTTGCTTGCCTGCGGATCAGCCATGGAAGCGCGCGAGAAAGGTCTTGAGACGCTCGTTGTCCGGGTTGTGCAGGATGCGGTCCGGGCTGCCCTGCTCGGCGATGCGCCCGGTTTCCATGAAGACGACACGATCGGAAACCCCGGCCGCAAACGAGATCTCATGGGTGACGAGGACCATGGTCATGCCCTGTTCGGCAAGGTTGCGCACGACGCCCAGAACCTCTCCTACGAGCTCAGGATCGAGCGCGCTGGTGATCTCGTCGAGCAACAGAGCGTCCGGCTGCATCGCGAGGGCCCTGGCGATGGCCACGCGCTGCTTCTGCCCGCCCGAGAGCTGGTCCGGCCGCGCGTCGCGCTTATCGGCGAGGCCGACCTTGGCGATGTAGTCCATCGCGATGTCGATGGCCTCGCCGCGCGGCTTGCGCTGCACGGTCATGGGGCCTTCGATCACGTTCTCCAGCACGGTCATGTGCGGGAACAGGTTGAAGTGCTGGAACACCATGCCGACATGGCGCCGCAATTCGCCAAGACCGAGAAGCTGGCCCGTGCCGCGGAATGTCGGGCCGACGCGGCGGCCGCGGAACAGGACCTCGCCGGTGTCCGGCACCTCCAGCATGTTCATGCAGCGAATGAAGGTCGATTTGCCGGAGCCGGAGGGCCCGATGATCGAGACGACCTCACCGCTGGTCAGCGAGAGATCGATCCCGTGAAGGACGGTGAGCGCGCCGAAGCGCTTGGTGATGCCGCGCGCTTCGAGAACGGTCTCGCGCAGGCCGGGCATGGCAACGGAGTTCATGGAATGGCTCTCGCTCAATGGCTGCCGCGCGTCCGGCTCTCGACGATGTCGGCGAACTTCGTGATCGGGAACAGGATGGCGAAGTAGAGCAGCGCGAGGATGGTGTAGGATTCCAGCGGGCGATAGGTCTGCCCGTTGACGATGCTGGCCATGTAGGTGAGTTCCGCCACCGAGATCACGGAGATGAGCGAGGTGTTCTTGAACTGCGTCACCGACTGGTTGATGAAGGCCGGCATCATCCGGCGGATGGCCTGCGGCAGCACGATGCGCCGCATGACCTGCCAGCCCGACATGCCGATGGCGGCGCCCGCCTCGGATTGCCCCTTGTCGATCGAGACGATGCCGCCGCGGAAGACCTCGGCGTAGAAGGCCGCGGCATAGAGCGAGAGCGTGATCAGCGCCGCCGCCCAATTCGCGAGATCGAAGCCGAGCAGCAGCGGCAGGGCGTAGTAGATCCATAGCAGCTGCACCAGCAGCGGCGTGCAGCGGAACAGCTCCTGGAAGCCCTGCGCCAGCCAGCTCAGCGGCCCGATGCCGGAAAGCCGCGCGAAGCAGAGGAGCAGCCCGAGGACCAGCCCGATGGCGATGGAGGCCACGGTGTAGACGATGGTGATCCACGCGCCCCAGAGGAACAGATCACTCGCCTGGAAGATCGGGGCGAAGCTCCACGTGTACATATCATGCCAGCCTTTTGTGAAGGCAGCCCTCGAGCAGGATGCGAAAAGCCGGAAGCCGGTTTTCGCGAATATCCTGCTCTGGGGGCTGCTCCTGCCTTAACCGCCGAAGCCGAAGCCTTCGGGCATGTCGTCGAGCGTGATGCCGAAGGGCGCGAGGCTCTTCACGATCCAGGTCTGGTTGTTGCCGATGCGGCGGTTGTATTCGGCCCAGGCCGAGATGAAGGCGCGCGACTTCTCGTCGGCCTTCCAGTTCATGGCGACCACGGAGGGCGTCGACAGAACCGGAGACGGCACCATSACCTTRCCGATGCCGCTCGCCTTCTTGSYCATGACGAGGCCGTTCAACATGGTGTTGACGAGACCGTCTGCCTTGCCTGTGACCACCGCCACGATCGCCTCGTCGCGGGACTTGAAGCGCAGCATCTTGGCCTTCGGCAGGTATTGCTGGGCGATCAGGTCCTGCGAGGAGCCCAGGTCGACCGCGAAGGTGTATTTCGGGTCGTTGAGCTCGGCCCAGCTCAGCTTCGAGAGCTCCGCCTTGGGCGAGACGATGACGAAGCTGTTGAAGTAGGTCGGGTTCGAGAACGCGACGGAGAGGGAGCGCTGCGGCGTCGCCGTGACGCCAAGCGCCAGATCGACCTTGCCGCTCTGCACGTCGAGGATGGAATTCGGCCAGCTCGACTCGACGACCTCCAGCTTGACGCCGAGGGTGGTGGCGATGTCGCGGGCCATCTCGATGGCGAAACCGCGCCATTCGCCGGACCGCGGGTCCTTGTTGAAGTAGGGATCCTCGTTGATGATCCCCGGTATGCGCAGCACGCCGCGCGAGCGTATGGCGTCGATGGTGTCTTCGGCCCGGGCCGAGGCTTGAAGTGCCAGCAATCCCAGGCTGGCTGCGCAGATGGCGCGAATGATCGATTTCATGAGCTTTCCACTCCGTTCCCTTGCCGATGTTTTTCGGTCTTGCGCTGGTGGTTAGGACGACGAGAGCCTAGGCGACGCACTTGCGTGGACAATGCGAGAGTAGGTCGTCGTCCTACCGGCTTTCTTATATGTTCGCTCGGCTCTCGAACGATTGCAGGCTTGCTTCCAGCGCCTTGCGGCTTTCCGGGCGCAGCGCTGCGAGCGGCGCCCGCAGCTCCGGGCCGATCAGGCCGGCGCGCGCGAGTGCCGTCTTCACCGGCACCGGGTTGCTCTCGATGAAGAGATGGCCGACGAGGTCGAACAAGGCGTTGTGGATGCGGCGCGCCTCGCGCGGGTCTCCGGCGTACCAGGCCCGGCACAGCGCGACGACCTCGGCGGGCAGCAGGTTCGAGGCGACGCTCGTCACGCCGTCGGCGCCGAGCGCGAGGAAAGGCAGCGTCAGGCCGTCGTCGCCGGAATGGATGACGAAATCCTCGCCGAGTGCCAGCCGCAGCTCCGTGATCCGTTCCGCCTTGCCCCCTGCCTCCTTGATGGCGACGACATTGGAATGCGCCGCCGCAAGCCGCGCTGCGGTCTCCGGCGCGATCTCGACGCCGGCGCGTCCCGGCACGCTGTAGAGCATGATGGGCAGGCTAACCGCGCCGGCGATGGCGGAGAAATGGTCGAACAGCCCCTCTTGCGAGGGCTTGTTGTAATAGGGGGTCACGAGCAGGAGGCCGTCGGCGCCCGCCGCCTGGGCACGCTCGGCCTTGCCGATGGCGAGCCGCGTCGCGTTCGAGCCGGCGCCGGCCATGACGAAGACGCGTCCGGCAGCCGCCTTCACCGTGGTGCGGATCACAGCGTCGGCCTCATCCTCGCTCAGCGTCGCGGCTTCGCCTGTCGTGCCGACCGGGACGAGCCCGGACACACCGGCCGCGATCTGCGCAGCGACGAGCTTCTCGAGCGCGGGAATATCGAGCGCTCCGTCGCGGAAGGGCGTGACCAGCGCGGTGAAGACGCCAGTCAGGCGCCGGCGCAGTTCGGGATCGATCATCTTGTTGGCTCCTTGCATCATCAGTCGATGACGACCTTGGTTTCGCTCATCTCGCGCAGGGTCATGTGGATGCCCTCGCGGCCCAGTCCGCTCGACTTGATGCCGCCGAACGGCACATTCTCGGCGCGGAAATCCGGCCCTTCATTGATCATGACGCCGCCGACGCGGAGCCGGCGGGAGACCCGCTTCACGAGCGCATGGTCGTTGGTGAAGAGCCCGGCCTGCAGCCCGTAGGCGCCGCCATTGATCTCGGCGATCACAGCGTCGGGATCGTCGAAGCGGCGCACGGCGAGCACCGGCCCAAACGTCTCGGAACGAACGAGTTCCGTCTGGGCCGGAACGGCGTCGAGCAAGGTCGGCGCGAACAGCGTGCCGCGGCGGTTTCCGCCCGCGACGATCCGGGCGCCGTCCGCGACGGCGAGTTTCACACGTCGTTCGACTTCCGCTGCCGCCGGCTCGTCGATGACGGTGCCCATGGCAGTCTCGGCATCGGCCGGATCGCCGGTGGTGACCTTCGCGACGCGCGCCGCGATGCGCTCGATCATCGTCTCGCGGATGGCGTCGTGCAGATAGAGCCGCTTCACGGCGGCGCAGCTCTGGCCGGCGATTTCGAAGCGGTGCGCGATCGCGACGTCGGCGGCGCGGTCGAGATCGGCGTCCGGCATGACGATCAGAGGGTCGTTGCCGCCAAGCTCCATCAGGCAGCGGACAAGGCCAGAGGCGTTCTTCAGCGCCAATCCCGCCGTCGGCCCACCCGTGAAGCTGAGCAGATCGATGTCGCCGCTCGCGATCATCGCCGCGACATCGGCGCCGCCATGGACGATACCGAACAGGCCGTCCGGGAAGCCCGCCTCCTCGGCCAGCTCTGCGAGGCGCTGCGCAGCGAGCGGAGCCTTCGGCGAGGGTTTGGCGACGACGGCATTGCCGGCCGCGATGGCGGGGCCGAGTTTGTGACAGAGCAGGTTGAGCGGATAGTTGAACGGCGTGATCGCTCCCAGGACCCCGGCAGGCTCATGCGTGATCACGGCCTGCTTGTCCGGCGCTCCCGGCACGATGGCAGTGGGCAGGACCTCGCCATGCAGGACGGTGACGGCGTCGCCGCTCAGCCGGAGCGTGTTGCGGGCGCGGCGGACTTCGTTGCGTGCCTCGGCGATCGTCTTGCCGACCTCCGCGCAGATCGTCCGGGCCATCGCCTCCGCCTCGTCCTCGAGGCGGCCGGCCAGGCGATAGAGCAGTTCCTTGCGTTCCGCGGGCGTGCTGAAGCGGAAGCTGGACCAGGCCTTGCGCGCCCGGCGCAGGGCCTCGGCCACCGCGACCTCGTCCGCTCCGCGGACCTTGCCGACGAGGGCGCCGTCGAACGGATTGGTCACCTCGACCATGGAGGCGGCGATAGCCCGGGCAGGCTTGGCGAGGGACATCGTCACGGTCAGATCACTCCGTTTCATCATCTGTCAGGCGGGCGAGCGCCGCGACCGAAACCGGTCGCAAGGGCCAGCGCGGGGGAGTTGCGGCCGGCAATGGCCGGTCTCGCAGGGCTGCGATCATCGGGCCGCAGAAGCGGCCCTGGCAGGCACCGAGGCCGAAGCGCCCCATCAGCCGGATCTCGCGCGGCGAAGCGTCGTCTGCCAGGGCGGCCAGATCCGCGCAGCTGCGTCCTTCGCAACGGCAGATCACGGTCTCGGGCGCAGGCACCACCGGCTCGCTGTGGAGCGCTTGTCCGAGAGCGGCCTGAAAGCCCCGTGCACGCTGCAGGCCGCGTTGCACTTGCGAAGCGTCTGTGCCTGCCAGGCCGAGGCGGGCAAGCATCTTCATCGCCGCGCGTCGACCGTCGAGCAGCGCGGCATCGGCGCCGAGCGCTTCCCGCCCATCCCCGGCGAGCAGGACGGGCACGGCCGCGTCGGGGGCCGGCAACGGAATCCCGGTGCGGTTCGGGGCGATGCCGTCATGGATGAGCAAATGCCGCACGCGCAGGGTGTCCTGCGTCTCCCCAACGCGGATGCCGACCTTGAGGCCTGGGCCATCAGGCTCAGCCCGTGTCACGACGGCTCCGCAGCGGTAGGGCACGCGGCTGATGGCAAGCGTCGCTGCATAGGCAGCCGCCTCGGCCATCGGCGCCCATGACGCGGCGAGGCGGGCCAGAGCCCTTGCGGCGCGCCATGGCCGGCCGCGCTCCAGCACGGCGACCGGGGGATTGCCGGCCTTTGCGAGCTGGGCCGCGAGGGCGGGCAGCAGCGGTCCGCTGCCGGCCACCAGGATCGGGCCCTCCGGAGGGCGGCCCGTTTCCTTGAGCAGGACCTGCGCACCGCCGGCCGTCATGACGCCGGGCAGTTCCCAGCCCGGGAACGGACAGATCGTCTCGACGGCACCGACCGCGATGATCGCTCCCCGGGGGCGGTGCGCAAAGACGTGGCCGGCACGACGATCGTCGAACAAAAAGCGACCCTCGCCGTCGACGCCGAGGAACACTGTTTGCGTCCGAACCTCGATCCGCTCGGCGGAGCCCCGGAGTCGCGCCGTCAGCTCCGTCCAGTTGCGGCGGTGACGAGCGGGCCGCCAGACATGGTTTTCGCCGGCAGCCGGCTGGCGATGGATGGCGCCGCCGAGCTGATCCCGCTGCTCGACCAGCATGACGGGCAGGCCGGCCTCCGCGATGGCGGCAGCCGCGCTGGCGCCGGCCGGACCGCCGCCCACGACGAGGACAGGGCCCTTATGCATGATCGGCTCCGACCGCAGGTAGCGCGCCGAGCCGGAGGCCTTCGCTAGCGAGCGTCAGGCAGGCCTCGACCGGCGCCGCACCTGCGACCGCGACGACGCAGCCCTGGCAGGCGCCGATCCCGCAGAACATCCGTCCGCCGGGCGCGTCGTTGGACTGGCCGAGATCGGTGATCCCGACCCGGAGCAGCGCTGCGGCGATCGTCTCGCCCGGCTGGAAAGCCACCGGCGCGCCGTTCCAGAGAAAATGGCTGGTCATGCGTGGGCCTCGACGCGAGCGAAGCGTTGCGGCGACAGAGCGGACAGGTCGGTTTCCGGCTTCTCGCCCAGCAGCAGGCGGGCAGCGCAGGCACCCATGAACGGTCCGAGGCAGATGCCGTCGCCCTCGAAGCCAGTCGCAATGACGACGCCTTCGCGATACGGGTGCAGGCCGACGATCGGCAGGCCGTCGCGGGAGGCGGTCCTAACCCCGGCGAAGCTGCGCAGGACGCGGCGACCGGCGAGCGGCGGGTAGAGATCGAGCGCCTCACGCAGGATCGCCGCGATGGTCACGGCATCGGTGGCGTGGTCGCTGCGATGGTCTTCGCGGCTGCCGCCGATCAGGAACTGGCCCGTCATCAGCGGGTCGATCACCAAGCCGATATGGGCGTTGTCGCGGACGATGCCGCGTTTGGCGGCGAGATACGAAGCCGCCATCAGATGGCCGTCGATCGCAGGTCCTGCCGTGCTGGCACGGTCGGTGACGACCATCTGCCCCTTGCGCGGGATCAGAATCTCGCCAAGGCCGAGCAGCGGAGCCGAGCCGATCCCCGCGGCGACGAGCACGGCATCGGCTGCGAGCAGCTCGTTCCGGATCGCGACGCCGCCGACGCGCCCAGCCCGCATGACGATCTCGGACACGGGCGCATTGCGGCGGATGCTGACGCCGCTCTTGTGCAGGAGGCGCTCGGTGATCTCATAGCCCAGCGCATGCCCGTCATCGGGGATTTCGAGCGCTGCGCAGACGCTGGCACCCAGCCCCGGAATGCGATCCAGCAAAGCCGTGCGGCTGATTTCGACGACGCGCTCGCCCACCGCGGCGAGGTCGGCGCCATGCTGGGCGACGAGATCGGCCTCGATCGCCGTTCGTGCGACGAGGAAAGTCGAGCGGCGATGGAACAGGCCGCGAAACAGGCCATCCCGCTCGCTGCGGACATAGAAGGCCCGGGCGTGGCGGGCCAGATCCATCATCGGACCCGGCCGTTTGCTGGCGACCGAGACGGCGCCATCCGACGCGCCGGTCGCGCCCGCAGCTGGCCCAGAGGCGTCGAGCAGCGTCACCCGCGCACCGGCGGCAGCCAGAAAATGGGCGGCCGCTGCGCCCACGATCCCGGCGCCGATCACGGCGACATGAATGGATGAAGAAGAGGCCATGCCCGGAGCGGTTCGTCCCGTAACGCGATGGCCAGAACCTCGTTCGCTTCTCCTGCCGGGTCGATGCAAATGATCCGGGCCGACTTGCCTCATTGTTTGCAAGTGGCGGAAGGAGAGCTGTTGTAGGAAGGAATGACGGGCCGGCCGGCGGAAGGGACCATGCGCGAAGCCAATCTGACGCTCATCCAGACGTTCTTCATCGTTGCGCGCGACGGCTCCTATTCCGCCGCGGCGCGCAAGCTCGGCATGAGCTACCAATCGGCCGCCAACCATGTGCGGCGCCTTGAGCAGTTGCTGGCGGAGCGACTGGTCGTCTCCGAGCAGGGCGCCAAGACGGTGACCCTGACGCCGCGTGGGCGCAGCCTCTACAAGCTGTTGCTGCCCGAGCTCGATACTGTGCTGACCCGGCTCGACCGCACGCTCCAGAAGGAGCGTCCCGTGCTGCGCATCGGCCTGCCGCAGGCGATCTTCTTCTATCTGATGCCGCCGATCCTGGCGCAGTTCCGCACGCTTTTCCCGCAGGTCGAGATCATCGCCTTCGAGCGCGATACCGCTCTTCCGGAGATGATCCGGGACGGCAGCCTCGACCTGTGCATTACGGAGCGCTATTTCGGCGACCCCAACGTGCCGCAGCACCTTGTCTGCACATACCGGCCGGCGCTCGTCCTGCCGCGCGAATGGGGGACGCCGCCGCGGGGGGAGATCAGGCAATGGGTGCAGGGGCGCCCCTTCGTGACCTATGAGCCCGGCCAACTGCTGCGCAACCTCGCCATCGATTATCTGCAGCCGGACGATACCGAGATGGAGATCGCGATCTCGACATCGGGCAGCTCAAGCGTGAAACGCTGCGTCGAAGCCGGTCTCGGCTACGCGATCATTCCCGCCTGGTGCATGGATGGCAGCGAAACCACGATCACCGTGATCGATTTGCCGGAACTGCCTGAAATTCCGATCTATTTCGGCGAAGCCAGCTTTTTGGCGCGAAACCCCTACGTCGTCGCGCTGCGTCGACTTTGCGTCGGTTTCACATCCGCGATGGGCTAGCAACGCGCCACCTAGGCTCGCTGCGATCCGATCCGGCTCGTCGAACCGCTGCTGCGCCTTGCGAGATCGGAAGGCGGCACCGCAGCAGCTTGCCGTGCAGCCGTGGCGGCGATGCCGCGGATGCGCTCGCGGCTCGAATGCGGCTGCTTCAGTCGGATGGCATAGCGGCTGCAACGCACAGGCTCACGGTCGAACTCGCTGATGCGACAGCGCATCCCGTTATTTTCAGGTCCGCTCCGGCCGCGCCAGCAATAGGCCAGGTTCAATGGACCCCTCCCAGAGCCCGCACGCTTCGCGCCGCTTGACGGGTGCTGGATTTGCTCTCAGATTGAATTTGAATTCAGATTCAAAACTCGAGGCGGGCCATGCCTGTTGCCACACCGAGACAACCGCGCAAGGTCGGGAAGCGCGAGGCGATCCTCTCCGCCGCGCGGGGCATCGTCTCGGAGGTTGGCTTCCAGGAGACATCAATCGCAGCCGTCGCTGCCGCCAGCGGCGTATCCACAGGCAGCGTCTATTCCTATTTCTCGTCCAAGGCTGAGCTGATGGCTGAGATCGTCGCCATCGTTTCGGCGCGCGAACTCGCCGTGCTGCGCGAGATCGCCGCCAGCGATGCGCCCGTTGCCGAACGCCTGACCGCCGCGGTCGAGGCTTTCGCCCGGCGCGCCTTCGCCAATCGCCGCCTGGCATGGTCGATGATTGCCGAGCCCGCCGATCCGGCGGTCGACGCGACGCGGCTCGACTATCGCCGCGAGATCGCCGGCATCTTCCGGGCACTCGTCCTCGAAGGCGGCGAACAGGGCGCTTTCCGCCCCGTCGACCCCGACGCCGCCGCGGCGATGATCGTCGGCGGGTTCATGGAGGCGCTGATCGGCCCGCTTTCGCCGGAGCGTGCCATCACCTCGGAGCGCGGCCGCGAGATCGCGGCGGCTCTGGCAGATCTCTCCCTTGCCGCCCTCATCAGCCGTGAAGGACAAGCTGCATGACCGCTCTCGACCCTTACGGCTACGACACCCATGAAGTGCTGAACCAGGCGCCGGCGCTGGCGGATTACGATGCCTTCGCGGCGGACCCCGCGCTCGGACGCATCCTCAATGCCTTCGGCGCGGGCTGGTTCCGCGAGCAGGCGAGTGTCGTCGGCGGCCATGTCGGTTCGCAGCGCGTGCAGGATCTGGCGCGGCAGGCCAATCGCAGCCTGCCGGAATTGCGCACCCATGACCGCTGGGGCCGGCGCGTCGACCAGATCGAGTTTCATCCCGCCTGGCACGAATTGATGGGGCTCGCGATGCGCGACGAATTCCATTCGCTGTGCTGGACGAAGCCCCGGCCCGGCGCGCAGGTGGCGCGTGCCGCGGTTTCCTATCTCTGGAACCAGGGCGAGAACGGCATCTGCTGCCCGCTCGGCATGACCTATTCGGCAATCCCGGTCCTGCAGCGCGATCCCGAGCGCTGGGCGGAGTTCGGCCGGCTGGTCACCTCGTCAGACTACGATCCGCGCCCGCTGCCGGCGGCGCAGAAGCGCGGCGGCACGGTCGGCATGGCGATGACCGAGAAGCAGGGCGGCTCGGATCTCCGCCAGACCCAGACCGTGGCGACGCGCAATGCCGACGGCACCTATGCGCTCACCGGCCACAAATGGTTCTTCTCGGTCCCGCATTCGGATGTGTTCCTGACACTGGCGCGGACGGAGGAAGGCGTCTCCTGCTTCGTCGTGCCGGGCTGGCTGCCGGACGGCTCGCGCAACCGGCTGCAGATCCAGCGGCTCAAGGACAAGTGCGGCAACAAGTCGAACGCCTCCTCCGAGGTCGAATTCCGTGGCGTCATCGCCCATCTCATCGGCGAGCCCGGTCACGGCATCCGCGCCGGGCTGGAGATGAACCACTATACGCGGCTCGATTTCGCCGTCGGCTCGGCCGGGCTGATGCGTCACGCCGTGGCGCAGGCGGCGCATCACACCGCGCATCGCCGTGCGTTCCAGAAGGCGCTGATCGACCAGCCGATCATGACGAATGTCATCGCCGATCTCGCGCTGGAAGCAGAGGCCTCCGCCTGGCTCGCCTTCCGCTTTGTCCACGCGCTCGATCGCGAAGGCGAGAGCGAGGCCGAGAAGCTCATCGGCCGCATCGGCGCGCCGATCGCGAAATACTGGAACTGCAAGCGCGCCACGCCGGTCGTCACCGAGGCGCTCGAATGCCATGGCGGCAACGGCTTCATCGAGGACCATCTGATGGCGCGGCTCTATCGCGAGGCGCCGCTCAACGGCATTTGGGAGGGCACGGGCAATGTCGTCTGCCTCGACGTGCTCCGCTCGATCCGCCGCTATCCGGATTGCGTGGCAGCCCTGCTCGACGAGTTGCGCGCCGCGCGCGGCAACGATCCGCGCTACGATGCTTTCCTCGCAGAGTTGGAGACCGATCTCGTCGACGTGCTCAAGCATGAGCATCTGGCGCGCCGCTTCGTCGAGCGCATGGCGCTGGCCTTGTCGGCCGCGCTGCTGATCCGCCATGCGCCCCATGCGGTCGCCGATGCTTTCGTCGCCTCGCGGCTGGCCGGTGGCTGGTCCGGCCATTTCGGCTCGCTGCCTGCGGGAGCCGATCTCCAGGCGATCGCGCGTCGCGCCGTGCCGGTTCCGGATTGAGGCCGAAAAACCGAGATGCATGCCACGCGTCATGCTCGGGCTTGACCCGAGCATCTCATGCCTAAAGGGGCTTCGGTGCCTTATTTGCAAGAGATTCTCGGGTCTGCGCGCCGCTCCGCCCGAGAATGACGGGCGGGCGTCAGAGCAGCGCGGCAGCCAGCAGCGCCGCCAGCACCCAAAGCAGGCCGCAAGCGCGCCGGTAGAGCGCAAGCGCGCGCCTGATATCGGCCGCCGTTGCCTCGGCCCGGCCATCGCCCATCCAATGATCGTCGATGCGGGTCTGGCCGTAGACACGCGGCCCGGCGAGACGCAGGCCCAGCGCCCCCGCCATGGCCGCCTCCGGCCAGCCGGCATTGGGCGAGCGGTGCCTGCCGGCATCGCGCCCCACAGCCCGCCAGGCACCGCCGGCATCCGCCGACCGATCGAGCGCCGCCGAGGCAACCAGCAGCAACGCGGTCAGCCGCGAAGCCGGGAGATTGACGAGGTCGTCGAGGCGCGCAGCGGCCCAGCCGAAGGCGATATGGCGCGGCGTGCGGTGGCCGATCATCGAATCGGCGGTATTGATCGCCTTGTAGGCGGTGATGCCCGGTAGCCCGCCAACGCCGAGCCAGAAGGCCGGCGCGACGATGCCGTCCGAGAAATTCTCCGCCAGGCTCTCGATCGCGGCGCGGGCCACCCCCGCCTCGTGCAAACTCTGCGGATTGCGCCCGACGATCATCGACACAGCCGTGCGGCCGCCCTCCAGCCCATCCCGCTCCAGCCCTTCGGCAACGCGCGCGACATGCTCGTAGAGGCTGCGCTGCGCGATCAGCGTCGAGGCGATCAGCGCGAGCGGGATGAGACCGAGCGGTCCGAAGAATAGGCACAGGCGCTGGACCAATGCCGACAATGCGATGGTGACGGCGAGCAACAGCGCCAGCGCCAGCACGCCCATGGCCCTGCGGGTGATGAAGGACGAAGCGTCGCGGTTGAGGGCCCGGTCGAGCATGCCGATCACGCGCCCGATCCAGGTGACGGGATGGCCGATTGCGGCATAGAAGCGCTCGGGATAGCCGAGGGCTGCCTCGATCGTAAGCGCGAGCACGAGCAGCGGCAGGCTGGCGGAGAGGTTCATGCGGGGCGCGGGCAGGGTCGTGGCTGAGGACGGTATCTGGCATGGCGGCGATCTCGCCAGGGCCCGCGCGCTCTTTCCGGATGCGCCGCAGCCCTGGGTCGATCTCTCCACCGGGATCAACCCGATCCCCTATCCGCTTCCGGCGCTGCCGTTAAGCCTCTGGACGCGCCTGCCCGGTGCCGATGACGAGGCGGCGCTGATCGCCGCTGCCCGTGCGGCCTATCGCGTGCCCGATCATGCCGGCATCGTCGCAGCGCCCGGCACGCAGATCCTGATCGAGCTGCTGCCGCGCCTTGCGCCGTCTGGTCCCGTCGCCATCCTCGGCCCGACCTATGCCGAGCACGGCCATGCCTGGCGCAAGGCGGGCTTCTCGGTCGCCGAGGCGGGGCCGCCTGAAGAGACAGCCGCGACCATCGTCGTGGTCAATCCCAACAACCCCGATGGGCGGCAGCTCTCCCGCACCGAACTGGTGAGCCTCGCCGCGCGTTGCGCCAGGCGCGGCGGCCTGCTCGTCATCGATGAGGCGTTCGCCGATTTCACGCCCGAGACCAGCGTCGTGCCGGATTTGCCCGAAGGCGCGATCGTGCTGCGCTCCTTCGGCAAGACTTATGGGCTCGCGGGCCTGCGTCTCGGCTTCGCCATCGGCGCCGCCGACATGATGGCAAGGCTCAAGGCGGCGCTCGGCCCCTGGTCGGTGGCCGGTCCAGCCCTTCATGTCGGCGCCCAGGCTCTGGCGGATGCCGACTGGCTTGCCAGGGCCGGTGAAGCGCGGACGCATGATGCCTCTCGTCTCGACGCGCTGCTCGCGCCGCATGGCCGCATCGTCGGCGGCACCAGCCTGTTCCGGCTGCTCGAGACGCCCGCGGCGCCGGCGCTCTTCGCCCGCCTCGGTCGCCACGGCATCTATGTCCGTCGTTTCCAGAACGCGCCGGTTCGTCTGCGCTTCGGCCTGCCGGGCGACGAGGCCGGCTGGTCGCGCTTGCGGGCGGCGCTGGCCGCCGATGCGCGGGAGGCATCGCCTCCAGCGTGAAGCTTGCATGCGGCGGATGCGGGGACGGGAGCCGGCGCGCCAGCTAACGTCCACCGAAAAGGATTCGGGGAGAGACAACGCATGGCACTCCTGCCGCCGGAAGGCGAACTGACGATCGGCTTCGCCCACGCCGCCTATCAGCTGGGTGACGAGTTCGCGACGCGCGGCCATTCGGCCGGCAGCTTCGAGGTCCGCACCCTCGACGAATTGCGCGAGCGTGCGCCGGAGGCCGATGTGCTCGTCGTTTCCGGCCTGTGGCGCAACGAGCTGCTGCCGCGCCTGCCGAAGCTGCGTTTCATCCAGTCGATCAGCGCCGGTACCGACCAGTTCGACAAGGCGGCGATCGCCGCGGCCGGCGTCCGCCTTGCCAGCGCGCAGGGGAGCAATGAACGGGCGGTGGCGGAGCATGCGATGTCGCTGATCCTTGCGCTCGCCCGTCAGATCCATCTCGCTCGCGACAATCAGGCGAAGCAGCACTGGCGCCCGATGATCGGAGAGCGTGCTCGCCGCGAGGACGAGCTCGGCGGCAAGACATTGGTCGTCGTCGGGCTCGGCCGCATCGGCCAGAGGCTGGCGAAGCTGGCAGATGCCTTCGACATGCGCGTCATCGGCGTGCGGCGCAGCTCCGAGCCTCAGCCTCATGTCGAGGCGGTCGTCCATCCCGAAAAGCTCGAAGAAGCCGTGGCAAACGCGGATTTCGTCGCGCTGACCTGCCCGCTGACGCCCGAGACCGAAGGGTTGGTCGATGCCCGCATCCTCGCGGCGATGAAGCCCTCCGCCTTCCTGGTCAATGTCGCGCGCGGCCGCGTCGTCGACGAGGCGGCGCTGCTCGATGCCCTCGGCAACGGCCGGATTGCCGGCGCCGGGCTCGACTGCGTCCATGAGGAGCCGCTGCCGGCCGCCTCACCGCTCTGGCGCCTGCCGCAGGTCATCGTTACGCCGCACAGCGCCGGAGAGACCCGTGCCTATGAAGGCAATGTGGTCGACATCCTATTCGACAATCTCGCTCGCCTCGCCCGTGGCGAGACGGCGTTGCGCAACCAGATCGTCTGACCGGGAACAGGGGGCGGCCATGCCCTGGCCCAAATTCGGGCGGCCCGGCGGGCCGTCGCTCATTCTCGCGCTCGGCATCACCCAGGTCTTCGGCTACGGCGCGCTGTACTACGCCTTCACGGTGCTGGCGCCGCGCATCACCGCAAGCTTCGGCTGGGCGCCGGAATGGACCTATGGTGGTCTTGCGGCCGGTCTTTTTCTCGGTGGTGCCGTCGCGCCCGTCACCGGCAGCCTGATCGATCGCTACGGCACGCGGCTGGTGATGACCGTGGGCTCCGCGCTGGCCGGTCTCGCACTGCTGGCGCTGGCCGAGGCGCGCGGCATCGTCAGCTATGTCCTCGCCATGGTGGCTCTGCAGGCGGTCACCACCGCGGTCTTCTACGATGCCGCCTTCGCCGCGCTGACGCAGGCGCGCGGCAGCCAGGCGCGCCGCGCCATCAGCCAGCTCACTCTGATCGGCGGCTTCGCCTCGACGCTGTTTTGGCCGCTCACCAGCAGCCTGCTCGCCATTCTCGACTGGCGCGGTGTCTACCGGCTCTATGGCCTCGCGCAGATCCTGGTCTGCATGCCGCTGCATCTCGTCTTTCTGCCTGGGCGGGTGAAACGGCCGCTCTTGGCGCCGGCGGCTCATGCCGCGGCGACAGCCCCGCAGGAGCCGGAAGCGGCCTATCTGACGGGCGATGCCCGTCGCCGCGCCTTTCTGCTGCTGGCGCTGGCCTTTTCGCTGCAGGGCTTCGTGGTCTCGGCCATGGCCGTGCACATGCTGGCCCTGCTCCAGGGCTTCGGGCTCAGTGCCGCCGTCGCGGTCGGCCTCGGCGCCATGCTCGGGCCGTCTCAGGTCGCCGGGCGCCTCGCCGAGATGCTGTTCGGCCGCGCGCTCTCGCCGGTCACCACCGCCTGGGTCTCGGCCTGGCTGATGCCCTTGGGCCTTGGGCTTCTCCTGGTCGGCGGCTCGCTCCCGGTGGTCGCGGGCCTCTTCGCCATCGCCTTCGGCATCAGCATGGGGCTGAGCTCGATCGTGCGCGGCACCGTTCCGCTCCAGCTCTTCGGCCCGGTCGGCTTCGGCGCCACGATGGGCAAGCTCTCGGCGCCCGGCCTCGTGATCAAGGCGGCGGCGCCGCTCGTCTTCGCCGTTTCGCTGCAGCGCGGCGGCGTCACGGTCTCGACGTTGCTGCTGATCGCCTTCTCCGCTCTTGCGGCGACAGCGCTCGTCCTGCTGGCGCGCAGCCGGCGCTAGCGCGCTCTCAGGCGACGAGCCCCTGCCACCACCGCCGGGCGGCGTTGCGTGTGCGGATGGCGAAGCCATAGGCGGCCGAGGCGCGAACCCAGCCAAGCACCTGATCGCGCACGCGCACCACCTGCCCCATGATCCAGGCGAACCAGCGATAGCTCAACAGCTTCTCGCGGCCGGCATGGTAGATGCGCTCGACGAAGACGAAGCTCATCAGATGCGCGAAGGCCGTCACCACGAGCCCGGCCCAGAACTGCCCGCGCGCGAACAGCAGCAGGCCGACGAGCTTCAGCGGCTCGGCGATGGCGAAGGGGATCGCCAACGCCAGAAGGACGAGTGGACGCGGCAGCCCGGCGACAATCTCCTCAAGCCTGCGCATGACACGCAGGCCCGCGAGCCTGCGGATCAGCGGCCGGTAGAGCGGCCGCAGCAACTCGTCGAGGACGATGAAGACGGTGAGGACCGCGCGCAGTGCCGCAAGCAGCCCGCGCTTCAGCGGGCCGCGCTCCGGGGCGGGCGGGGGCGGGATTTTGTTGGACATTGCTGCCAGACTCATTGGCCCGAATTTATGGCATTTCGATGCAGCGCGCTGCTCGCATCGCGAGGAGCTCCAGCTGAGAAGCGATCCAGGAGGGCAGGGTGAAAGGTTCTCGCCCGGATCGCTTCGCTCCGCTCGCAAATGACGGTTCAGTTGCCCGCTCTAACCGCGCGCATCCTCTTTCAGCATCGCCACGCCCTTCTCGGCGATCATCATGGTCGGGTTGGCGGTATTGCCGGAGGTGATGGTCGGCATCACCGAGGCGTCGATGACGCGAAGGCCCGAGACGCCGCGCACGCGCAGCCGCTCGTCCAGCACGGCGCCCGGATCGTCGTCGGCACCCATCTTCGCCGTGCCGACCGGATGGAAGATCGTGGTGCCGAGCTTGGCGGCCGCCTCCAGCAGCGCTTCGTCGGACTGAGCCGTGTCGCCCGGCAGATATTCCTCAGGCAGGAAGCGCGCCAGCGGCTGCTGCGCCACGATTCGGCGCGTCAGTTTCAGCGCGTCGATCGCGACCTGCCGGTCTTCCTCGGTATCGAAGTAGTTCGGCGAGATCACCGGGTTGTCGAACGGACCGGCGGACCGCAGATGGATGCTGCCCCGGCTCGTCGGCCGGAGATTGCAGACGCTGGCGGTGAAGGCATCGAACGGGTGCAGGCCGGAACCCCAGCTGTCGAGCGAGAGCGGCTGGAAATGATATTGCAGATTGGCTGTCTCATAGCGCGGTGACGATTTGGCGAAGGCGCCGACCTGCGAGGGCGCCATCGTCAGCGGCCCGGAACGCAGGGCTGCCCATTGCAGCGCCATCAGCGGCCGGCGCCAGATCCTGGCGTAGTCGCTGTTCAGCGTCTTGACGCCGTGGACTTTGTAGACCGGCCGGATCTGGAGATGGTCCTGCAGATTCTCACCGACGCCGGGGGCGTCGACCAGCGTGTCGATGCCGAGGCCCTGCAGCCGCGCACCGGCGCCGATGCCGGAGCGTTCGAGCAGAAGCGGGGAGGCGACCGCGCCGGCCGAGAGCACGACCTCGCCGCCCACCTCGACCCGCAGCTTCTCTTCGCTGGGGGTGCCCAGGCCATGGGTGAACTCGACCGCTTTCGCCCGGCCGTCCTCGAAGACGATGCGCTCGACATGGACGCGCGTCTCCAGCCGGAGATTGGTGCGCTCGCGCTGGTCGAGCAGCGGCTTCAGGAAGGCGCGATAGGCGCTGAGGCGGCGTCCACGCCGCTGGTTCACCTGGAAATAGGAGGAGCCTTCATTATCGCCGGTGTTGAAATCCGGAATCTTGGCGATGCCCGCTGCCTCCGCCGCATCGCGGATGGCGTCGAGGATCGCCCAGCGCACGCGCGGATGCTCGACGCGCCATTCCCCGCCGGCCTTGTGCATCCCGCCGGGCGACGGCGCGATATGATCCTCGTGTTTCAGGAAGTACGGCAGCACGTCGTCCCAGCCCCAGCCGGTCAGGCCGCGCTGGCGCCAGCCGTCATAATCGGCGGCCTGGCCGCGCATATAGACCATGGCGTTGATGGCCGAGGAGCCGCCGACGACCTTGCCGCGCGGATAGGCCAGCGCCCGCCCGCCGAGGCCGGGCTGGGGCTCGGTCTGGAACAGCCAGTCGGCGCGGGGGCTGCCGATGGCGAAGAGATAGCCGACCGGAATGTGGAGCCAGATCCAGTCGTCCATGCCGCCGGCTTCCAGCACCAGAACCTTGGCCTCCGGATCGGCCGCGAGCCGGTTCGCCACCACGCAGCCGGCCGAGCCCGCACCGATGACGACGTAGTCGAAGGTGCCGATCAGGCGGCGGGCGGTGGAGGCGACGTCAGGCATGGCGTGTCCAGGGGCTTCGCTACCTGCCCGTTTTGTCGGCAGTCGGGAGCAATCTGGCATAGGTCGGAGTGCGGTGTCAGTCGGTGAAAACGCACAGCTCGTTGGCGGCGATTGAGGCGCTATCGATTTGCGTGCTCGCGGGCGTTCTCCGAGGCGATTGCTTAGGACAGATTAGGGTCGTCGCATTCTCCCGTTCGAAGGTAGGTCCGTCGACCCAGATGCGGTGGAGAATTACGGGGTCTTGCTTGCAATTGCGACCGCGTCGTTTTCATGCCGATCCGTTTTGATGCGCGACTCCGCGGCTAGACAGCATCACGCCGCGTTTTTGTCGTGAGCCGGGCGTTGATCCCAAAATAGCTGAGCGCGGAGTGCAGTCTGCTTGCGAAAGCACGGCGCTCCTACCAATTGCTGGCAGGCATATTGTCCAACTCAGTGGGTACTCCATTTGCCGACTTACGGCGTCCAAAACTTGCGTGCCGAAACACACCTGGTCGCCCTTTTTTAATCCCGCCTATCGCTCGAAACCGCGCAATCGCAAAGTTCCTCACTGAGAAACGCATACTACGCTACAACTACTTCTGGACATTTGCCTCGGATATTGAACGGTTGTCGCGCGCCCCGCCGAACGGATTTGGGCGCCGTTTAGTCTTATTTGGAGGCTTTCGCTCGTGCCAGTGCAAACTCTGGCTCACTTGGTAGGCCACTTGCCTACGCCGCTGCGCAGGTCGTTGCGGCGGGCCATCGGCGGCGAAGGCCATGCTCAACACTGGACGCACACTCTCTGGGCTTGGCACCGGGCCCGAGGCGAAAAGCGCATCGACCGAATTGGCCCTGGGCTCGCCGCCTCGATTAGAGACACATGTGGCTCCGTTGAAGGCCGTTCCTGCCTTGAATTCGGCCGTGGGCACTTGCGCTCGGAGGCGCTGGTCTTCTGGCTCGCCGGGGGGGCGCGTGAGTCGTGGCTGTCGACTATTTCTCCCTCTTGCACCTGCATTTCGCGCGCCGCGCGTTTACGTCTGCCGACCGCGATGTGTTGCTGGCCGCTTTGGCGCCGGCGGCGTCGGGGGCGACCGTTGCGGAACGCATCACAGAGCAGGGGATCGACTACCTGGCCCCGGCTGATTTTGGCCGGGAGACGGAATTCGCCGGCACCTTCGATCTCATTCACTCCGCCACGGTGTTGGAGCATCTGCCGCTCGCCGATGTCAGAGCCATCGTCGCCAACACGCAGGCCGCGCTACGCCCGGGTGGGGTTGCCTTGCATGCCATCCATCTTGAAGACCATCTCGATTACCGACATAATCCGCATGCCTTTCTTGCAGTCGACACCGACTGGCGGGAAAGCGATGCGGATGCACGCGGAAATCGGCTACGTGCATCAGATTGGCTACGAATCTTCCGATCGATGCCGGCTGCGCAGGTCGAGGTTCTGTGGGATGCCGTACGCGAAGACGCCCCATAGCCGAGCGTTCTTGATGCAGTGTTCGCGAATTACGCAGAACGTGATCTCCGTATTGGCGGGATCATGCTTGCGGGCCGCTCCAGCACCGAGGCTTCCGAGCAACTGCCCGTCAAATGAAGAGCTGGCTTACGGCGCATGGCTGAGCACGGCGCGCGGCGCGGCGTCCTCGCGCGCTACGATCTACAACTATTGCGATCATAGCTTCGGAAAGCCCGATGGCCGGGCCTACGGTCGCGCGCTAGAACGCCCTTCTAGTGAGCAAGCTCACAAGAGACGCTGCAATTCCTGGATTAGCTCTGCTTCGACCTGCTCGGCAATCGGCGCTCGATAATGGGTTCTATCGAAAAAGTTCTTGGGGGTTTTCGTGAGGGCATCCGCCTTTCTGCGGTCAATGAATATTCCGCGGTGAAGAGACTCGGCGAAGTTCTTGAAGGCGCGCTTGCACAGTCCCTCGGAGATCAGCTCGGCGCCTCCTTGTGGCAGCGTTTCGGCCCAAACGGGGAGCATAATCAGCGCGACGGCCACATCGGGTGGTGCCAGCGATAGAGTTTGCTGAAGTAATCCCAAGGCGGGATAAGTTCCGGACAAGTTGGTCGAGTGAATCCAAGGCTTGGAAAGCTCGGAGCGAATCTTCTCTTCGTCCCATTTATAGTCCAGTTCGAGATCCCAAAAACCGCGAGGATCAGGCGGCCGCGCGACGGATCTCTCGGAGTTGGTGAAGCGCTGTACCGCCTGCTCCACACTGTCGTAGCGAAACAGCTTTGCCGCATACGACAATGAACTGTCGCTGATGAGCCAAGTGGGAAGCGCAGGCTCCTCCACATATTTTGGCGATTGTCGGCACCAAACATCGTCGATGCCGACGACGATCAGCCTTGGCGGCGCTTTTCGATGGGTGAGGAACCACTTCAGCAGTTGCAACTCGGGTTGAACCGACGCTCCTGGAAGAGTCAGAGATACGAACTCCAGCCTGGTCTTGGTGGAGAGCCGATGGGGCGATAGAGGAGCAACATGGGAGTTACCGATGATCGCTGCATCGAACCGATCATTTCGGCCGAGGCTGGCGATTGCCATCCGCGTTGATATCGACGACAGCGGTCGCTTACCGAAGGTCGCGAAGCGACCCGTATCATACGGATCCGCCATCAAGGTGAAAAGCCATGTGGCTGCGACCGCAACGGCAATAGTTACAAGTATAGTCGCCGAGAAGCGGCTCCAAGATTGTTGCATTCGTACCATACTCGATCGGCCCAACTGGCCCCCAACTGTTCGACCACCGGACGTTCGGGGCCGGCATTCCTAGTTCGGAGACTGCGCTCCTCGATCGAACATTTTTTACCGTGGAACCCCAAACGAAGGAAGGCGCTGTGCCTACGTCTGCGCAATCCTATTGATTTCGCTCGTACCGCCTGCTTGGCAGGCTTGGCGAACTTTCGCCAGCAGCGATCCGTCATTTTCAGCCGATACCGTGCGCATGACCAATTTGGCCGTTGCCCTCAATCTTGTATGGCATAGGTCGGAACGGTGTCTCAGCGCGTGGGGCCGCACATCCGGACGGCTTGCCTACGGTTCATCTTTGCTCGAAAGCCAATCGCGAGTCGCCGCGCCGGAAGCAAGTTACGGACCCAGCATACTTGTCATGGCCGCGAGGATGTGGCCGAAAGTGGGTTGCTAGGCGTTCGCATGCATCCATTTCGCGAGGAGCAGCAACGGGTGCCCAGCATCGAAACTCCTGCTGTGTCCGTCTGAGAATGATCGCTATGAATGAAATTCTGCCGGATGAGGCGGCGAAGAGGCTGCTGCAGCGCGTGCGCGACCGTAGCTTTCGAGTTGGTGTCATCGGCCTGGGGTATGTCGGCGTCCCGCTCGCCTTGGCTGCTCTCCGTGCCGGATTCGACGTACTCGGTTTCGATATCAACCCTGCAAGGGTGTCCGAGCTCAACGCGGGCAGAACCGGGATCAAGCATATTCAAGCCGACGATCTCGCCATGGCCGCGAGGGCAGGGCGCTTTCTCGCCACGGACGATTTTTCGCGGCTGGATGAGCCGGATGGCCTTATTATCTGCGTGCCGACACCGCTCACGCGCCACCGCGAGCCGGATCTCAGCTTCGTCGTCCAGACCGCGGAAGCCATCGCGGGACGTTTGCGAAAGGGGCAGTTCATCGCGCTGGAGTCCACGACGTATCCGGGGACGACCGAGGAAATCCTCAAGCCGATTCTCGAACGAACCGGGTTAAAAAGCCAGAAGGATTTCTACCTGGCCTTCTCGCCCGAGCGGGAAGATCCGGGCAACCTGCGCTTTGGAACCGCCTCGATACCCAAGGTCGTCGGCGGCGATGGTCCCGAGGCGCTCGCGATAGCGCAGGCGTTGTATGGCGAATTCGTCGTTCAGACCGTGCCGGTCTCGTCGACCTCCGTTGCAGAAGCCGTGAAGCTGACGGAGAACATCTTTCGCTCGGTCAATATCGCGCTCGTCAATGAGCTGAAATTGATCTACGCGGCGATGGGCATCGATATTTGGGAGGTTATTGAGGCCGCCAAAACCAAACCATTCGGCTTCATGCCGTTCTATCCCGGCCCTGGGTTGGGCGGGCACTGCATCCCGATCGATCCATTCTATCTTTCATGGAAGGCCCGAGAATACGGGATCACGGCCCGCTTCATCGAACTGGCGGGCGAAATCAACACGGCCATGCCGCACCTTGTGGTCGAACGGCTCGCGCAGGGGCTGGATCAGCGTTTCGCGCGCGGACTGAACGGAGCGCGGATTCTCGTCTTCGGCGCCTCCTACAAGAAGAACGTCGATGACATGCGCGAAAGCCCGTCATTGCGCCTGATCGAGCTGATCGAGCAACGCGGCGCCCAGACGTCCTATCACGATCCGCATGTTCCGATCATTCCGCAGACCAGGGAGCACGGGGGCCTAGCCGGGCGCCGATCCATTGACCTCGCCCCCGGTACGATAGGCGATTTCGATGCCGTTCTCATCGCGACAGACCACGACGCCGTCGATTACAAAAGACTCGTCACGGAAGCTCGTCTGGTTATAGACACGCGTAATGCTTGCGAGCGGCACGGCGTCTTGGCTGCTAACGTGATCAAAGCCTGACGAGTTCTGCCACGCGAGGTCTGACTGATTGTCGACTTCGGCATGCGAGGTTCCTGCCGTTGACCGTGCTGTCGGGCGGGTGCTATGCGCTCGCTGCGCCGGTTGGGTTGAGGCGTCTTGGCCTTTCAGGATGTAGTACGCAGTATAATGAAGCGCTTAGCGATTGTCACAACTGCGGTGCCGCCCTCCGCCAGCGGTCAGGCGCGGGTGCTGGGCGCGCTTCTGGCACAAGAGCGCGGCGAGTCACGCCATCTTTTTCTATCCGATCAGCTTCATGCGCGCGACGCAGGCGAAGCTGGATTTGGGGTTTACGTCGCCTTGTCGCCGCCGAGATTCCAGATCATGCGGACTCTCGGAAATGAACATATCCAGCGGTTCAATAATTTCGCCGGGCTGGTGCGGGACGTTTGGGCACGCGCGGGCGAAATCGTGGCTGCCGTCAAGAGGCACCCGGTGCAGATGATCGTTGGATGCAGCGGCAACCCCTTCGATCTGCCGGCTGCTGCCATCGCTGCAAGGCGTTTGCATCTCCCCTTTGTAGCCTATCTGTTCGATGATCCGGTCTATCAATGGGAGGAGGGTCCCTACCGCAGTCTGGCCCGGTTCTGGGAAAGGCGGTGGGCCGTGGCTGCGGCGAAGGTGATCGTTCCGAATGAGGTGCTGGCCCAGGATGTGCGCGCCCGCGTTCCTAAAGCCTCCATTGCCATCGTCCGCAATCCGGTGGATCTGGCGCGGATCGAGCATGGGGAGATCGGTCCGGACAGCGCGGCGCAGGAAGTCCCCCTGCCGAGTGCGCAATCTCCCTGGACGGTGCTGTACACCGGTTCAGTTTATAGCGCGCAGGCGAGCGCGTTCCGGAATCTGATCGGTGCGCTGGAGCGGGCCGAGGGGCGCTTTCATCTTCATGTCCACACGGCGCAGAGCGAAGTGCAGCTTCGGTACAACGGTCTTGTTGGCCCCTTCGTTCGCCGTTTTGACCACTTGCCGCAGGAGCAGGCGCTCGTGCGGCAGCGCGAGGCCGACATTTTGTTTTTGCCGCTTGCTTTCGAATCTCCGATCCCTGAGGTCGTACGTTCATCGGCACCCGCCAAAGTCGCGGAATATCTCGCCTCGGGACGGCCTGTCGTGGTTCACGCGCCGCGAGGGTCGTTCGTATCGTCGTTTTTCACGGAGCGCGAGGCGGGGCTGGTGATCGATCAACCGGATGTCGAGACACTCGCACAGGCCCTGACTCGGTTGAGCGAAGATGCGACCCTGCGGGCCAATCTCGTCGCCAACGCGCGGGTCGCGGCGAAGGAATTTGGTGTCGATCGCGCCCGTGCGGCCTTTTCGGCCGCGCTTGGCGAGGTCGCATAGAATGAAGCCTTTGTCGGGCGGAAGACGCCCCCGCATCCTATTCGTGGCGATGCATCATTCCGTGCATGCGGCACGTTGGATCGAAGCTCTTCTGGACGCGGACTTCGACTTGCACTTGTATCCGGTCGACCCCGCTCCCCCACACGCTTACATCCGCGGCCTGACTCTACATCGACCGACGCCGGCATCCCCTGTCGCCGCACCGTCGGTTTCGATCAGCCGGCGGGTGGCACGCTTTCTTCGGCATGTTCTCCAGGATCCGTTGGACGCGATCCGCCTGCTGCGCGAGAAACTCGCCCGCCATGCGGCCTCGACGCCCGCGCCGGAGCCGCGGCCGCGCGCTGGAGACCCTCTTCGCGTTCGCCCGGTTCCGTTCGATGGCGACGATCCGCAGGCACGGGTGCGGCTCGGTCGCCCCGACGAAAGCGAGGAAACCATTATGGCGCTTCACGGTCCGCAGATGCTGGCCAAAGTGATCGCCGAGGTGCAGCCGGACCTCATCCACTCGCTGGAATTCCAGCACAACGCCTACCTTGTGCTGGCAGCGCGCGATCTCATGCTCGCGGCAGATCCGTCCCGTGGCTTCCCGCGTTGGCTGGCGACGAACTGGGGCAGTGACATCTATTACTTCGGTCGGGACGAAGCGCATGCGCGCCAGATTCGGCGGGTATGCGAGGCGGTCGACCTCTATTCGTGCGAATGTCGGCGCGATCTCGCGCTTGGGCGCAGCTTCGGCTATCAGGGCCCGGAATTGCCGGTTCTGGCCAATTCCGGTGGCATCGATGTCGACGCCGCCCAGCGCCTGCGCAGCCAAGTCCCCCCATCGCAGCGCAAGCTCATCATGGTCAAGGGCTACGACCACTTTGCCGGCCGCGCCATGGTCTCTCTTGCCGTGCTCGAGCGTTTCGCCGACCGCTTGAAAGACTATGAGATCGTCATGTTTTCGGTCGGTTCCCGTCCTCGCGTCCGTGCACTCGAATTGAAGGCCGCCGGTATCCTCAATATCCGCGTCATCGATATCGCCACGCATGACGAGATTTTGGAATGCTTCGGACGTGCTCGAGCATATCTGGCCGTTAGCATATCCGACGGAATCTCGACCTCGGTGCTCGAGGCGATGCTGATGGGTGCCTTTCCAATTCAGACCAATACGTCTTGTTGTGAGGAATGGTTCGTGCAGGGGGAGACCGGTTTCGCCGTTTCTCCCGACGATTTCGATGAGATTTGTACGCAGTTCGAACGCGCGCTAACGGACGACGCCCTGGTCGACGAAGCGGCGATACGCAATCTCGATATCATACGGTCCCGCCTCGATCAGACTGTCATGACACCGGCCATCCGAGACTTCTATCGTCAAGCGCTCGGCATGCCGTCCCGTCACGAGGGGAGTGAACCCCGCTGAAAGTCCTCCAGGTCAACGCAAGCGATGTCGTCGGCAGTCGTTTCAATAATTTCGACATTCGCCATCTGCTCGCCGCGGAAGGCATCGATTCGACGCATCTTGTGTGGAGCAAGCTGAGCGACAGCCCGGACTCCCGGCTCTTCTTCGACGTGCCCGGCGCGCGCCTGGCCAACAGGGCCATCAACCGGATCGAATCCAGACTGTCGATCCATTCGCGGCTGCAATGGCAGGCTTATACGCTGGCGTTGTCGAAAGCCTATCGCGAGGCCGATCTGGTCCATTTCCACATCGTCCATGACGGCTATTTCAGCCTGGACGCCCTGCCTTGGCTAACGCGCGGCAAGCCGAGCGTATGGACCTGGCACGATCCCTGGCCGATGACCGGCCATTGCATCTACTCCCTGGAATGCGAGCGGTGGCTGGATGGTTGCGGGCGGTGCCCGTCGCTCGACCTGCCCTTCGCTATGCGCAAGGATCGCACGGCCGAGCAGTTTGCCTGGAAGAAGCGCATCGTCGCCAAAAGCCGCGCGCAGATCGTCGTCGCCTCACGCTACATGCGCGACATGGCTGCACGGTCCCCTATCGCCGCGGGCAAAAACATCGAGGTTATTCCGTTCGGCATCGATCTCACACGCTTCCGACCCGTCGATCCAGAACCGGCGCGGTCCCGTCTGGGAGTCCTGCCCGGCAGGCTGGTGCTCGGCGTGCGTGCTTTTGCCGACAGCCCGTTCAAGGGGTTCGAATATGTCGTCGAGGCGTTGCGGCAGCTACCCGACACGGGCGTCCCTCTGACCATTCTGACGACCCACGGCAAAGGGCACCTCAACGAGTTTATCGGGCGTCATCAGATCATCGATCTCGGCTGGGTCAATGACAATGCGACCATAATGGATACCTTCGCTGCGACGGATATTTTCCTGATGCCCTCGACGGCCGAAGCCTTCGGCATGATGGCGATCGAGGCACTCGCCTTCGCCAAGCCGATCATTGTCTTTGAGGGCACTTCGCTGCCCGAGGTTGCGGGAGCGCCGGATGTTGCGATCGCCACCCCGATGCGGGATGCGGCCTCGCTAGCTGCAGCGATTGAACGCCTCGTCGGGTCGCCCGACGAGCGCGAGCGGCGGGGCGCTGCGGGCAGACGCTGGGCCGAAGCGCATTACAGCGACGTCGATTTCACGCGCAAGATGTCGGCGCTCTATCGAAAGGTTGTGCAGGGATGACGCGGGAGGCTCCGAAGAAGCGTATCCTTCTCCTGACCGACATCCCACCATGCAGCAATCTAACTGCGGGGATCGTGACGGCGCAGATGTGCCGCTTCCTGCCGAAAGATGAGCTTGCGATCTTCTGCGTCATGAATCCGCATCTTCAGCCGAAGCGCTACGACGATCTAGCGGGCATCGAGATGAAGACTGTCCGCAAGCCCACCGAATTGCAGAGCCGGGTGCTGCGCGGCATCAGGGTGGGGAGAGCGGGTGCGGCGGCGATCGAGGCGATGAGGCGCATAGCCTTGCCCCGCCGCCTCATCCGCCAAGCGATCGACTACGGCCGGGTGGTAGGTGCGACCGATCTGTGGGCGATTCTCCAGGGGCAGACGATGGTGCGTATCGCCGCGCCTGTGGCGCGGGGGCTCGGCGTGCCGTTGCGCGTTCACGTCTGGGACCCGCTGCGCTGGTGGCTCGACGCCCACGGGGTCGACCCGGTCAATCGCCAGCTCGATCTCGCGATGTTCGATCGCACCTTGCGGCAGGCGGCGAGCTGTGCCGCGGCATCGGACCCGATGGCGCGGCACTATGAGGAGACCTATGGCGTCCCCTCGACAGCGGTCATCGCCTCGATCGACCCGGCGCTCGCCCAAGCGCCGCCGCCGAAGCTTGTCAGCGACGACAGCGTCGTCATCGGCATGGTCGGCCAGTTCTATGCCAGCGAGGAGTGGGCACAACTGGTCGCAGCCCTCAAGATCGCAAAGTGGCGGGTCGGTGAACGGAAGGTCGTTTTAATGACGTTCGGCCACGAGCGACCGCCAAACGACGTTCCTGATGAGCATCTCAGGTTCATGGGCTGGATGGATCAACCTGACGTGATCCGAACGATCGCCCGGCATTGCGACATCGCCTATTGCCCCTATCCTTTCGCGGAAAGGATGGCGGAGGTCTCGCGTCTCAGCTTTCCGTCGAAGGTTCCCACCTATCTGGCGGCGGGGCGGCCGATCCTGTTTCACGGCCCGTCTTACTCGGCGCCTTACGCCTATTTGAAGGAACGGCGCGCAGCCTATCTCTGCCGTGACCTTCTGCCGTCGGCGGTCTATAACGGCCTCGCCCATCTGGTCGAGGATCGCGCGCTGTATGAGGCGACGGCGTTGGCCGCGAGACGGGCATTTCTCGCTGATTTCACCCTGCCGCAGATGGAGCGTGTGGTGCGCCGGTTTCTTGGTTACAAAGATGGCGAGGCGGAAGCAGGCCCAAGCATCGGGGACCGAGGCGTCTGACGATGGGCGGCGCTGATGTTGAGGCGGCGGCGATAGTTTGCTATCCGGGTTAAGTGACCAAAGCGGCGAGTTTTGCGAAGCTCACGGGTACGCGAGAAACGCGCCGTACCCGACTGCGATAGCCCTGACCTTCTTGAGCTTGTTGAAGAAGCTCCAGGCTCAATGCCGTCGAAGCCCTGAGCCAGGCTGCACTTCATCAGAGCGGCAATCGCCTTGCCTTTTGATCCAGCTTTGTGGAACTCTGAGCTCTCCGAGCGTCGAAGCTTGAATTTCTCCTGCGTACGACAGTTGCTTCGGCCTTCGATAACAGGATGCGAGTAATTGTGATGGTATTGCGTCGGATCGCTCGCGACACTGCCCGCCTCTTTCCGCCCTTTCGTCGCCTGCATGATTTTGCCCTGCAGGCCGAGACAGGGAGAATAGCAGCGAGGCAGGAAGCGGACAGGTTGGCTGCGGAGCTAAACGCGTTGCTTGCGCAGTCGGATGCGGAAGGGCGGACGAGCGCAACTGCACACTACGGGTTGCATTCAAAGCAGGATGCAATCGGCTCTGGTCCCGGGGTCTCGGCCGAAGAAAGCGACCGCAACGCGCATTGGCTATATCTCAAGAACCGCCGTCAGCTCATTGAACTGGACTTTCCGGTTACTCCAAAAGTGCGCCATGGCTATGGTCAGCCACCTGAGCCGCTCATGCTGGCTCGGCTAAAGGCTTGCTCGCATCAATTTGCTTCGCAAATGCGCACGATGCTCCCTTTGCTGGAGCCGATGCTGACGATCCCGAGCAATCCTGTTGCGGATGCAACTGAACCGAATTGGGTTAATCCGGCTTTCCCTGCCCTGGACGCGATGGCGCTCTATGGAATGATAGCGCTCCACAAGCCGCGGCGCCTGATCGAGATTGGTTCGGGCTTTTCCACCAAATTTGCCAGGCGCGCGATCCGCGATCATCGCCTTGACACGCAACTGATATCAATTGATCCGGAGCCGCGTACCGAAATCGACGCAATTTGCGATGAAGTAATTCGAGCGCCGCTTGAGGATGTTCCTATCGAATTTTTCGAGAAAGCTACGTCAAGCGATATGATATTTTTCGACGGTAGTCACCGGTCTTTTCAGAATAGCGATGTAACCGTATTTTTTAACGAAATACTCCCCCGTCTCAAGAGCGGAACCGTATTTGGAATACATGACGTATTCCTGCCGGACGACTACCCGGCTGCGTGGTTGGAATGGTATTTCAATGAACAGTATCTACTGGCCTGCTGGCTGCTTGCCGGTGATAAGTTGAGGCCCGATTTCGCCGCCTATTTTATTGGCGAGACGCCAGAGCTTCACGCGATCTTCTCATCCATGTGGCGCCATCCGAATCTTGATGGCGCAAACCACAAAGGGGGAGCCTTTTTCGCGACGATTTCCTGAGAGGCGTCATGCTGTCGCCTGCCTAAGGGAAATGGCGAGGGCGCTGGTGCCAAACGCTTGGTGCCCAAAGAGGACTCGGCATCGGATCGAAAAGCGGCTTCCACTTTTCAATCCGATGCTAAAAGGCACGGTCAGCGTCGAATGCTCGCCTCGCGCTGTGAAACCGCGTCATGCTTCATAGGGGAACACGCCACCAGACCGCAGCGCCGTCCACGGGCTCCATTGGCGCTTCGATGCCATGCTGACCACGAAAATCATGGATCGCCTTGGCACAGGGCTCGAGCACATAATCGTCCACGATGACGAAGCCTCCCGGCGATACTTTGTGATAGAGCGCGTTGAGCGCATCCATCGTGCTCTCATACATGTCGCCGTCGAGGCGCAGCACCGCCAGCCGGTCTATCGGCGCGGCGGGAAGCGTGTCCTTGAACCAGCCTTCAAGAAAGACGACTTGCTCGTCGAGCAACCCGTAGCGGCGGAAATTGCCGGAGACGGCCTCACGGGAAATAGCGAGCTGCCCATAGGTGTGGTGGGTGTCGCCAGTATCGGCCGGATTGTGAGCTGAGTCGGGTTCGGGCAGGCCGCGGAAACTATCGGCGACGAAGACCTTGCGATCCTTTGCGCCATAAGCCTCGAAGATTCCCTTAGCGTAGATGCAGGCGCCACCCCGCCATACGCCGGTCTCGATGAAATCGCCGGGAACGCCTTCTTCCAACGCCCGTGTCGCCAGCATCCGCAGATTGCGCATGCGCGCGGTTCCGATCATCGTGATCGCCTGCTCGGGCCAGTCGCGGCCGATGGCGCGCAGCGACGGGTCGAACTTCCGCTCCGTCCAGGGTGCCTGCGAAGCATCCTCGATCAGCAGGCCGGTCAGCGACGCTTCCAGCAGGTCGAGGTAGAGCTCCGCGGCGCGCCCATCGCCGCCAAGGCTGGCGCCGTCGCCGCGCAGCCGGCGCCCGAGGCGAGCGACAGCTTCCTCCTGACGCGCACTCACGCCGAGGATCTGGGCGGAGACATTGTCCAGCTTCAGATATGTGGAATCGTGATAGGCGCCGATCCGCTGGAGCAAATGGTTGACTTGGTCCTCCAGCGTCGCCTTCGCGGCCAACTGCTCGACCAGGGCGTTACGCTCCTCTGCAGACTTGCGCGCGGTCTCGCGCCAGGCGTCGCGCTCTTCGGCGGCCTTGCGAGCTGCCTCGCGCAAATCGTCGCGCTTGCGCGCTTCCTCGCGCAAAATTGGAAGACGGCGCAAAAGGCTGCTGGTGAAAGAAGATTGCGTCACTGGACTACCCATCGCTGCGCACCCAACCCTGCGGAAAATCGAGCGCTCGCATCATCAACCCGGCGGAGAAAGACCAAACTTTCGACGCCACTCGTGGATTACAAAATATTGTCAGTTCCATACAACCCATTGCCGAGATCCTGAATCCAGGAGCGGCACTGGCTAATTAATGAACCGACGACCTTGGTGGCGGCCCGTGTCGACCCGTGGTGGCCCCGGCTAGACATTCATCGGCGTCAAGCATCGGTCGTTTCCTTCGGCTGGTGCGGCTCGACAGGAGCGATCTCGACGCGGTCCATATCGATCGCGAGCAGAACACCGTTCCGGAACGGCGAATGGACGTCGAACATCAACGCGTCGTGCATCCATTGATGCTGCACGTGGTTCTCCAACGTTCCGGAAGCGCAGGCGGCGGTCACCGAATAGCGTCCGGACGCGAGCGCGGGCAATCGGAACGCGAAGGTTGTTTCGAGTGTCTGGCCGGCACGAGCTGTGAGCGGGTTGGCGAGAGTCTTGAGGAAGGTGTTGTCGCCGAGGATCGGCTGGCCGAGACGGTCCTTGACGTGGAAGCCCACGATCGGCGCCTCGAAATCCTCGAGGACGGCGATGTCTATGACAAGCTGCACGTCCTCCCCACCCTCTATCCAATGCAGCGGTGAGCCGTCGGCATGGGTGAGGCTCACGCGCTGGATGCGCGCCTTGCCGCTCCCGAAATCGGCGCTATCTGCCATGGTGTCGAAGATGGCCGGACGGTCCGGCCTGGGCGGCTCGGGGAGCGAAGCGCGTTTCGGCTTCGCTGCGGGCGGAGTCTCCTCGCCCGCCGTCGCCGGCGCATCGGCCGGGCCCGCATTCGCCTTGACGCGAGGCCGCGGGGCCGGCCGATCCGACAATCCTTGCGCCTGGCTCATGATGGCCGCTGAATAAGCTTCGCAGACATCCTTCGCGGAGCCCTGCATCACCAGATCGCCCTTGTCGATCCAGATCGCGCTGTCGCACAGGCTCATCACCGCGCCGGTGTCATGGCCGCAGAACAAGACTGTTCCGCGTTCGCGGAACTGCCGGAGCCAGCGCAAGCATTTCTGCTGGAAATAGGCGTCGCCGACCGCGAGCGCCTCGTCGATGATCAGCACGTCGGCGTCGACATGGGCAATCACCGCGAAGGCCAGGCGCATCGCCATGCCAGTCGAATAGGTCTTCACCGGTCTTTCGATGAAGTCGCCGATATCGGCGAAGGCGAGGATGTCGTCGAAGCGGGCCTGCGTTTCCTCGCGGCTCATGCCAAGGATTGAGGCATTGAGATAGACGTTCTCGCGGCCAGTGAATTCCGGGTTGAAACCCGATCCCAGTTCCAGCAGCGCAGCGACGCGCCCCTTGACGCGCGCCTCGCCCGCAGTGGGGGCCAGGGTCCCGCATACGAGCTGCAGCAGCGTGGATTTCCCGGAGCCGTTGCGGCCGATGATCGCCATGCTGTCGCCGCGCGGAACCTCGAAGGTGATGGATTTGAGAGCCCAGTGATTGGTGTAGTAGTTCTTCTCCGGCCATTTCACGCCGAACGCGCGCAGGGCTGGCGCCATCGCCCGCCGCAGACGCGGCATCACGGCCTGGGCGAGCCGGTCGGATGGGCTCTGATAGATGTGATAGGCTTTTTCGAGCCGTGTGGCCTCGATCGCGATCTCAGAGGACATCGGCGAAACCCGCGCGCAGGCGATTGAAGACCCAGAACGCGGCGGGCAGGCTCACCAGCGCTCCCAGCCACAGAAATGCCAGGGCCTGCCAGTCCGGAGCTCTGCCGAACAGTAGCACATTGCGGGACTCCTCGACCACGATGGTCAGGGGATTGAGCTGCATCACGGCCCGGAAACCAGGAGGAACCGAGGAGATCGGATAGAAGATCGGCGTCAGGAACATCGAGGCCGTGACGATGAAAGCCACGATCTGTCCGATATCGCGGAGATAGACGCCCAGGGCTGAAAGCACATAGGCCGTCGCGAGCAGCAGCAGCAGATAGGGGATGACGATCAGAATAAAGAGCGGCGCGGTCGCCTCGACGTGACCGCTATGCAGGAAATGGCCCAGCACGACGATCAGCAGGCCGAAGGCTGCGGTGATCAGGGCCCCCAATACGACGACGATGGGCAGGATGCCGAGCGGGAAGACGACCTTCTTGACGTAGCTGCTATGGGCGAGGATCAATCCCGCAGCCCGGTTCAACGTCTCCGCGAGCATCGAGTGCAGCAGAACGCCGACGAGCAGAATCAAGGTGAAGTTGGCATCGGTCCCGTCTTGCCCGGTTCCCCAGCGAGCCCGAAACACGGCGGAGAAGACGAAGGTGAAGATCAGCGCCGTCAGCAGTGGCGTCAGGAAAGCCCAGCCGACGCCCAATACACTGCCACGATAGCGCGCTTCGAAGTCACGCATTGTTAGGCGCAGGGTCAGTTCTGTCGTTTGGCGCAGATGGTCGCCCCAACTCGTCAACGCTTTAATCCTTGGACTCCAGCCGCACCGGGTGGTCGGCCGCGGCGCCCCTTTAGCACCTCGTATCCGCGTCCCGCAAACGCGTTCTGTCGTGGTGCGGGTCGGGCGGCTCGACAATCCCGGATCGGTTGAGTAAATCCTGCTCGCCTCGGCGGACGCGATTGCGACGGAAAGACGCCGTTTCACCGTTTGAGCGGAGATGCCCTTGACCAAAATCCTCATTCTCGGCGCGGCGGGCATGCTCGGCAACGCCGCCTACCGGTTCTTTGCCGCGTCGCCGGGCTTCGACGTCGTCGGCACGATCCGTGGCGGTGCGCCGGTCGGGCTCCCGCAGAGTGCGACGGCCCGCCTGCTAGGAGGGGTCAATGCGGCCGATCAGGACGGCCTTGTCCGGATGATTGGCGAGACGCGGCCCGACGTGGTGGTCAACTGCATCGGCGTGGTCAAGCAACTTTCTGCCGCCAAGGACCCGCTTGTCTCCATCTCGTTGAATTCGCTGCTGCCGCACCGTCTCGCTGAACTCTGTGCGGCGGCCGGGGCGCGTTTCGTGCATATCTCGACGGATTGCGTTTTCGACGGCCGCAAGGGTGACTACAAGGAAACGGACCTTTCGAACGCCGAAGATCTCTATGGCAAGAGCAAGTTTCTCGGCGAGGTCGACTATCCCAACGCGATCACGCTGCGCACGTCGATCATCGGGCATGAGCTCAATTCTGCCCATTCGCTGGTTGACTGGTTCCTGAGTCAGCCCGGTCCCGCGGTGAAGGGGTATCGCAAGGCGATCTATACCGGCCTGCCGACGGTCGAACTCGCGCGCGTCATTCGGGATGTCGTCATTCCGCGCCCGGAGCTGCGCGGCCTCTGGCATGTCGCCGCTGGCAAGATCGATAAATTCGAGCTGCTGAAGCTGGTGGCGCAGGAATACGGGAAGACGATCGACATCATCCCCGACGATGCGGTCGCGATCGACCGTTCGATGGACGGCTCGCGCTTCCAGGCGGCAACGGGATACGTGGCCCCGGCCTGGCCGGAGCTGATCGCACGCATGCACGCCGCACGCTGAGCGCACGCTAGGAGAAAGTGACCTATCCCATGGATATCAAGGGCAAGACCCTGCTCATCACGGGCGGAACCGGATCCTTCGGTAACGTTGTTCTGCGCCGCTTTCTGCGCGAGGGCATCGGCGAGATTCGTGTCTTCAGCCGTGACGAGAAGAAGCAGGAGGATATGCGCCTCGAGCTGAAGAACGATCGCGTCAAGTTCTATATCGGCGACGTGCGCGAGCCCGGCAGCTTGCGCGCCCCGATGCGCGGCGTCGATTTCGTCTTTCACGCTGCGGCGCTGAAGCAGGTGCCCTCCTGTGAGTTCTATCCGATGGAGGCGGTGCGCACGAACGTCCTCGGTGCGGGCAACGTGCTCGAAGCCGCCATCGACGCCGGCGCTCGGCGTGTCGTCGTGCTCTCCACCGACAAGGCGGTCTATCCGATCAACGCCATGGGCATCAGCAAGGCGATGATGGAGAAGATCACGGTCGCTCGGGCCCGCCTGCTCTCCAAGAGCGATACCACGCTGTGCGCCACCCGCTATGGCAACGTCATGGCTTCGCGCGGCTCGGTGATCCCGCTCTTCGTCTCGCAGGTGAAGGCGGGCCAGCCGATCACCATCACCGATCCGAACATGACCCGCTTCCTGATGTCGCTCGAGGAATCGGTCGATTTGGTCATCTATGCTTATCGCAACGCCGAGCAGGGCGACATCTTCATCAAGAAGGCGCCCGCCTCGACCATCGGCCATCTCGCCGAGGCGGTGATGCAGATCTTCGACAAGCGCGTTCCAGTCAAGGTGATCGGCACCCGCCACGGCGAGAAGCGCTATGAGTCGCTCGTCTCGCGCGAGGAGATGGCGCGCTCCATCGATCATGGCGGCTATTACCGCGTGCCGCAGGACGATCGCGATCTCAACTACGCCAAATATTTCGTCGAAGGCGAAAGCGCGATCTCGATGGCGGAGGACTATACCTCCGACAACACCGAGATTCTCGACGTCGAGGGGGTGAAGAAGTTGCTCCTCGGCCTCGATTACATCCAGGCTGAGCTGCAAGGCTAGACATGCGCAAGGTAATGTCGATCGTGGGCACCCGCCCCGAGCTGATCAAGATGTGCCGCGTCATCGCCCTGCTCGACGAGCAGACGCAGCACGTCCTCGTCCACACCGGCCAGAATTACGACTATGGCCTCAATCAGGTGTTCTTCGAGGATCTCGACATCCGCAAGCCCGATCATTTCCTAGAGGCGGCGGGCGGCTCGGCGATCGACACCATCGCTGAGGTGCTCAAGCGCTCCGACGCGGTGATGGAGCAGGAGAAGCCCGACGCCTTGATGATCTATGGCGACACCAATTCGGGCTTGGCGGTGATCGCGGCGAAGCGGCGCAAGATTCCCGTCTTCCACATGGAGGCCGGCAATCGCTGCTTCGATCAGCGCGTTCCCGAGGAGCTCAACCGCAAGGTCATCGACCACCTCTCCGACGTCAACATGACGCTCACGGAGCATGCGCGGCGCTATCTGGTTGCCGAGGGGCTGCCGCCCGAGCTCACGTTCAATGTTGGCTCGCACATGCATGAGGTGCTCGAGCATTTCCGCCCCCGCTACGAGGCCTCCGACGTCCTCGATCGCCTCGGTCTGACCGAGCGTCGCTTCTTCGTCGTCTCCAGCCACCGCGAGGAAAATGTCGACAGCGAGCGGAATCTCGCCGACCTGCTCGATTCGCTCAAGGGCCTCGCCGAAACCTATGATTGGCCGGTGATCGTTTCGACCCACCCGCGGACGCGCAAGCGGCTGGAGGCGCTGGGCGAGACCGATCTCGATCCTCGCATCCGGTTTCTGCCGCCCTTCGGCTTCCACGACTACATCAAGCTGCAGATGACAGCCGCCTGTGTCGTTTCCGACAGCGGCACGATCACCGAGGAAAGCTCGCTTTTGGGTTTCCCGGCCGTGACCATCCGCCAGGCGCATGAGCGTCCCGAGGGCATGGATGAGGGCACGCTCGTGATGTGCGGCCTCACGCGCGAGTCGGTTCTCGATTCCGTGCGCTTCGTCATGCACGCCGACGTGGCCGGACTCACGCCGCGGCCGGTCGCCGACTATGTCGCCGGCCCCGTGTCGCGCAAGGTCGTTGCTATCGTTTTGAGCTATATCGACTACATAAATCGCACGGTGTGGCGCAAACCGTGAGGCGAGAGGGCGCGGCATGGCCGGGCTGAAAATCCTGCATGTTGCGCCCCATCTGCGCCAGGGCGGTGCTGAACGGCTGCTGTTCGAGCTCGCGACGCATCCTTCTGACGGCGTAACCCACCATGTTGCGCTCATGCAGGACGAGGTCTTCTTCGACCGGGCCAGCCTACATGTCGAGGATCTCGGCTTCGACCTGGGGCACCGCTTCGGGGCCTTGACCCATCTGCCGGCGTCACGTCGGCGTCTGCGCGCCCTGATCGAACGGCTCAAGCCCGACGTCGTGCAGGGCTGGCTCTATTACGGCGCGTTCCTCAGCCTTGCCGTCGGCGCACGCGCGCCGCTCGTCTGGTCGATCCACAACACCACCTTTCCACGGCTTCTCGCCAATCCTCTGCTGCATCTGGTCGATCGCGCGCTCGCCACGCGCTCACGCGCGGCGCCCGATGCGATCGTCTATTGCGCGTCGTCCGCGCGAGCCTTCCACGAGGCGCGCGGCTATGCGGCGAAACGCGGCCTCGTCATCGAGAACGGTGTCGATCTCGCTCTTTTCCGCCCTGACGCGGCGCGGCGCGTGGCGCGCCGCGCCGGTTTGGGCCTTTCCGACGACGCCTTTGCCGTACTGTTGAGTGCCCGTAACGATCCACAGAAGGACTTGCCCAATTGCCTCGACGCCTTCGCTCTATTCCGGAGCAAGGCGCCGCAGGCACGGCTGCTGCTGGCGGGGCGCGGCATGGACGGTTCAGATGTGGGGCTGGGCGCCATGATCGCCGCGCGCGGACTTGAGGCCGCTGTCCTGACACTCGGGGCAGTCGCCGACATGCCCGGCCTCCTCGACGCCGCCGACGCCGTTCTGCTCGGCTCGCGCTATGGCGAGGCCATGCCCATGGCGTTGCTCGAGGCGCTGGCGATGGGCAAGCCGATCGCCGCGACCCGCATCGGTGATGTCGGGCGGCTGCCTTGTCCGCCCGAGGCGCTGGCACCGCCCGCCGACCCGCGATCGCTGGCTTCTGCCTTGTCCTTCGCGCGGGCCGGAGATCCGCGCTGGGCAGCGTCCTTTGCCGAAGCCCGCACGCATTACGGGCTCGACACGATGACGCGCGCCTATGAAGCGCTCTATCGCCGCCTTGCCGCGCAGGAGCAGGTGTCATGACGTCGGGTCCTCGGCTCGCCGTCGTCACGCCGGTCTTCAACGGCGCCGACTACATTGTCGAGACGGCGCGCTCCGTCACAGAGCAACTGCGTCCCGGCGACCGTTACGTCGTGGTCGACGACGGTTCGACCGATGACACGCGGGCGCGCCTCGTCGCTGCCGATCTGCCGATCGAGCTCGTCGCACAGGCCAATGCAGGCGAGGCACAGGCCGTCAATGCCGGGATCGCACATGCGGCCTGCGACATCGTCGGGATCGTGAACGCCGACGACCCGATCCTGCCTGGCCTCCTCGATGCGGTGCGGGCCGCCTTCCACGACGATCCCACCCTCGATGCTGTGTATCCCGACTGGCTCAAGATCGAGGCGGACGGGCGGCAACTCGCGCGCATCGCGACGCGCGAATACGACTACGATGTGCTGCTCGGCCAGCATTTCTGCATTCCCGGCCCGGGCGCCTTCTTTCGGGTCAGTGTTCTCGCCGGCGAGCCTGTCCGCGACGCTCGCGCCTCACTGATCTCCGATTACGACTTCTGGCTGCGTTTCGGCTCGCGTGGCGCCAAGGTCAGGCGACTCCCACACGTGCTTGCTACCTGGCGGTTGCACGCCGGTGGCGCGACCCGCCGCGGCCAAGGTCCGCGGCTGGCGCTCCAGAAAATTGAAACGATCAAGCGCCTCCTGGGCCGATCTGATCTTCCCCAACATGTGCGGAGGCTGGGGCCGCAGGCGCTCAGCGCCGCCTATTATCATGCTGCGCTCGTCGGGCTTCGCGCGCCCGACACACCGGCTCTGCGCTATGCCGTGCAATCCTATCTTCTGAAATGGCGCTGGGCCGAGCCGGTCGAGGCCACGCAGCGCCGGGCGGCAGGCCATCTCGCCTACGCTGCGGCGCAGCCTCTGTCGGGTTGGCTGCACGCGCTCGCGTCGCCCTTGCTGCCTGCCCGATTCAACAGGCAAGCGGTCCTCGACCAGACATTCGGTCTCGATCCCATCCCGCGGAAGGAGGAGACATGACGGCATCGACACCGCATGTCAGCGTCGTGATCCCGATGTTCAACCGCGCCGCCACCATCCGGCGGGCGGTGGAGAGTGCCCTGACGCAGAGCTTCCGCGACATCGAGGTGATCGTCGTCGACGACGCTTCGAGTGACGATTCCGTCGCGACCGTCGCCGCTATCGACGATCCGCGTGTGCGGCTGCTGCGCCGCGAGCGCAATGGCGGCGCCTCTGCCGCGCGCAATGTCGGCGTGGCCAACGCGCGCGGAGCTTTGATCGCCTTTCTCGACTCCGACGACGAATGGTTCCCGCGCAAGCTCGAAATCCAGGTTGCGGCGCTCGAAGCCGCGCCCGCCGAGGCCGCCGTCTCCTGCACCGGCGTCGAGATGCATCTGCTCGACCATGCGGTCACGCGAATGCAGCCACTGGAGGACAGCCCCGATTGGGCGCGGCGGCTGGCGATGGATTGCGACCTGAGCCCCGGCACGACACAGCTCACGCGCCGTGCGGTTTTCGACACCATCGGCCCGCTTGATGAGACCTTGCCCCGTTTCGAGGACTGGGACTGGCTGATCCGCTATACGCGCAAGGGCACGATCGTCGCGGTTCGCGAACCGCTGGCGCGCGTCTATAATCGCCGCGCGCGACTAGGGGAGGTTGTGGAGCGTTCGGCCGAGCTGCTGCTCGCGAAGCATCGCGATGTCTTCGCGGCCCTTGCACCGGCCGACCGCCGCAAGGCGGTGGCCGACGTTTGGTTGCAGGCGGTCGGCACCTATGCCTTCGAGGGCAAGCTCGGCGCCATCCTGCGCCCGGCGGCAGGAGCCTTCGCCCAGCGGCCCGTGCACACGCTCGGTCGCCTCGCGGCCGGGGCCGGGGCGGTGGCTCGCGGGCGGCTGGTGCGTGCTATGAAAGGACGCGGCGGATGATCCTCTACTGCGCGCCGATTTCGCCCTTCGCCCGCAAGGTGCGCATGCTGACGCGCCATCTAGGATTGGATGGGCAGGTCGAGGAGCGTTTCGTCGATACGGGCGCGCCCGACGCTGCCTTCCTTGCTGCCAATCCACTCGCCAAAATTCCCACGCTGGTCACGCCACAGGGTGAGGCACTCTTCGATTCCGCCGTGATCGCCGCCTATCTTGACGTCCGCGCCGGCAGCCCACTGACACCGCAGGGGGAGGCCGGCTTCGTCGCTCGAGCCTACGAGGCTTTGGCCGACGGCGTGATGGAGGCGATCGTCCTCGTTGTCTACGAACGGCGCTGGCGCGAAGAAGCAAAGCGCGAACCGCGCTGGGTAGCGCATCAGCAGGGCAAGATGTCACGCGGCCTGGCGCGCGCCGCTCAGATTGTTTCCCGACCTGATCACGGGCTCCAGATCGGTGATTTCGCCCTTGCCTCGGCGCTTGGTTATCTCGACCTGCGCTTTGAAGGCGCCTGGCGGACGGAGTTTCCTATGCTGACGGGCTGGCTCGATCGTTTCGCGGCACAGGTGCCTGCTTTCGAGGCGACGCGCTATCGCGATCCTGCCGCAGCCTCGCGCTGAGCGGTCCTTGCCTGGAAGGTGGCCGGGATGTGTATTGCTCGGCGACGAAGCTTCCGTCGAGATATCTGGGCAGGCGGATGCCTATCGCCTCAACACTGGCGGAATAGCGGCTAGCGGCTGGATTGACCTGCCTTGGGTTTCTTGATCCGTCAGCCGGGCCGGGATGCAGGAGCAGCATTGCTCTGGGATTATCGTCTGCGCGATAAGCAGTGGCCGTGTTGTCGGCGTCCGAGCCTAACGGAGTCTCCATGAGTTTCCGCAACATCCATTCGCACGGTCTCGTCCGGATCGCTTGCGCCGCGCCGCGCCTCAAGGTGGCTGATCCGGCCTTCAACGTGGCCGAGACGATCGCGATGCTGCGGCGGGCGGATGAGAGCGGGGCGTCGCTGACCCTGTTTCCCGAACTCGGCATCAGCGCCTATGCGATCGACGATCTGCTGCAGCAGAATGCATTGCTGGATGCCGTGCGCGACGCCTTGGGTCGCCTCGTCGAGGAGAGCCGCGCGCTGCGTGGCGTCGTCGTCGTCGGGGCGCCGCTGCGGGTCGAGGGGCGGCTGTTCAACTGCGCCGTCGCTGTTCATCGCGGGCGCATCCTCGCCGCTGTGCCCAAGACCTATCTGCCGAACTATCGCGAATTCTACGAGCGCCGGCAGTTTGCCTCGGGCGAGCGGGCGAGCGCGCTCTATATCGATCTTTGCGGCCAGGACGTGCCGTTCGGCACCGATATCCTGCTGGCTGCGGCCGATATCCCGGATTTCGTCGTCCATATGGAGATCTGCGAGGACGTCTGGACGCCGATCCCGCCCTCGTCCTTTGCGGCGCTCGCGGGCGCGACCGTCCTGCTGAATCTCTCGGCATCCAACGTCACCATCGGCAAGTCGGACTGGCGCCATGCGCTCTGCAAGGCCCATTCCGGCCGCTGCATCGCGGCTTACGCCTATTCCGCTGCCGGCACCGGCGAATCGACCACCGACCTCGCCTGGGACGGGCAGGCGATGATCTACGAAAATGGTGCGCTGCTGGCCGAAGCCGAGCGCTTCGCCGCCGAGCCGCAGCTCACCCTCGCCGATATCGATCTCGAACGGCTGGCCATGGACCGCATCCGCCAGAACACCTTCGGCGACAGCGCCGATGTGAACCGCGACCGGCTCGGCTTCCGCCGCATCGACTTCACGTTGGAACCAGACCGCGAGAACGATCTCGGCCTCGCCCGCACCGTCGAGCGCTTCCCCTTCGTGCCGAGCGACGATGCCAGGCTGAACGAACTGTGCTTCGAGGCCTACAACATCCAGTCGCACGGCCTGCGCAAGCGGCTGGAGAGCACGCGGCTCGACAAGGTCGTCATCGGCGTTTCCGGCGGTCTCGATTCGACGCAGGCGCTGATCGTTGCGGCCCACACCTTCGATGCGCTGGGCCTGCCCCGCGAGAACATCCTCGCCTATACCTTGCCGGCCTTCGCCACCAGCAAGGACACCAAGGACAATGCCTGGCGGCTGATGCGGGCGCTTGGCGTCAGCGCCGAGGAGATCGACATGACGCCGGCCTGCCGGCAGATGCTGGTCGATATCGGCCATCCCTTCGCGCAGGGCGAGCCGGTCTACGACATCACCTTCGAGAACGTGCAGGCCGGCGCGCGCACCTCCGTGCTGTTCCGCCTCGCCAACCGGCACAATGGCCTGGTGATGGGCACCGGCGACCTCTCGGAGCTCGCGCTCGGCTGGTGCACCTATGGCGTCGGCGATCACATGTCGCATTACAACGTCAACGGCTCGGTGCCGAAGACGTTGATCCAGCATCTGATCCGCTGGGTGGCGCAGTCCGGCCGCTTCGGAGCGGAGGCGTCGGATGTGATGCTCGATATCCTCGCCACCGAGATCTCGCCGGAGCTGGTGCCGGGCGATGGCGACAAGCCCGCCCAGAAGACCGAGGATTTCGTCGGCCCCTACGCGCTGCAGGACTTCAACCTGTTCTACACGACGCGCTACGGCTTCCGCCCGAGCAAGATCGCTTTCCTGTCCGAGCATGCCTGGCGCGATGCCGGAGCAGGCGACTGGCCGCCGAACATGGAAGCGGGCAAGCGCGTCGCCTACGATTTGCCGGTGATCAAGCGCTGGCTCGGTGTCTTCATCCGCCGCTTCTTCGAGACCAGCCAGTTCAAGCGTTCGGCCGTGCCGAACGGCCCGAAGGTCTCGTCCGGCGGCTCGCTCTCGCCGCGCGGCGACTGGCGCGCGCCGAGCGATGCGTCGGCAGCACCATGGCTCAAGGACTGGGAGCGGATTCCGGATTGAGGGAGGGAGCCGGGGCCGGCGGCCTCTATCCCAGCCCAAACGGCGAAACCCGTCACGTCGGCGGTCGACCCTGCGTGGCGCGCGTTTGCTCGGAACGATCTCCCCAAGGCGCCGGGCAACCTATCCGAACCCGGCCGGGCCTCCTGACGGCGCCTTGATCGGCTCCCGGCGGCACCTTGTCGAGATCATCGTTCAACGAAGGTGATTACCGAGTTGCTGATCGAGGCTACATTCACCTTGGGCGGTCAGGCGCCGGAGGCGGCTACGACGACGACGGGGATCGCGACCAAGCTGGGCAAAGCCCACCGATCTGTCCAAGAATAGGGGAGCGCCTTACTCGCCGGACAGAGCGGCTGAGCCAGCCGAAGACGGGGGAACAGGTCGATGCGATTTGTCCTATGGACAGGGGCTCTCCTCATCGTCGCCGCCCTCGCGGCGGCAATCCATTACTGGTCCCCGCACGCGACCTTGCGGGTGACAACGGGGGCCTTCGGCACCGACGCTCAGCGCTTTATCGGCGCTCTCATCACCGAGACGGCCAAGGATCACCCCCGCATCAGGCTCCAACCCGTTCAGGTCAACGATCTGGCTGCCAGTTCAAAAGCGATCGAAAACGGCGATGTCGACCTCGCGCTGATCCGCAGTGACGTCTCGCCTCCGACCAATGGCCAGACGATCGCGATCCTGCGCCGAGACGTCGTCGCTTTCGTGCTCCCGCCGAAATCGGCCATCGACAGCATCGGCAAACTCGCCGGCAAGACGATCGCAATTCCGCAAGGGCGTCTGCAGGACACCAACTCCGTGCTGCTCGACGTGATCCTGAGCTACTACAATGTCGCGCCTCAAGAGGTGAAGCGCCTGTTCCTCTCGCCCGACGAGCTGGTCGCGGCGGTTCACCTACGGCACGTTGCCGCCATCCTTGCCGTGGGGCCCATCGGGCCGGGGGAGGTGGTGGGCGCCGTTACGGCGATGGCCAAGGGGGCCGCGGGGACACCGACGATCCTGGCGTTCTCTGATGCGGATGCCTTCAATCGGCGCTTTCCGGCGTTCGAGTCGTATGATGTGCCGGAAGGTGCCTTCAAGTCTCGCCCGGCGACGCCCGACGACACGGTCACGACGCTCGCCGTGACATACCGGCTCGTCGCGCCTGACACGATGCTCGATCTTGTCGCCGGGGCCATAGGCCGGACCCTCTTCACCTCCAAGTCAAAGCTGACTGCGCTGACCCCCCTGGCGAGCCAAATCGAAGCGCCAGACCCCGACGCGAAGAACCCCATCCTGCCGATCCATCCCGGCGTCGCCAATTACCTCAACAACGGCGAACAGAGCTTTTTCGATGAGTTTCAGGGCTATTTCTACCTTGCGGCGGCCCTGTTCAGCCTCCTGGCTTCGCTTGCGACGATTATCATGGGGAGTGTGAAGTCGAGGCGCATGCATCAGGAACAGGGGCGGATCGGGCAGTTGATCCAGATCGCCGACCAGGCGCAGAGCGCTGATGCCGAGGCACTGGAGGCGCTTGATCGCTCACTTCATCACCTGATCGCCGAGGCCGTTGCCTCCGCTGGCCGCTCTGGCAATGATTCCACGATGGCCCTCGCGATCAACCACGCCCGTTATTCCGTCAGGGAGCGCCGGGCACTGCTGAGTTCCCGGGGCATGCGAGCCTCCGGGCATTCTTCGGTGTCGATCTAGAAGGCTGGGCCTCCGGCCCAGGCAGGAGGATCGCATGAGCGCCCGCTTACGGTCCCGAGGCCAAGGTCGGCGCATGGCGCCACCCGGCCCAGGGACGGCGCCCAACGAGCTTCCGCGTCCCACCCGACTGGGACATTCCCGCCGCCCAGTAAAAAGCCCGCGGCTGGCGCCGCGGGCTGATCGTTTCGAGTTTCGAAGGACTTAGGCCGCGACGGCGGCGGGCTCCTTCTTTTCCCATTCCTCGCCCCAGATCATCACGGCATGGCCGGGCGAGACCTCGCGGTACTGGCGCACGGGCACGACATAATCGGGCGCTCGCACCGGGCTCTTGATCTCGTCGTTCGAGACAGGGCGCTTTTCCAGGCGCCGGGCCGGGTCGGCAATCGGCACCGCCGCCAGCAGGCGCTTGGTGTAGGGATGCTGCGGGTTCTGGAAGATCGCCTCGCGCGGGCCGATCTCGACGATCTCGCCGAGATACATCACCGCGACGCGGTGGCTGACGCGCTCCACCACCGCCATGTCGTGCGAGATGAAGAGATAACCCAGACCCATGCGGGCCTGCAGATCGAGCATCAGGTTGACGACCTGCGCCTTCACCGAGACGTCGAGCGCCGAGACCGCCTCGTCCGCCACGATCAGGCGCGGCTCCACCGCGAGCGCACGCGCGATGCAGATGCGTTGGCGCTGGCCGCCCGAGAATTCGTGCGGGAAGCGGTTGGCCATCTCAGGCAGCAGCCCGACGCGCTTGAGCAGGTCGGCGACCTTGTCGCGCGCTTCCGAGCGGGTGGCGAGGTTGTTGATCAGCAGCGGTTCGGCGACGGCCGTGCCGACATTCATGCGCGGATTGAGCGAGGCGAACGGGTCCTGGAAGATCATCTGCATGCGCTTGCGCTGCTCGCGCAGGTCATGCTGGTTGAGCTTGAGGACGTCGACGCCGTCGAGCAGCACCGAGCCGGCGAGCGGCTCGATCAGACGCATCACCGAGCGGCCGGTGGTCGACTTGCCGCAGCCGGATTCGCCGACCAGCGCCAGGGTCTCGCCGGCCTTCAGGCTGAAGGAGACGTTCTCGACCGCGTGAACCCGGCCCTTGACCGAGGAGAGCAGGCCGCCGCGGATTTCGAAGCGGGTGGTGAGGCCGGCGACCTCGAGCACGGGGCGCTCGGCCGCCTGGACGGTATCGGGCACCTCGGTCGGCACGTCCGAGAGACCGGTCGCGCGGTCGACGACCGGAAAGCGCATCGGCCGCCGGCGGCCCTCCATCGAGCCCAGCTTCGGCACGGCCGAGAGCAGCGCCTTGGTGTAGGGCTTCTGCGGATTGCGGAAGATGTCGTCGGTGTTGCCCGTCTCGATCTCGTCGCCGTTGTACATCACGACGGTGCGGTCGGCGATCTCGGCGACGACGCCCATGTCATGGGTGATGAAGAGGACGGACATGCCCTCTTCGTCCTGCAACTGCTTGATGAGCTCGAGGATCTGCGCCTGGATGGTGACGTCGAGCGCGGTGGTCGGCTCGTCGGCGATCAGGAGCTTCGGCTTGCAGGCCAGCGCCATCGCGATCATCACGCGCTGGCGCATGCCGCCCGAGAAGCGGTGCGGATATTCGTGGAAGCGCGACTTCGCCGCGGGAATGCGGACCTTCTCGAGCAGGCGGACCGTCTCGGCCTCGGCCTCCGAGCGCGACAGGCCGCGATGCAGGATCAGCGCCTCGGCGATCTGGAAGCCGATGGTCAGCACCGGGTTCAGCGAGGTCATCGGCTCCTGGAAGATCATCGCGATCTCGTTGCCGCGGATGTGGCGCATGTCGGAATCCGGCAGCGTCAACAGCTCCTTCCCGTTGAGCTTGATCGAGCCTTCGATCTTGCTCGACTGGGGCGGGGTGAGGCGCATGATCGAGAGCGCGGTCACGCTCTTGCCGGAGCCGGATTCACCGACGACCGCCAGCGTCTCCTTCGGCTTGATGTCGAAGGAGATGTTGCGGACGACGGATTTCCATTGGCCTTCCACGCGGAAGGAGGTCGAGAGGTTCGAAACCGACAGGATCGGGGAGGTCATTTCGGGTCCTTCTCTGGATCAGATCACGCGGCGCGGGTCGAGCGCATCGCGCAGGCCGTCGCCGATGAAGTTGATCGACAACACGGTCAGGAAGATCGCGGCGCCGGGGAACAGCGCCCAGTGCGGCGCCGAGTCGAGGTGGTCCTTGGCGTCGAACAGCAGACGCCCCCAGGTCGGGATGTCCGGCGGGAAGCCGAGGCCAAGGAAGGAGAGCGTCGATTCCGCGATGATCGCCGATGACACCTCGATCGTCGAGGCGACGATGACCGGACCGAGCGCGTTGGGCAGGATGTGGCGCGTCATCTGGCGGAACTTGGTCGCGCCCTGGGCGCGGGCTGCCTCGACGAACTCCTTCTCGCGCAGCGAAAGGAACTGCGCGCGCACCAGCCGCGCCACCGGCATCCAGCGCAGCCCGCCGATGACGACGACGATCAGSACGAAGACRCCGCCCTCRACGCCGAACACCGCCTTCAGCTGCTCGCGGAACAGGTAGATGATCAGCAGCAGCAGCGGCAGCTGCGGCAGCGACAGGAACAGGTCGGTCACCCACATCAGGACGGGGTCGGCGACCTTGCGGGACATGCCGGCGAAGGCGCCGACGATGACGCCGACGATGGTCGCCACGATCATCGCGGCGAGGCCGACGGCGAGCGAGATGCGCCCGCCATACATCATCCGCGCCAGGATATCCTGGCCGAGGTCGTCCGTGCCGAGCGGGTGCGACCAGGACGGCCCCTGGAGCTGTGCCGAGAAGTCGATATCGTTGATCGGGATGGTCCAGAACCAGGGCCCGACGACGACAGCGAGGATCAGGAAGGCGAGCACGAAGGTGCTGGCCATGGCGAGCTTGTGCCGGCGGAACCGGCGCCACGTCTCGCGCCCCGGCGAGACCACGGCGGTGGTGGCTGCTGCGGTTGCCATCGGATCAGCTGAAGGAGATGCGAGGGTCGAGCCAGCCATAAAGGACATCCGCGATGAGATTGAACAGGACCACCAGGCAGGCGAAGACGAAAGTCACGGCCATGATCACAGGTGTGTCGTTGGCGAGGATCGCGTCGATCAGAAGCGAACCGATGCCGGGGATTCGGAAGATTTGCTCGGTCACGATGGCGCCGCCGAAGACGGCGGGCATCTGCAGCGCGACCAGCGTCACGACCGGGATCAGCGCGTTGCGCGTGATGTGCCGCAGCGTGACCTTGCGTTCGCTGAGGCCCTTGGCGCGCGCCGTGGTGACGTAGTCGAGCCGGATGACGTCGAGCACGGCCGAGCGCACATAGCGCGTATAGGAAGCCGCCTGGAACAGGCCGAGCACCATGATCGGCATGATCGCCTGGCGGAACATCTCCCAGTACCAGCGCCAGCCGGTGGCGGCGACGTCGGAGCGATAGACGAAGGGGAACCAGTCCAGCGTCACCGAGAAGAGCAGGATGAAGAGCAGGCCGGTGAAGAAGGTCGGCAGCGAGAAGCCGACGAAGGCGAGCGTGTTGGCGATCTGGTCGAAGACCGAATAGGGCCGCGTCGCCGCGTAGATGCCGACCGGCAGGGCGATGCATAGCGCCAGGATCTGCGAGGAACCGACCACGAACAGCGTCGTCGGCACGCGCTGCAGAATGAGCTGGTCGACATTGATGCGGCTGGCGAAGGAGAAGCCCCAATCACCCTGCACCATCGCGCCGAGCCAGCGCAGATAGCGCACCATGATCGGGTCGTTCAGGCCAAAGCTGGCACGGATGGCTTCACGCACCTCGGGCGGCACGTTGGGATTCGTCGCCATCTCGGAAAAGGGATCGCCCGGCGCCAATGCAAGCACCGTGAACAGGATCAGGCTGATTCCGAGAAGGCTGGGAATGGCGATCAGAAGCCGCCGTATGAGATAGGTCGCCATGTAGTGTTTTTCTCTTTGCGTGCGCGGCGTCGCCGCGGACCGAACGCCGATTGCAACCTACTCACCCCTTGCAGCTACCGAAAGCCGAGGGGATGAGCGGGTGCAAAAGCGCCCCTCGCGAAGATCACCTCTCCGCGAGGGGCTAATCGGCACTTAGCTGCGATACCAGGCCGCGAGGTTCCAGGTATCGACGTCCCAACCGGAGTGGTCGTGGGAGATATTGTTCAAGGCTGCAGCCACGCGGGTGCGCGAGAGCAGCGGCAGGATGATGTTGGCCTCGCAGAAGATCTCGTTGACCTTGATCAGGAGCGCTGCGCGCTTGGCCGGGTCGAGTTCCTTCTGCGCGGCCTTGTAGGCCTTGTCGGCCTCAGGGTCCGAGTAGCGCGAGACGTTGCGGCCGAGCCACTTGTTCTCCTTGGTCGCGATCTCCCAGGAGGTGAACTGGTTGAGGAAGCGCTCCGGGTCAGGCTGCGGCTGCGTCGTCGTATACATCTCCATGTCGACATAGAGCTTGGTGTAGGTGTCGGGGTTGGCGACGTCCGACGAGAAGAACACCGACGCCGTGACCGACTTGAGCTCGAGGTCAATGCCGGCGCGCTGGCAGGCCTGCTTGATGATGGCCTGGGTCTTCTGGCGGGGGGCGTTGATCGAGGTCTGGAAGACGTATTTGAGCTTCTTGCCGTCCTTTTCGCGGATGCCGTCGGCACCCTTCTTCCAGCCGGCCTCGTCGAGGATCTTGTTGGCCTTGTCGATGTTGAACTCGTATTTGAGCTTCTGCGACTTGAACTGCTTGGGCTCGTTGACGAAGCTCGCCGTCGCGGTGCCGCCGCGGCCATAGATGAACTTCTGCACCGAATCGCGGTCGATCAGCAGGTTGATCGCTTCGCGAACCTTGGGGTCGGACAGCGTCGGGTGCTTGGTCTTGACGCTGGAGCGCTCGCCATCGACCTCGGTCCACGGATCGGTCGGGTTCAGGATGATGAACTCGATGTCGCCCGAGGGCACGGCGCTGACCTTGCCGCGTCCACCGGTCTCCATGCGCTTGAGGACCTCGTCCTCGACCTGCAGGTTCCAGGCGTAGTCGTATTCGCCGGTCTGGAGGACGGCGCGCGCCGCCGAGACCGCGTCACCGCCGCCCTTGACCTCAAGCGTGTCGAAATGCGGCTGGTTCTTGACGTGGTAGTCGGGATTGCGCTCGGCGGTGATGATGTCGCCCGGCTTGAACTCGACGAACTTGTAGGGGCCGGTGCCGATGGGCTTCAGGTTGCCTGGAGCCTCGCGCGACTTGGCGCCGATGTAATCGCCGAACTGATGCTTCGGCAGGATCTGGCCTGTCACGCCGACGAAGGCGTCGGCCCAGAACGGCGTCGCCTCGGGGAAGATCACCTTGACGGTGAGGTCGTTGACCTTCTCGACCTTGATGTCCTTGTAGGCGCCCGTGGTGTAGGCGGCTGTCGCCGGATCCTTGGCATATTCCCAGGTGAAGACGACGTCGTCGGCGGTGAGCGGCTTGCCGTCATGCCACTTCACGCCCGGCTTCAGCTTCCAGGTGACGGACTTGCCGTCCTCCGAGAGGCCGCCATTGGCGCGGGTCGGAACTTCAGCCGCGAGCTGCGGAATGAGGTTGCCTTCCTTGTCCCAGCCGGCGAGCGGCTCGAAGAAGATGCGCGAGGCGATCTGATCCTTGGTGCCGGAGGCGAAGTGGGGGTTGAGCAGGGTCGGGGCCTGCCAGAGCAGGATCTTCAGCGGCCCGCCGCCACCGGCCTTGGTCGGCTTGTAGGGCAGCGTGGCATCCGCCATCGCAACGCCGTTCCAGACGAGGATCTGGCTCGCGATCGGCGCGGCAATACCCACCGCCGCCATCTTCTGGATGAAGGATCGTCGCGACAGCGCGCCACCCTTCACATCCGCGACCATGCCGCGGATTTCCTGCTCATTCATCGAACTGCCTCCACCATATAAACAATAAGTCATCCCCAGCGCTTTCGCGCCGTTTTCTCGTTGATGGTCTCAGCAAGGCATGTGCCAACGAAAGCGTCAACTGTGCGGCGCGGGACCGTTCGGTCCCGGTGAGGGCTTTGGGCGGTTTGAAGCGGTAAGCTTTGCATGAATGTGCCTTCCATTCACGCGATGTCGCAATTTTATGCGGGTCACCCCGTAAAGACGACAGTTTTCTTTCCGTTGAGAATGATGCGGTCCTCCAGATGATGGAGGACGGCACCCGCCAGGACCCGCCGCTCGATGTCGCGGCCCTTGCGGACGAGGTCGTCGGGCGTGTCGCGATGCGAAATCCGCTCGACGTCCTGCTCGATGATCGGACCCTCGTCGAGATCGGAGGTCACGTAGTGCGCGGTGGCGCCGATCAGCTTCACCCCGCGCTCATGCGCCTGATGATAGGGCTTGGCGCCTTTGAAGCCGGGCAGGAAGGAATGATGAATATTGATGCAGCGCCCGGCGAGCTTGGCCGAAAGCCCGTCCGACAGGACCTGCATGTAGCGTGCGAGAACGACGAGGTCGGTCTGCGTCTCTTGGATCAACTGCCAGATCTGCCCTTCCTGCTCCATCTTGGTCTGGCGGGTGACCGGCAGATGGTAGAAGGGCAGGTCGCCGAGATCGGTCGAGGCGATGTGCTCGCGCGCGTGGTTTGAGACGACGCCGGCGATGTCCATCGGCAATTCGCCGATGCGCCAGCGATAGATCAGATCCGCGAGGCAATGGTCGAATTTCGAGACCAGCAGCATGACGCGCTTCCGGCGGCTGGCCTCATGCAGGCTGAGCTCCATGCCGAAGCGCCGGCCGAGTTCGGCGAGCGCTTCGGCGATGGCCTCGTGCGGCTGGCTGCCTTCGAGCCGGTTGAACACGACGCGCATGAAGAACCGGTCGGACTCGGTGTCGTCGAACTGCTGGGCGTCGAGGATGTTGCAGCCGGCTTCGAACAGCAGGGTCGAGACGGCGGCAACGATGCCCGGGCGGTTCGGGCAGGCGAGGGTGAGGGTCGAGCTGAGATCGAGCATGGCTGACGCCGCCGAGGGGGCGGCCCTTTCAAGGAAACGACAACGACGCGGAACGAAGACGGCTGCGCGCGGCGCGCTGCGGTCAACCTCGTCCGGTCGCGCGCCGGAAGGCGACCGGTTCTGAGCTACGCTGTGGCCGGGAAAGGGCCTTCGGTCTCGCGGTCGTCATGATCGTATGGTTTGCACGGGCTCGCTGGTCGGGGACCATGCCGGACCAAACACCGCCTTCGCCGCTTTTTGTCAACGCGAGCGTCCGGATCGTCTTGACTTGCCTATGCCGGAAATGGAATGTTTATTCCATCGAGCGGGAAGCCTAAAAAATTCCTGCCGTTTCCGGGAGACAGCTACCTTGCCGCAAGCCAGTTCGTTCAGCCGTGACCTTCATGGCAAGGCGGCCGTCATCACCGGTGCCAGCCAGGGCCTCGGCGAGGCAATCGCGCGCGAATTCGTCGGCCGCGGCCTCAAGGCGGTGCTGCTGACCGGGCGCAATGCCGCGCGCGGCGAGGCGGTGGCGGAAAGCCTGCGCACAGAGGGCTGCGATGCCCGCTTCCATCAGGTCGATCTCGCCGACCTCGATGCCGTCAGGCAGATCGTCCCGGCAGCCGAGAAAGCCTTCGGCCGGCTCGACATCCTCGTCAACGCGGCGGGAGACACCGATCGCGGCACGATCTTCGACACCTCGCCCGCGCTCTACGAACGCATCATGGCGGTGAATCTGCGCGCGCCCTTCTTCCTGATTCAGGATGCGGCCGAGCTGATGCGCCGGCAGGAGATCGCGGGCGCCATCGTCAATATCCAGTCCATGTCGGCCCATGGCGGCCAGCCCTTCCTCGCCGCCTACAGCGTCTCGAAGGGCGCGCTCGCGGTGCTGACGAAGAACGTCGCCTACGGCCTGATCAAGCACCGCATCCGCGTCAACGGCCTGAATATCGGCTGGATGGCGACGCCGGGCGAGGATGCCATCATGAAGCTGCGCCACGACGCCAAGGACGGGTGGCTGGAGGAGGCCGAGGCCGGTCAGCCCTTCGGCCGGCTGATCGATCCGCGCGAGGTCGCCAAGGCCGTCGCTTATCTCGCATCGGCCGAGTCCGGGCTGATGACCGGCGCCAATATCGACTTCGACCAGAACATTCTCGGCGCGCACGACTAGCGCCGGCCCCAATCGCGGCAGGAGCGCCGCCTGACATGACCACGGGACTGAAGACGACCATGAAGATCGGATTGCTGGGCGCCGGCCGCATCGGGCGCATCCACGGGCTGAACGTTGCCGCGCGTGGCGATGCCGAGTTGGTCGCCGTCACCGACGCGATGCCGGGGGCCGCCGCCTCGCTCGCCGCCGCTGCCGGTGCCAAGGCGATGACGACCGAGGCGATCCTTGCGGATGCCGCGATTGACGCCGTGCTGATCTGCACGCCGACCGACACCCATGCCGATCTCATCGAGCAGGCGGTTTCCGCCGGCAAGGCCGTCTTCTGCGAGAAACCGGTCGATCTCGACGCCGCCCGCATCCGCCGCTGCCTCGCCACCGTCGAGAAGTCCGGCAAGCCGCTGATGATCGGCTTCAACCGCCGCTTCGACCCGAACTTCGCCGCGCTGGAGAAGCGGCTGCGCGCGGGCGAGGCCGGCGCGATCGAGGTCGTCACCGTGATCTCGCGCGATCCGTCGCCGCCGCCGGTCGATTACGTCAAGCGCTCGGGCGGCCTCTTCCGCGACATGATGATCCATGATTTCGACATGGCCCGCTTCCTCTTGGCCGAGGATCCCATCGAGGTCTTCGCGCTGGGCTCGGCCCTCGTCGACAAGGCGATCGGCGAGGCCGGCGACGTCGATACCGCCGCGGTGGTGATGAAGACGGCCAGCGGCAAGATCGCCCAGATCTCCAATTCCCGCCGCGCGACCTATGGCTACGACCAGCGCATCGAGGTCCACGGCTCGCAGGGCATGCTGCGCGCCGGCAATATCCACGAGACGACCGTGGAAATTGCCACCGCCTCCGGCTTCCGCGCCGATCCCGTGCAGAATTTCTTCCTCGAGCGGTACGCTGCGGCCTACCGCGCCGAGCTCGACGCCTTCATCGCCGCCTGCCACGGCAAGGCCGCGGCCTCGCCGACCGGCCTCGATGGCCTGAAGGCGCAGATCCTCGCCGATGCCGCGACCGAATCCGCGCAGACCGGCAAGCCCGTCCGCGTCGACCTGGGGGCCAAGTGATGGCTGGTGGTTCGATGACCCCGGCGGAACGCGATCTGCGCTACTATGCGGCGCTCGGCCTTGCGGCCGAGGCGAGCCATCTGGCGCTGGGCTACTTCAACAAGCGCGAGTCGCTCGGCATCACCATGAAAGGCGCGCAGGACTGGCTCACCGTCGCCGACGGCAAGGTCGAGGACTTCCTGCGCCAGCGCCTGTCCACGCTGTTCCCGAACGACTCCGTCATCGGCGAGGAGGGCGGGGGCCAGGCTTCGGACGCGGTCTGGATCCTCGATCCCATCGACGGCACCGCCAACTTCGCCCATGGCGACCGCAACTGGTGCATCTCGATCGGCTTCCTCGCGAACCGCACGCCCGAGATCGGTGTCGTGGCGGCGCCGGCGCTGGGCGAGGTCTATGCTGCCCGGCGCGGTGCCGACGCGACCCTGAACGGCGATCCGATCAAGGTTTCCGGCGCCACCGACATCGCCCGCGCCTCGGTGGAACTGGGATGGTCGACCCGCGTGCCCGCGGCGAACTATCTCAAGGTGATCGAGCGTGGCTATACCGCGGGCGCGGCGATGAAGCGCGGCGGTTCGGGCACGCTCGGTCTCTGCCATGTCGCCAACGGCAGCAGCGATGCCTATGCCGAGCTGCACATCAACGCTTGGGACGTTGCGGCCGGCATCGTCATCGCCAGCGAGGCGGGTGCCTCCATCAACGATTTCTTCGCGGGCGAGGGGATCGCGAAGGGCAACCCGATCCTGTGCTGCACGCCGAAACTGGCTCCGACACTCCAGGAGATCACAGGAATCGCTTAGCCGGCGCTGTATTTCGTTGATCTTTCGCAACCATTCGTCTCAGTTTCACATCAGTCACAAGAACCGGACATAGAAGCCGGGTTCTTCGATCAGGGAGGTTAGCATGTCATCGAAATCCTGGCTCAAGGCGGGGCTTTTCGCCGCGCTTGCCACAGCGGCCTTCGCCGCCACCCCGGCCCGCGCGCAAGGGTCGCTCGTCATGTATTGCGGTGTCCAGGAGGAATGGTGCCGCGCCATGTCGACGGCCTTCGAGAAGGACACCGGCATCAAGGTCGCCATGACCCGCAAATCGGCGGGCGAGATCTATGCCCAGCTCAAGGCCGAGTCCTCCAACCCGCGCGGCGACATCTGGTGGGGCGGCACGGGCGATCCGCATCTGCAGGCGGCTGAAGAGGGGCTGACCCTCGAATACGAGTCGCCGAAGAACGCCGAGCTGCATAGCTGGGCGCTCGATCAGTGGAAGGCGGCCAAGCAGCGCTCCATCGGCATCTACGCCGGCGCGCTCGGCTTCGGCTACAACACCGAGCAGATCAAGGCGAAGGGCATTCCGGAGCCGAAATGCTGGGCCGATCTGCTCAATCCCAAGCTCAAGGACGACGTCCAGGTCGCCGATCCCAATTCGTCGGGCACCGCCTACAACCTGCTCGCCACCGTCGTGCAGTTGATGGGCGAGGAGAAGGGCTTCGACTATCTGAAGCAGCTCCACAAGAACGTCAGCCAGTACACCAAGTCGGGTGCGGCACCGGCCAAGGCGGCGAGCCTCGGCGAGACCGCGGTCGGGATCGTCTTCATCCATGACGCGGTGGTCTTCGCCGTGCAGGGCGACCCGATCAAGCCGGTCGCACCCTGCGAGGGCACGGGCTACGAGATCGGCTCGATGTCGATCGTCAAGGGCGCGCGCAATCTCGACAACGCCAAGAAGTTCTACGACTGGGCCCTGACCCCGGCGGCCCAGGCGCTTGCCGCCCCGGCCAAGTCCTATCAGGTGCCGTCGAACAAGGCGGCGCCGGTGCCGGCGCAGTCGCCCAAGATGGATCAGATGAAGCTGATCAACTACGACTTCGTGAAATACGGCTCCTCGGCCGAGCGCAACCGCCTGCTCGCCAAGTGGGACAAGGAAGTCAAGGCGCTGCCGAAGTAAGGCGCGTCTCTCCGGCGTGTTTCCGGATGATCGCGGAAACACGTCGTCATCCCGGGCTTGACCCGGGATCCATGCCTGAACCTCCGCCGGATGCGCTCCGGCATGGATCCCGGATCTCCGCTTCGCTGCGTCCGGTATGACGCTGGAGATTCGGGCGCAGGACAAGGGCTGGGCTCTGAAAGCCGGGGCAACCGGTTCGGGCCAACGGAAACTGTGAGGGCAGGGCAAGCATGGCACCGGCGACGCGATTCGTGCTGCTGATCGGCTGGCTCGGCTATGCGCTGATGCCCTGGTATCTCGTCGAAGGCATGAGCCTGACGAGCTGGGGCTGGCTGGCGGAATATCCGTTCGGCAAGGCCGGTAGCGCGCTGGCGCTCGCCCTCTCCGGTCAGACGCCCTGGCTCCTGCCGGTCGGCGTCGCGCTCGCGGCGGCGACGTTCTTCTGGGGCAGTCAGGACCGTCAGCGCACGGCCGCCGTGCTGATCTGGGCCGGCGCGCTCGGCCTGCTGCTGTTCTTCGCCCAGGCCTTCGCCATCGTGCTGAAGGATCAGGGCATCGGCTGGCTCGCCGCCTTGCTCGGCGGCGCCGGCGCCGCGCAGCGCGGCATTGGCGGCGGCGCCTTCGTCACGCTGCTCTCGCTGCTCTTCCTGCTCTGTCACGGCCTCGCCTATCGCGGTGTCTGCCGGGGCGATCTCTTCACCACCTCGACGATCGGCCTGATCATCCTGCTGATCGGCGTCTTCATCTTCTTCCCGGTCGCGATCATCCTGAGGAGCGCGCTGGTCGACCAGAGCGGCGCCTTTGCCCTCTCGGCCTTCGTCGCGCGCTTCCTGGATTCCTCGATCTGGGGTCTTGGCTGCGTCACCAGCAACACCAATTGCGGCGTCGCCTGGAACACGCTGGTCCTGGCCGTGCTCTGCGGCGTCATCACCACGCTGCTCGGCCTCGCCTGCGCGCTGCTGATCCTGCGCACCGGCATGCCGGGCAAGCGCATCATGCGCGCGCTCACCGTGCTGCCGATCATCACCCCGCCCTTCGTCATCGGCCTCGCGCTGATCCTGCTTTTCGGCCGCGCCGGCGCCTTCTCGACGCTGCTGTATGAGTGGTTCGACATTCCGCGCTCGCGCTGGCTCTACGGCCTGCCGGGTGTCCTTCTGGCGCAGGTGCTCGCCTTCGCGCCGATCGCCTTCCTCGTGCTGATCGGCGTGGTGCAGGGCATTTCGCCCAGCCTGGAGGAAGCCTCGCAGACGCTCGGCGCCAAGCGCTGGCAGACCTTCCGCACCGTGACCTGGCCGCTGCTCAAGCCCGGCATCGCCAATGCCTTCCTGCTCGGCTTCGTCGAGAGCATGGCCGATTTCGGCAATCCGCTGGTGCTCGGCGGCAATTTCGAGGTGCTTTCGACCAAGATCTTCTTCGCGGTGGTCGGCGCTTCCTACAATCAGGGGCAGGCGGCGGTGCTCGCCATCGTGCTGCTTGCCTTCACGCTCGGCGCCTTCTGGGTGCAGCAGCGCTGGCTCGGCGGCAAATCCTATACCACCGTGACCGGCAAGGGTGACGCCGGCCTGCCGACGCCCTTGCCGCGCCGCATCACCTGGCTCTCCGTCGCTGTGATCGTGCCCTGGGTCGCGCTGACGCTGGTGATCTACATCGTCATCCTCATCGGCGGCTTCGTCCGCAACATGGGCCGCGACTTCACGCCGACGCTGCAGCATTATCTCACCGGTTTCGCCATCGATTTCAGCAACGGCATCTATTTCCAGGGCTCCGCCTGGCCGTCCTTCTTCACCACGATCAAGGTCGCGGCCATCTCGGCGCCGCTGACCGCGATCATCGGCCTGCTGACCGCCTATCTGCTGACGCGCCAGCGCTTCCGCGGCCGCGGCGCGCTCGAATTCGCGACGATGCTCTCCTTCGCCATTCCCGGCACAGTGCTCGGCGTCGCCTATATCCTCGCCTTCAACGTGCCGCCGATCGAGATCACCGGCACGGGGTTGATCCTCATCATCGCCTTCGTCTTCCGCAACATGCCGGTCGGCGTCCGCTCGGGCATCGCCGGCCTGTCGCAGATCGACAAGAGCCTGGACGAGGCTTCGACCACGCTGCGCGCTCGCAGCTTCACCACGCTCTGGCGCGTCGTGCTGCCGCTGCTGAAGCCCGCGCTGGTCTCGGCGCTGGTCTATTCCTTCGTGCGCTCGATGACGGCGGTCAGCGCCGTGATCTTCCTGGTCTCGGCCGAGTACAACCTCTCGACGGCCTATATCGTCGGGCGTGTGGAAGCCGGCGAGTTCGGTCTCGCCATCGCCTATTCCTCGGTGCTGATCGTCTTCATGGCGCTCGGCATCGGCCTCATCCAGCTCGGCGTCGGCGAGCGTAAGCTCGGCCGCCGCAAGCTCATCCCGCTGTCGAGTTCGGCCGCCGAGCCGCTCAAGCCAGGAGTAGCCGCATCGTGAAGGCCGGGCCCGCTTCCGTCGAATTCCGCAACGTCTCCATGCGCTACGGCGCGGTGACGGCGGTCGACAACGTCAATTTCACCATCGAGGCCGGCAAGCTCGTCACGCTGCTTGGCCCCTCCGGCTGCGGCAAGACCACGACTTTGCGCATGATCGCCGGGCTCGAGATCGCCAGCGAAGGCCAGATCCTGATCGGCGGCAAGGACGTGACGAAGCTCTCCGCCGCTGACCGCGACGTCTCCATGGTCTTCCAGTCCTACGCACTCTTTCCGCATATGAGCGTGCTGGAGAACGCGGCCTACGGCCCGACCGTGAAGGGTCTCGGCAAGGAGCAGGCGAAGCAGATGGCGCTGGAGAAGCTGGCGCTCGTCGGCCTCAAGGGCTTCGAGAACCGCTACCCGTCCGAGCTGTCCGGCGGCCAGCAGCAGCGCGTCGCAGTGGCGCGCGCCCTCGTGCTGGAGCCGCAAGTGCTGCTCTTCGACGAGCCGCTCTCCAACCTCGATGCGAAACTCCGTCGCCGCGTGCGCGAGGAGATCCGCGAATTGCAGCAGGATCTCAACCTGACCGTCGCCTATGTCACCCACGACCAGGAGGAGGCGCTCGCCGTCTCCGACCGCATCATCGTGATGTCGAATTCGCGGATCGCGCAGGAGGGCGCCCCCCGCGACCTCTATGAGCAGCCCTCCAACGCCTTCGTCGCGGACTTCATCGGCGATGCCAATCTGGTGGATGTCACCGTGAAGGCGGTGGCGGACGGCCGCGCCGATGTCGGCATCGGTTCGGCGACCGTGTCGCTGCCGGCGCGCGGGCTCGGTCCCGGCCCGGCCAAGGTCGCGATCCGGCCGGAATCCCTGCTGCTCGGCGAGACCGGTCTGGCTGGCTCGCTGCCGGGCACGATCCGCAAATGCGCCTATCTCGGCAATCACCTCGACATCATGGTCGAGACCGAGGTCGGCGAGCTTTTCGTGGTGCAGTATGGTGCTCGCGATTTGCTGGAGCAGGGTGCTCCGGTCGCGGTTTCCTTCGCGAAATCGGGCGTGACGCTGATTCCGCCGGCCTGAAGGCCGCCAGAGACAGGAAATCGCTCACATATGCGGCAGGAAACTGCCGCATTCTCAGCACTTTCACTGCTTATATCTGTTGAGTTGGCTAATCAAAAACTGTTAGATTCGGCCTGTCATCGTCACCTGAATCGGGAAAAGACCGCACAAAAATGGCCACGGGCGAGAGCGCAACCAATATCCTGATCCATCTGGCGGGCGGCGTCGCGCTGCTGATCTGGGCGGTCAGATTGGTGCGAACCGGCGCGATGCGCGCCTTCGGCTCGCAGCTCAGGCACGCCCTGCAGAGTTTCACACGGAATCGCTTCGCCGCCTTTGGCAGCGGCGTCGTCGTGACCATGGTGCTGCAGAGCTCGACGGCAACGACGCTCCTGGTCTCCTCCTTCGCCGGTCAGGCGCTGATCGGCTCGGCCATGGCGCTCGCCGTGCTGCTCGGCGCCAATCTCGGCACGGCGCTCGCCGCCTTCGTCATCTCGATGGATCTCGGCTGGCTCTGGGGCCTCTGCATCGCCATCGGCGTCGCCATGTATCTTTCGAGCGAGGCGATGGAGCGGCCGCGCAATATCGGCCGCGTCCTCGTCGGCATCGGCCTGATTCTGCTCTCGCTGATCGAGCTGAATACGGCGGCGGCCCCGCTCGCCCAATCGCCGACCTTCCGGGTTGTCCTCGGCGCTCTCGGCAGCGAGCCGCTGCTCGCCGTCCTCGTCGCCATCGCGGCGACCTGGATGGTGCATTCCAGCATCGCGATCATCCTGCTGGTCGCGACCTTCGCGGCGTCGGGCCTGTTCCCGCCGGCCACCGCGCTGACGCTGGTCATCGGCGCCAATCTCGGCAATGCGCTGATCCCGGTGCTCGACCAGCTCGGCGCGCCCGCAGCCCAGCGCCGCGCCGCCGTCGGCAACCTGCTGACGCGCCTCCTGCTGGCGCTGGCCGTCATCCCCTTCGTCGGCCCGCTCTCGGCCTGGCTCACCAGCCTGCCGATCACCGGCCAGCGTTTCGCCATCGAGTTCCATGTCGGGCTGAATCTGGTCGGCGCGCTGATCTTCCTGCCCTTCGTCGGGCCGATCGCCGCCCTGGTCGAGCGTTTCATGCCCGGCAAGCAGGAGAAATCCGAGGCGGTGACGCCGCGCTATCTCGACCCCAACGCCCTCGACAGCCCGACCGAGGCGCTCGCCGGCGCGATGCGCGAGGCGCTGCGGCTGGGCGACCGCGTCGAGGCCATGCTGCGCGACACGATGACCCTGCTGGAGAAGGACGAGCTCAAGCTCTCCCGCGCCATCGCCCAGGCCGATGACGGCGTCGACACCATCCACGAGTCCATCAAGCTCTATCTGGTCAAGGTCTCGCGCAACGAGCTGACCGAGGAGGAGAGCCGCCGCTTGTTCGAGATCATCACCCTGATCACCAATCTCGAGCATATCGGCGACATCATCGACAAGAACCTGCGCGAGCTCGCCGAGAAGAAGATCCGCAAACGCTACAGCTTCTCGCCTGAGGGGCTGGCCGAGATCCGCGATTTCCATCAGCGCGTCGCCTCGGCGCTGGCGCTGGCGCTCAACGTCTTCGCCACCCGCGACATCGTGCTCGCCCGCCAGCTCTTCGCCGACAAGGCGGCGATGCGCGAGGCCGAGCGGCATGCCGCTGACAGCCATTTCCAGCGCCTGCGTTCGGGCCGGCCGGAATCGATCGAGACCAGCGCGATCCATCTCGACATCATCCGGGACCTCAAGCGCATCCACGGCCATGTCGTCTCGATCGCCTATCCGATCCTCGAGAGCGCCAACGAATTGCGCGAAAGCCGCCTGCGCGAGAACAAGGAAGCGGCGCGCAACCGTGAGACGCCGGCCGTGCTCGTCCCCGCCCCGCATTCGGGCAGGTGATCCACCGCCCTACCGCGGCGCTGCCAGGATAATCGCGGCGCCGGCGAGGCAGATGGCGCCGCCGGTCAGGTCCCAACGATCCGGCCTGACGCCCTCGACGGCCCAGAGCCAGCCCAGCGAGGCGGCAATGTAGACCCCGCCATAGGCGGCGAAGGCGCGCCCTGCCGCCGCGCTCTCCACCAGCGTCAGCAGCCAGGCGAAGAGCCCGAGCGACACCAGCCCCGGCAGCAGCCACCAGACCGGCTTGCCGAGCCTGAGCCAGCCCCAGAAGGCGAAGCAGCCGGCGATCTCGAAGAACGCGGCGCCGATATAAGCGGCTATAGTGGGCATGGAGCGTCCTGGTGGGGCTTCTCGCGGCGGGAGCGCCAGTCTAAAGCCAAGCCTTGCGGAAACAACGCTGTCCTGGATCTCCGCTTCGCTCCGTCCGGGATGATGCCTCAGGATGCGAGAGCCCATGCCCGACATCGCCATCATCGGCGCCGGCCCCGCCGGACTGATCGCCGCCGAGCGGCTGGCAGAGGCCGGGCATCGCGTCACGATTTATGAGCGCATGGCCTCCCCGGCCCGCAAGCTCCTGCTCGCCGGGCGCGGCGGCCTGAACCTCACCCATTCCGAGCCGTTCGACGCCTTTCTCAGCCGTTATCGCGAGGCGCAGGGCTGGCTGGAGCCGGCGCTGCGGGCCTTCCCGCCACAGGCCTTGCGCGACTGGGCCGATGCGCTCGGCGCCGAGACCTTCATCGGTTCGAGCGGCCGCGTCTTTCCGCGCGCGATGAAGGCCTCGCCGCTGCTGCGCGCCTGGCTGCGGCGTCTCGAAGGGTTGGGCGTGACGCTCGCGTCGGGCCGGCTCTGGACCGGCTGGGACGTGGATGGCGCCCTGAACTTTCGCCTTGCGAGCGGCGACATGGAGCTTGTCCGCCCCGATGCGGCGTTGCTGGCGCTGGGCGGCGCGAGCTGGCCGCGGCTCGGCTCCGATGGCGGCTGGGTGCCTTTGCTGGCCGAGCGCGGCGTCGCTGTCTCGCCGCTCCGGCTGGCAAATGGCGGCTTCGCGGTCGCCTGGTCGCCATTGATGAAGGAGCGCTTCGCCGGCCACCCCCTCAAGCGCATCGTGATCCGTTTCGGCGGCGAGGCAGCCTCTGGCGAGGCGATGATCGATGCTGATGGCATTGAGGGCGGCGCGATCTACGCGCTCTCGGCGCCGATCCGCGAGGCGATCCTGCGCGATGGCGCCGCTGGGATCGCGATCGACCTGCGGCCGGATCTTGCGATGGGCGATCTTGCCATGCGCCTGGCGAAGCGCCGCAAGGGCGAGACGCTGAGCAACCACCTGCGCAAGGCCGGGGGGCTTTCGCCCGTCGCCGCCGCGCTCCTGCGCGAGTCGACTGGTAACGCACTGCCGACTGAACCGGAGGGTTTGGCATCGCTGATCAAGGCCGTGCCGCTGCGCCTCGACGCGCCGATGCCGCTCGCACGCGCCATCTCGACGGCCGGCGGCATCGTTCATAACGAGCTCGATGCCGGCTTCATGCTGAAGCGCCTGCCGGGCGTCTTCGCCGCCGGCGAGATGCTCGACTGGGAGGCACCGACCGGCGGCTATCTGCTGCAGGCGAGCTTTGCGACCGGCGTCGCTGCTGCCGCCGGAATCGCAACTTGGCTACAGGAGGAAGGCCGCACCGGTTGAACCTCTGCCTGCCCCTGGGCGTTGTTTCCAGACCGAAGGAGGGGAGTGTCGTGCGATGATCATGAGGGGAGCGGCTGCGATGCAGCATGTCGACCTCACGCCGCCTGAAACCGTCGCCAAGGCGGCTGCGAAAGGTCTGAGATTGCGCCAGAAGTTTAACCGCGGCGGCACGCAGATCGGCGTCGCGCGCGCCCGCGATCTCAGTCATCGCAGGCCCCTGAGCGAGGAAACCGTGCGTCGCATGGTGAGCTATTTCGCTCGCCACGCTGTCGACTGCCAAGCCAAGGGCTTCGGCGACAAGGACAATCCCTCTGCTGGCTGGATCGCCTGGCTGCTCTGGGGCGGCGACGAGGGCCGCGTCTGGTGCGAGCGCAAGCAGGCGGAACTCGACCGGGCCGAAGGACACGGGCAGAAGCCAGCCTGAGCCCGCTCATCCCGTGGCGCTCAAGCGGCGCGCGAAGCGGCGCCCGCCATCGGCAGTCGAGATTTCGCCGACGCGGGCCAGCGACACCAGGATGCCGCGGATTGCGCGCTCGACCTTGCGGCCCTGCCGGAAGCGCGCGGCGATTGCGGCAGCGTCGAGCGCTGTCGGAGCATAGACGAGAACCGACAGCACGCGGGCGACCCTCTCCACCGGATCGAGCGGGAAGAGCGGCCGCTGCGTGCCAGCCGGCAGCGCAGCAGCCAGCCCTTCCGCCTCGATCTGCTCGCCGCCCCGGCCGGCATCGCCGAAGCGCGGGCGCTGATAGTCCGGTCTCAGCCAGCGCACCATGCCGCGCGCCTCTTCCTGAAGGCGCTGCCGGTTCAGGGCGACGAGCCGCGTCAGCATCTCCTCGGCGGCCAGATCGACCGGCCAGCCATAGGCGGCGGCGACCGCGGCATCGATGGCGTCGTGATGCTCGTCGAGGATCAGAACAAGCCCGCGGTCGCGGATATCGGCTTCGGCCGTCGTCAGGGCGCGGCCGGCGCGGATCGCCTCGCGCACATTGTAGAGCTTGGTCAGGGTGAGATCGGGGTGATCGGCCAGCACCTGTTTGCGCAGCGCGTCCAGTTTCTCCGTGGGTCGGCGGATGGCTTCCTTCTGAAGCTCCGCCGCATCGGGAAGAGGGAAGGGGTCGAAGCAGCGGGATTTCGAGTAGCGCGGGCGATCTTCCAGAGTCGCGCCCTGCGCCAGGCACCAGGTGACGTGGATGCGCGAGGATAGCACGCCGAGATGGAACGCGTCGGATAGCGCCACCGCGACCAGCATGTTGTCGGGCAGGATCGACGCGTCGAGGAACTGGAAGACCCGGTGCTTGGCGGTCTCGACCGTGGCGATATAGCGCTGAAGCGGCGCGAGGACGGGGCGGATTTCATCGCGCGTCCGTCCGAAGAGCCACCATCGTGCCCTGATATCGGCATCCCTGTTGCGGTCACGCTCGACCTTCACGGTCCGGAGCAGATGCTGATAGACCTCCGGGTATTGTTCCCGGACATGGTCGGGCCGCAGCCCATAGAGATCGATGGCCATCGCGCCTCGCGGGCGAGCCATCAGGTCGCGGCCGTTGCGATAGAGGCGGATGTGCTCCTCCAGGCCTGCCCTGCGTCCGAGGCCGAGCGCTTCCGCCTGTTGAGGCGACACGATGAACCCCTTGCCGAACAGCATCATCCCGCGTGAGCTCAGCCCTGCATTGGCCTGCAGGCCCATGGCCTGGCTGGTATCGGTGCCGACCGTCAGATCGGCGTTGATCCGCCCCTCGCATGCGCGCAATTCGATATGAGGCTGGTCGGTGTCGAGCGCCGCCTCGGACGTGACCTCGCAAAGCCTTCCATCACGCCGCCCCGCCTGCGCCACCGTCATCGCGATCCGCACCGCGGCGGTGTCCTTGCCGGCCTTGGTCCAGGGGTGGTCGGGGATCGCCATGACCAGCGAGAGCGGCCGTCGCGCCGCCAGATGCCGCTCGATCGTGCGGCGCTGGAAGAGCTGCGTGATCGAGTTGGTGGTGACGAAGCCGAAACGCCGCAGTTTGGTGTCCGGCCGCGTCAGCAGCTCGGCGGCCCGGTCCCACCAATACATCACGAAATCGGCGCTCTCGTTCATCTGCGGATGCACCGCCCACAGCGCCTCCGCATAGACGTCGGTGAGTCGGCCGCGCAGGTCCTTGCCGCCGATGAAGGGCGGGTTGCCGACGATGAACTCGCTCTCCGGCCATTCCGGAAGGCGCGGATTCGGCAGGAATTCCTTGCCATTGCGCCAGCCCGGGATCGGCCAGTCGTCCCACGACAGAACGGCGTCGCGCTTGTGGATGTGATTGAGCTTTTCGAGGATCGGTTCCTTGGGAGCGAAGCCGCGCGTGCGGAAATGCCATTGCAGATGACCGATCCAGAGCACGAGATCGGCAATGGCGACAGCGCGGCGATTGATCTCCATGCCGAGGAACTGGTGCGGACCTACCGCATGTCGCGCAAAGCCGCCGAGCGATTCGGCACTGCCGAGCTCACTTGCGGCGTCGAGCACCTCGCCTTCGAGCTTCTTCATCAGCTCCTGAGCAACGTGGAGGAAGTTCCCGGTTCCGCAGGCCGGATCGAGCACGCGCGTTCGGCACAGGGCTTCGTGAAAACTTTCGACCAGCGCCAGCGCCTTGTTCGCGTCGCCGCCATCGCGCGCCTGCTGGGCGGCGGCGAGCACCGCCCGCCAATCGTCCCGCAATGGGCCGATCACCGTCTCGACGACAAGCCGCTCGACATAGGCCCGCGGCGTGTAATGCGCGCCCAGCCGGGCGCGCTCCTTCTCGTCGAGCGCCTGCTCCAGCAGCGTGCCGAAGATCGCGGGCTCGACTTCCTTCCAGTCATGCTCGGCGGCGGCGAGCAATTCGCCGATCTCCTCGCGCCCGAGCGGGTAGACCTTGGCGTCCTCGTAAAGCTTGCCGTTGAAGCGCTTCATCCGCTCTCGCACCGAGGTCGAGTAGGAGCCCTTGTCCATCGCCTGCCACAGCTCCGATACCAGCGGCAGGAAGGAGGCGGGGTCGTCGCGACAATCCCGCAGCAATGTCTTGAAGGCGTCCTTGCGGATCAGCCCGACATCCTCGGCGAACATCGTGAACAGGCAGCGCATCAGGAAGAGCGCGACCTCCTCGGGGTCGTGCTCGCGCTCCAATGCCTTGGAGACGGCCGCCAGCCTCTCGGCGATGGCGCGGGTAACGCGCGCCGCATGGCGGGTCGGGTCGAGCGAGAGCGGGTCGGTCCAGACCATCGCGAGGCGGCGACGCACAGCCTCGTCGCGCAGATCGTCGAGATAGACGCGGTAGCGCTGCCGGTCCGGGAACTGGACGTAGTTCTTACCATGCCCGGTGAAGTCGGCGTAGAACTCGAAGCAGTGGCCGACGTCGCAGACGATCAGGAAGGGCGGCCAGCCATGCGGGGCCGGCAGGTCCTTGGCATAGTCCTCCGCCTGGCGCCTGGCGTTGAGCATCAGCACGTCCCAGGCGCGATCGGCCCCGCGCCGGCCGCGCGGTCCCGCCGGCTCCGCGAAGGGCAGGGCGCCCTGTGCCGGCAATATCTCCTTCGCCTGCCCCTTCAGCCGGCTCTGCTTGGCTTCGAGGACGAAGGCGCCCTTTCGGTAAAGATCGATGCGCCCCGTGCTGTGGCCGCCCTGCCCATCGGGAAAGCGCACGGGATACTCGAAGCGATAGGTCACAGCGTCGGAGTCGCTGGTCGGCGGCTGCGGCGGCTCGACGCCGATCAGCCGGCAGAGCTCGCTGAGGAACTGCGCATAGGCGGCGCGCTCCGCTCCCTCCGAAACCCGCCAGCGGGCGATGAAGGTCTCGATTTCATCGCCCGCCGGCACGGACCTACTCCTCAATATGGCCCGTCCTTCAGGTTGTTGGAATCGATTATATACAACTTAAAATAGCAAGACGATCCCCTGTCAACTCCTGTCACCAATCGCGCTGGCGAGGCGCCGCGCCCTCTCGCATCCGCAGCCGTTCCGCCCCATATTGCGGCCATGCCGAAAAGCCCCGACAGCACGACCACCAAGCCGAAGGCCGCGAAGAAGCCGTCGAGCGCCCGCACGCCGAACTCGAAGGCGTCGAAGCCGGAGCTGAAGCCGCTCGAAGGCTATCTCGCCGATCTGCTGAACCCCGCGATCAACCGCGGCACGGCGGTTCCGGGCGGCGCCTCGGGCTTCAGTGACCAGCCGCAGGCCGGCTACGAGGCCGAGGCCGAGGCCCGCCCCGGCGATGGCGACACCCGGCCGAAGAAGAAGCTGTCGAAGAAGGCCGATTCCGCTTTCGCCGGCGCCGAGGGGGCGGCGGCCGCGACCGCGACTTCGCTGCAGCACCTCCTCGAAACCGGCAGCCCCTTCATCGATCCGGGCAAGGCCTGGACGCCGCATCGCCCGCCGCGCCCCGAGAAATCGGAAGGCGGCATCGCCTTCACGATGAAATCGGAGTTCTCCCCATCCGGCGACCAGCCGACCGCCATCGCCGATCTCGTCGACGGCATCCGCCGTCAGGAGCGCGACCAGGTGCTGCTCGGCGTCACCGGCTCCGGCAAGACCTTCACCATGGCCAAGGTGATCGAGGAGACGCAGCGCCCGGCGCTGGTGCTCGCGCCGAACAAGACGCTGGCGGCCCAGCTTTACGGGGAATTCAAAAGCTTCTTCCCCGACAACGCGGTCGAGTACTTCGTCTCCTACTACGATTATTACCAGCCGGAGGCCTATGTTCCGCGCTCGGACACCTATATCGAGAAGGAATCCTCGATCAACGAGCAGATCGACCGGATGCGCCACGCCGCGACGCGCTCCCTGCTCGAACGCGACGACGTGATTATCGTCGCCTCCGTCTCCTGCATCTACGGTATCGGCTCGGTCGAGACCTATACGGCGATGACCTTCTCGGTGAAGCTCGGCGAGCGCATCGAGCAGCGCCAGCTCATCGCCGATCTCGTCGCCCTGCAATACAAGCGCACGCTCGGCGATTTCGCCCGCGGCACCTTCCGCGTGCGCGGCGATGTCATCGAGCTGTTCCCGGCGCACTATGAAGACCGCGCCTGGCGCATCGGCTTGTTCGGCGACGAGGTCGAGAGCATCAGCGAGTTCGACCCGCTCACCGGCCAGAAGACCGGCGAGCTGGAGTTCATCAAGGTCTACGGCAATTCGCACTACACCACGCCGCGCCCGACGCTGACCCAGGCCGTCAAGTCGATCAAGCAGGAGCTGAAGGCCCGCCTCGACGAGCTCAACCGCATGGGCCGCTATCTCGAGGCGCAGCGGCTCGACCAGCGCTGCACCTTCGACATCGAGATGATCGAGGCCACCGGCTCCTGCAACGGCATCGAGAACTATTCGCGCTATCTCACCGGCCGCAAGCCGGGCGAGCCGCCGCCGACYYTGTTCGARTAYCTGCCCGACAAYGCGCTSGTCTTCACCGATGAGAGCCAYGTCWCSGTSCCGCAGATCGGSGSSATGTACMRGGGCGACTTCCGCCGCAAGGCGACGCTGGCCGAATACGGCTTCCGCCTGCCCTCCTGCATGGACAACCGGCCGCTGCGCTTCGAGGAATGGGACGCGATGCGGCCCCAGTCGGTGCATGTCTCGGCCACGCCCGGCGGCTGGGAGATGGACCAGACCGGCGGCGTCTTCACCGAGCAGGTCATCCGCCCGACAGGTTTGATCGATCCGCCGGTCGAGATCCGCCCGGCCAAGCATCAGGTCGCGGACCTCCTCGACGAGGTCAAGGAGGTCACTTCGAGCGGCTACCGCACCCTCGTCACCGTGCTGACCAAGCGCATGGCCGAGGACCTGACCGAATACCTGCACGAGAACGGTATTCGCGTGCGCTACATGCACTCGGACATCGACACGATCGAGCGCATCGAGATTCTCCGCGATCTCAGGCTGGGCGCGTTCGATGTCCTCGTCGGCATCAACCTGCTGCGCGAGGGCCTCGACATCCCCGAATGCGGCTTCGTCGCCATCTTGGACGCCGACAAGGAGGGCTTCCTGCGCTCTGAGACCTCGCTGATCCAGACCATCGGCCGCGCCGCGCGCAATGTCGACGGCAAGGTCATCCTCTATGCCGATCACATCACCGGCTCGATGGAGCGGGCGATGGCGGAGACCAATCGCCGCCGCGAGAAGCAGGTCGCCTATAACGAGGCCAACGGCATCACGCCGCAGACGATCAAGCGCGCCATCGGCGACATCCTCGGCTCGGTCTATGAGCGCGACCATGTCACGGTCGACAAGGGGCTGGTGGCGCCGGCCTCGGGCCACAACCTCAAGGCCGCGATCGCCGATCTCGAGAAGCGCATGCGCGAGGCCGCGGCCGATCTCGAATTCGAGACCGCCGCGCGTCTGCGCGACGAGATCAAGCGCCTGCAGGCGACGGAGCTGGCGATCTCGGACGACCCGCTCGCCCGCCAGAGCGATGTCGAGGCCTCCGCCGGCAAGTACAAGGGCGAGCGCTCTTACGGCTCCAGCGCCAACCTGCCGCCGACCCGCGCGCGGAAACCGACCGACGCCGATATGGGCCCCCATAATTTCGGCGGTGGCGAGGGCAAGCCGAAGAGCGACCCGCTCGCCTCACGCGCCCGCAAGCCGACCCTGGACGAAATGGGCCCGGTGCCGGAATCGCGGCCGAAGGGCGCGGGAGAGAGGCGGAGGAGGTAGGCTACTTCGCCATCAGCTTATTCGCCGCCGAAGCTAGGATCTTTGCGCGCTCGTCGATGAATTTTTCAAAGTCGTCATCGAATATAGATATAGGTATGAGATTTCCAGGGAGTGTTTTTTCAACGTTGTCGGCGAGCCTTGGCTTGTATTGAGATGGTTGAAGGCTGCCGACCTTTTTGTTGTCAGCAGCAGATAAGATGCAAAAATTTGCAAGAGCATTTATTCTTACGGAGTCGATTCCCTTTGATCGCAGGAAGGCCTGAGGATAAAGATGGTGAAACTCTGCTCGATTTCCGGCAGTGAGGACTTTTGAGATATTAATACTATTGCCATTTACAATAGATTTTGGGTTTTGATGGCTAAGGAGCAAAACAAAAACGCGTGTATCGACCGTTCCGATAATGAATCGACGATCCTTGAAGTAGCTCTCGCTTATAGGCGCGTCGAAATTTCCGAGCGTGCTATCTCCTTCCGCACGAAGGGTTTTCGCTCCGCTGATGTCGGCTTCCAAATTGCGTTTGGTCGCGCTGCTGTACCGCCGAGAGAATGCCGATCGCCAAAACCATTGCTTAATTACGTCGGATTGCTTGCGGTAAGCGAAAGTTGCTCTCCTTCCGGCCCTTCAAAGAAGGCCGTAAGAGGAATCAGCATTGTTGGATAAGGCAGGTTGCCTAGTCGCTGGATTCCGAAGTTTTGCTTAAGAAAATCGATAGACGCTTTGATGCCTTTCTTTATTCGAGGCAATGTGTCTCTAACGGTTGCTCCATCGACGAGTAGAAGGCTTTCCGGGCTTTCCTTGCCTAGCAATACTGCCGCTGCGCATCTAAGGAGCAAATCGGTATCGTCTCCGATTGACTCAAATCCAAAAGGCTCAAGCTCGTCGGCGAGTTCTTCGAACTGCTGTTTAAGCTCGAAATCTTCACTCCATGTCCAAGCTGTGAGAAGCTGAAACGTATCGAGCGGAATTCCTTTGCGATTGATGCGTTCAAATACGATTGCGATTTTTTGCTTTTCTTCCGTTTCCATCAGAAAATACGGAAATTGCGCCTGCTGGAAGCGTTTCTGTAGATCGTCTAAACGAGCGCTCAATTCATCGCTAAAATTTCGCGTTGTTCTTCTATAAGAAGTTGAATCGAAGATAATCTTGAGCGGAAAGTGCCTCTCAGGGTCGACTTCGGGAGGATCGAGCGCGATAAACTGAGAGTTCTGCGCGTTCTCGGGCGCTTGCATATCAAAATAAATATCCTTCCAATCTATGATGTTGGTTCTTGGAAGGTCATTTGCGAAAACACCCAAAATCGACGTTAGCCTTTGCTGCCCGTCGAGGACATAATCAATAGGGTAATCAGCTTCTGGCTTCGGTATCTCAAAGGGCCCTAAGTTCCTCTCTTGCGTGAGTTTTATTTTTGTTCGCCAGAGTAGGACGCTCCCGAATGGATAATCTTTATAGATGCTGTCCATAAGAAAGGCTACATCGTCCGGCGTCCAGACAAACCCACGTTGAAACGCGGGTATGCGAAGTTCGCCCCTTTTCAGTTTTCCAACAATGTCCTCAATAAAGAGATGAGCCACTAATCGCCCCGCTGATTCGAAATGCATTTCCGCTCAATTGGAGGTTGTGGGGTGAAGGCCGTCAAGAGGCTCCCGCATGACCGTCCCCTGCACCTCCACCTCCACCTCCACCTTCGTCTACGCCTCGCGCGATCTCGAACAACCTCGCTGCGCGATGCAATGAAGCGCGGAGAACCCCTCTCCCGGATGGGGGCGGGGCAGGGGTGAGGGACTGCCGCTGATCGTCAAGCCGCAACGGAGCCGCTGCGCCTTCTACGGATAGGGCGCGCCCTCATCCGGCGCTCCGCATCACCTTCTCTCCTGCGGGAGAAGGATAGCGTCGCGGTGCATGCGCTCTGCCGTCATGCTCGGCCTTGTGCCGAGCATCCACGTCTTGCGGCGTTGATGACGGGCGCCCCCATCGGGAATGCGTCGCTCGGCCAGGGCAAAGACGTGGATGGTCGGGACGAGCCCGACCATGGCGGAGGAGGCGCCATCGCTTATCCTCCCGCCATGACATCCCCTCCACCTTCGTCTACGCCTCACGCGATCTCGAACGACCTCGCTGCACGCGATGAGTTGAGGCGCGGGGAACCCCTCTCCCGCAGCGTAGTCGGCTGTTGCCGACTACGCCACTTGAAGTGTTGATCTCGGGCAACCCCGAGGTCAGTGAGAGGGGCAGGGGTGAGGGGCCGCCGCTGACTACCAGAGCGCAACGGAGCCGCTGCGCCTTCTATGGATACGGCACACCCTCATCCGGCGCTCCGCGCCACCTTCTCCCATCCGGGAGAAGGATAGCGTCGCGGTTCATGTGCTCTGCCGTCATGCTCGGCCTTGTGCCGAGCATCCACGTCTTGCGACGCTGATGACGGGCGGCCCCATCGGGAATGCCTCGCTCAGCCAGGGCAAAGACGTGGAAGGTCGGGACGAGCCCGACCATGACGGCGGAGGCCCCGTCGCCCATCCTCCGGCGATGACCGTCCCCTCCGGCGTCGCGGTCCCCCGCACGAAACTTGTCCCCGCCTTGCCAAATCGCCCTATCCTCGGCCCACCTCACCCCGAGGGGCGGCCATCCGGAGGCATGCTGCATGGCGGGGTGGGGGCGGCGCCCTGCGGCCGGGTTTGCACCCCGGACTCGGGAGGCTGCGGGGCACCGCCCTGGGGGTACTACGGCCCCTGTGCGAGGAGCTCGCTGGAAGGTTGGGGGCGTCCAGCTTTGACGCGGAGCGGATGACGAGGCGATGAGCCGAACTGATCCGCGAAGCGTCGGGCACGAGGAGACCCCGGCCGGATAAGCGCGGCCCGTGGCTTTCAAATCGCCGGCAAGCGGAGCGCCACGGGGCGTGCGGAAGGTGGCTCAATCCTTCCGCGCCGCGTCCTGGCTCAACGGAAGCGGCCCGATACCTCGCGCCTCGCGGCGCTCCGCTGCCCCTCGATCGCGAACGCCCGCGCGGAAGCGTGGGCGGGTGAAAACACGCGCGTCATTCTCGGGCGACCGGCGGGAGACCCGGGAATCTCAGGCCGGAACAGCCTGCGGGAGACTCCTTGCCCGGAGATGCCCGGGTCAAGGCCGGGCATGACGCGAGCGGCAAGCCCGGGCGTGAGACGGGAGGGAGGCCCGGGTGTGATGCGACAACAAATACATCGATCGCCGCCAGCGCGTCCGGTCGGGCGCATGGTGATCCACGCGCGGTCCCTCTCAGGGGGAGATGCCCTGCACCGCCCAGGCGCGCGCCTCCAGCGGGATCGTGCCGTCGGAGGCGAAGCACAGGCTTTCGCGCAGCCGCTGCCGCAGCAGTTCGCGCGCGGCCAGTGACAGATTCGCGCAATAGCCGGGCGCCGGGCCGGTGCCGAGCGTGAAGGGTTGCCAGAAATCGTCGAAGCTGCGGAACAGCGTCGGCACGGAGATCGGCTCGCAGGCGATGTCGATCAGCCCGGCGGCGGCGGCGAGTTCCGTCAGCCCCTCAGGCGTGCAGAAGGGAAAGCGCCTGTCCACGGCCAGGTCCGTCGCCTGCGGGTCGAGCGCCGTCGCCGCGGTCCAGAAGGCGTGCACGAATTGTGGGGCTCCGCCCGGATAGTCCCAGACATAGAAGCTGACGAGCCCGCCCGGCCGCACGGCGCGGCGCATCTCGGCCAGCGCCTTGCCCCGGTCAGGCACGAAGTTGAGCATCAGCCCCGAGCCGACGGCGTCGCAACTCGCGGTCTCGACCGGCAGCGCCTCGGCGCTGCCCTGCCGGAAGCTGACGCGCCAGTTGGTGATGCGCTCGCGCGCCAGTGCCAGGAGCCCCTCCGAAGGGTCGATCCCGATGATGCTGACCGGCACGGCGCCGCCGAGCAGCGCCTCGGTCAGCGCGCCGGTGCCGCAGCCGACATCGAGCCATTCGAAGCCGGGCAGGGGATTGAGCCAGTCGACGAAAAGAGGCGCGAGCTCGCGGCTCCAGCGCCCCATATAGCGATCGTAATTCTCGCCGGCCTGCCATGCGTCATGGCGAGTCTGGTCGGGCATTCTTTGGCCCTTTGGTCCGGAAAGGCTGACTTTACGTCATTTGGGCAGATTCTGCCAGTTGAAGATGTGTTGCAGCGCGCAAGCGGCGATGCCTCGGCGGAATCTACACGAATTCGTTTCCGTTTTTTATTGGCTTCAACTTATTCGCGAGCCGTGCCATCAGAACGATATGCCGTATTCGAGGTGGACGCGGCTGCGCTCATGCATCGAGAGGCGGCCTCACGCCGCCAAAGCGGGCAGGCGTTCCAGCTTGCGGATGGCCGTGCTGAGCTCCGGCTCGTCGACGAGATCGGCGGCGTCGGCCAGTTTGAACCAGTGCAGGTCGCGCTGATGCTGCTCGGAGAAGTTCTCGAACTGCTCCTCGACCTCGAGCAGATAGAGATTGACCTCGCAGAGCACGAAATGGTCGCTCATGCGCTTCCAGTAATTGTAGCGCCCCGCCGGCTCGCTGCTGATGCGGCCGACGACGCCGGCCTCCTCGAAGGCCTCGCGGGCGGCCGCGTCATGATCCTTCAGGCCCTTCATGGGCCAGCCCTTAGGCACGATCCACCGGCGCGTCGTGCGCGAGGTGACGAGCAGGATCTCCCGCGAGCCGTCGGCAGCGTGGCGGATCGGCATGGCGGCGATCTGCGACCGCTTCTCCCCCGGTTTCCGCTTGGCCTTCTTCATCGGCTCTGGACGCTCCTCGCTGCTTGCGGGCTCGCTCCGGCTACGAATCGGGAATGGCTGCCGGACCGAATAAATATTGCATCGCTGCGCGAAAATGGAAGAGGCGTTCTGCCAAAAAGGTGAACAGATCAGCCTTGCTTCTTGTGCATAACCTCGCCCGGACAAAGCCTTAGCAGCAGCCAGCCGCCGATGCCGGAGAGCAGCGAGCCGGCCAGGACACCGATCTTGGTCTGGTTTTGGAGCGCCTCGGAATCCGGGAAGGCGAGCAGGCCGATGAAGAGGCTCATGGTGAAGCCGATGCCGCAGAGCAGGGCGATGCCATAGAACTGCGGCCAGGAGGCGCGAGCCGGCAGATCGGCGAGGCCGGCGCGGATCGCTAGCCAGCCGAAGCCGAAGACGCCGACCTGCTTGCCGAGGAACAGGCCGAGCATGATGCCGAGCGGCACCGGCGCGGCGAGCGTCGCGAGCCCGAGGCCGCTGAAGGAGACGCCCGCATTGGCGAAGCCGAAGACGGGGATGACCAGGAAGGCGACATAAGGGTGGAGCCCGTGTTCGAGCTTGTGCAGCGGCGATGCGGCGTCATCGGGCCGGGCCGGGGAAGGCTTCAGCGGGATGGTCAAGGCCAGCGCGACACCCGCCAGCGTCGCATGCACGCCGGACTTCAGGGTGAAGTACCAGAGCGCCGCGCCGAGCAGGAGATAGGGCACCAGCCGCGTCACGCCGAAGCGGTTCAGCGCCGTCAGGACGACAAGCGTCGCCGCGGCGAGGCCGAGATACAGGCCCGACAGCTCGGCAGTGTAGAAGATCGCGATGATGATCACCGCGCCGAGGTCGTCGAGGATGGCGAGTGCCGTCAGGAAGACCTTGAGAGAGGCCGGCACGCGCGGCCCGAGCAGCGAGAGCACGCCGAGCGCGAAGGCGATGTCGGTCGCCGTCGGGATCGCCCAGCCCCGCAGGCTTTCCGGTGAGCCGAGGTTGAAGGCGAGGTAGAACAGCGCCGGCGCGATCATGCCGCCGAGCGCGGCGAAGCCGGGCAGCACCCGCCGCCCCCAGCTGGAAAGCTGGCCGTCCAGCATCTCGCGCTTGATTTCGAGGCCGACGAGCAAGAAGAACACCGCCATCAGCGCGTCGTTGATCCAGTGCAGGACGGAGAGGCCGAGCATATAGCTCTTCAGCGCGCCGAAATAGAGCGGCGCCGCTGGCGAGTTGGCGATGACGAGCGCAAGCGCCGCTACCGCCATCAGGATGATGCCGCCGGCGGCCTCGCTGCGCAGGAAGTCCCGCAATGCGGAAAGGGGTCTCGTCCGGGGGGCGGGGCCGGCCATCGGGCTCTCCTCTGTCGATCAGGCAGAAGGAGATACGACAGGCCGGCGCCGAAGGCCAAATTCGCTGTCGTCGCAGCGCGGTTCAGAGCTTCCGGCCGTCCTTGTCGAATTGCTTGAGGAAGACGATCAGATCCTTGATCTCCTTCTCGCTCTTGATGCCCGCGAAGATCATCTTGGTGCCGGGGATCTTGGCCCTGGGATCCTTGATGTAGTCGGTGAAGGTGGCCTCGTCCCAGGTCAGGCCGGAAGTCTTGTTGGCGGTCGAATAGCTGTAGGCTTCGACCGCGCCCGAATGCCGGCCGATGAGGCCGTTGAGCTCGGGGCCGACGAGGTTGCGCGCGCCTTCGCCGATCTGGTGGCAGGCGCGGCATTTGTTGAAGGATCGCTCGCCGGCAGCGGCGTCCTGCGCTGCGGCAGGCTGCGCGAAAAAGGGCAGGATGAGGAGGAGGCTCGGGAGAATCACGCGCATGGGCAGGTCTTTCGACTTGGAGGCGTTCTCATTTAGCCCGAAGCCGCGCGGCGCCGCATGGGCCATTTCGCCGCGCCGTTGCTCCAGGTTCGGCCTCAGAGTTCGCCGATCCACTCCGCCACGGTCGCCGTGAAGGCGTCCGGCCGCGACACCGGGAACAAATGCCCGCCGGTCTCCATGATCGCCCGGCGGCAGCCGGGCAGAGCGGCAGCGAGCGCTTCCTGATGGTAGACGGGGACGACGATGTCGTCGCGCGTGCCGAGGATCAGGATCGGCATCGGCAGCGAGCCGATATCGGCCGAGCCGTCGAAGGCGAGGAGGGCGTTGAGCCGCTCGCGGGTCACGATCTTCGCGTGCTCGCTGACCGGGGCCGCTTCCAGCGCATCGTCATAGACGTGCCAATTCTGCTCGATCCAGCGTGGCTGATAGCCGCTGAGCACCGAAATGGCGGCATAGGCGTAGGGGTCCGCCTCGAGGATTGCGAGGCGCGCCCCGAACAGCGCGCTCAGGAAACGGCTGGGGGCAAGCCAGCTTGCGCTGAGGATGAGTCCGTCCACGCGCTCCGGCGCGAGTTTGGCGATCATCTGGGCGATGCAGCCGCCGGTGGAATGGCCGAGCACCACGGCGCGCCCCACGCCGGCTGCGTCGAGCACGGCAAGGCTGTCGCGGGCCAGGAGTTCCATGTCGCAGGGAGCATCGCCGCGCGTGCTGGCGCCGATGCCGCGCTGATCGAAGCGGATGACCTGAAAGGAGCGCGACAGCGTCGTCGCGATGTCTTTCCAGAACGCGGCTGTGCCGCTGAGGCCGCTGACCAGAAGAAGCGGCTGCCCATGTCCTTCCTTGAAGGCGTGCAGCGTCGCGCCGTCGGGCGTTTCGACCTTGAAATCGGTGATCTCGGTGGTGGCTGTCATGCGTCACCTCGCGAAAGGCGGCATGCGTTGTTGCGCCTGGCGCGCAGGATCCCGGACATGGCCCCATCCTCCCTGAAAGCTTAGGTCGCCCACCCGCCGGTCGTTCGGCCTTGATCTGGCCGATAGGACCGGTTCGTGCGAGGATGGCGCATCAGGGCCGCACCTGCCATGGCTTGAGCGCAGGGGGCGGGATGTTCCTGGCGCAGGTCGAATAGACCAAAGACTAATTGGCCTGCGTCTAGTGCATGGCTTTGTGCCTTATCGCCGCAAGCCATTCTGCCGAGCAGGGAAGAGGCTTGGCGTACAGGTGTCAGCGACGCCGGTTCGCCGCTGCCGGATCCTCGCGCCAGGTCGTCACGGACATGGTCGGCAGGTCGAAATAGTCGCGCGTGGTCGCGTAGCCATGTCCGCCCATGCGGCCGACGGCATCGAGCGCGGCCGGGTCGACATAGAGCTTCTGCGGATCGACCGCGTCGGCGCGGAAATGGGCGTAGACGACCTCGCCGAGAATGATTTCGCGCGAATTGCCGATGCCGAGCGTCGTGTGGTGCCGGCATTCGAAGGCTGCCGGCGCCTGTCCGATCCACGGGCAGGGCACCTTGACGCCGGGCATCGCGGTCAATCCGGCTTCGGCCAGTTCGTCGGCGCCGGGCTCGAAGGGCACCGCGCAGACATTCATGCCTTCCAGGAGCGCGTCCGAGACGATGTTGACGGTGAAGGCCAGGGTCTGCCTGACATTGCGGCCGGTGTCCTTCTGCGCCCCGGTCGGTCGGTATTCGACCCCGAGCGCGAGGATGGCCGGGTCGGCGGACAGGCAGTTGAAGAAGGAGAAGGGGGCAGCATTGACCGTGCCGTGCTCGTCGACCGTGGTCACCAGCGCGATCGGGCGCGGCACGACGGCGCCGATCAGCAGCTTGTAGCGCTCGCGCGGGGTCAGCGCTGCGAAGTCGAAGGTGACGATGCCGGGGGCAGTTTCGGCGCGCGGCTGTCCGGTCGGGTGGGCGGTCACGATGGGGTCAATCCTTCGCTGCGGGCGTAGGGGGCGAGCACGTCGCGGATGTCCCGCTCGACGCGTGGCGTCAGCAAGGCGCGGGTCACGACGGCGCGCAGATGGTGGTCCATGAGATCGGCGGCGCGGGCGGCATCGCCGGAGCGCAGGGCCTCGATCAACTGGCGGTGCTCGGAGACCGCGCATTCGCTGGAGTGCGGGCGGCCGTAGATGGCCAGGATCAGCGAGCAGCGCGACGATGCTTCCTGGACATAGCGCAGCAGCAGCGCATTGCCGGTCATCGTTGCGAGCTTGATGTGGAACTCGCCGGAGAGGCGGATCGATTCCGGCCCGTCCTGTTCATGCGCCTTCTCTTCCTGCTCGACATGGGCTTCGAGCTCGGCCGCCTGGGACGCCGTCAGGCGCCCGGCCAAGTTCTCCGCGACCAGCCGCTCCAGCCCGCGCCGGACCTCGAAGACGTCGCGCGCTTCTTCCAGAGTCGGATAGGCGACGGAGGCGCCGCGATTGGGCTTGAGTTCCACCAGCCCTTCGACGGCGAGGCGCCCGAAGGCCTCGCGCACCAGCGTGCGGCTGACCCCGAGCTGCTCCCCGATCGAATCCTCCGGCAGCTTCACGCCGGGCTTCAATGCCTGCTCGATGATCGCGCGCCGGAGCGCCCTGTATACGGATTCCGCCCGCAGAACCGGCGTACGACGCTCGCCCATCTCCGCTTTCCCTCGTCCTGATCTGACCATTTGCGGGGGCGTCAATGTCACGATCGCGGGCTCCGATCCAGTTTCTGCTTGTGTTCAATAATTGCATACAATACGATATTTTCATCGTATGCAAGTTTGTTCAATAATCGCACACGAGATGGCGATCAAAACGCCACGGTGCCCAAACAGGCGGCAACGACGATCCGGGCCCGCTACGGCGGGGTCGAACACAAAAGGGGAGAGTTGGATGAAGAAGGCCTGGTTACTGGCGGCCGTTGCCGCTTTCGCCCTGACGGGAGCCGCCGAGGCGAGGACGCTGAAATGGGGGTCGGCGCGCGAAATCGCCTCGCTCGATCCCTACTCCTTCGGTGAGACCTTCACCCTGTCGGTGCTGAACCATGTTTATGAGGGGTTGGTGCGCTACACCGGCGACCTCAAGATCGAGCCGGCGCTGGCGGAGTCGTGGGAGACGGTGTCGCCGACGATCTGGCGCTTCAAGCTGCGCCAGGGCGTCAAGTTCCACAACGGCAATCCCTTCACGGCCGATGACGTCATCGCCTCGCTGGCGCGCGTCACCCATCCCGACTCCCCGCTCAAGGGCAATTTGCCGGCCTATAAATCCTCGAAGAAGATCGACGACTACACCGTCGAGATCGAGGTCAACGGCCCCTATCCGCTGCTCCTCAACGACCTCACCAACATCTTCATCTTCGACAAGGAGTGGATGGAGGCCAACAACTCGCTGCTCCCCACCGATTCCGGCAAGGGCGTGAAGGGCTATGCCACCGACAACGCCAACGGCACCGGCCCGTTCTTCGTCGAAAGCCGCCGCGCCGACTCCAAGACCGTCTTCGCAAAGAACCCGAACTGGTGGGACAAGCCGAAGCACAACATCGATAAGATCGAGTTCACGCCGATCACCTCGTCCTCGACGCGGGTCGCGGCCCTGCTGTCCGGCGAGATCGACTTCACCAACGTCGCCCCGCTGCAGGACCTGCCGCGCCTGTCCGCCTCCCCGGATGTCAAGGTGCTGCAGACCAACGAGCTGCGCTCGGTCTTCTTCGCCTTCAACCTGACCGACAAGCTCTTCGAGAGCGACGTGAAGGACAAGAACCCCTTCAAGGACATCAAGGTGCGCGAGGCGCTTTACCGCGCCATCGACATCGATGCCGTCCAGAAGCGGGCGATGCGCGGTCTCTCGCGCAACACCGGCGCGCTCGTCGCCCCCGCAATCCCCGGCTACGAGCCCTCGCAGGACGAACGCCTGCCCTTCGACCTGAACGGCGCCAAGAAACTCCTGGCGGATGCCGGCTATCCCAACGGCTTCTCCTTCCAGCTGAACTGCCAGAGCGACTCCCTCGTCAACGAGGAGGAGTTCTGTCAGGCGGTCGCCTCGATGTGGGCGCGCGCGGGCCTGAAACCCAATCTCAGCATGGCCCCGCGCAGCCAGCAGGCGCCGAAGCGCGTCAAGGGCGATTTCGACGTCATTTCCTTCGGCTGGGCCAACGAGCCGATGATCGACGCCTATTCGCTGCTGGTGCAGGTGATGCGCTCGAAGAGCGGCACGGGCGGCGTCTTCAACTGGGGCAATTGGGGCGATCCGCGCATCGACGCGCTGATCGACAAGGCCGGTGTCGAACTCGACACGCCCAAGCGCATCGAGCTGATGAAGGAAGCGCTCAAGATCGCCAAGGCCGAGCACCTCTTCATCCCGCTGCACCAGCAACCGATGGCCTGGGCGATGCGTTCGACCGTGGCCTCGACCGTGCAGGCCTCGGACAACAAGCCGCGCCTCTGGCTGACCATGATGAAGTGAGGCAGGCGCGACGTCATGGCCGGGCTTGACCCGGCCATCTCGGAAACCAGCGCCCTCTCGTCCTGAGATTCCCGGGGTCTTCGCTCTGCGAAGCCCGGGAATGACGCCGGAACGCAGGAGCTTTCCATGCCGGCCTTTCTCTTCAAGCGACTGCTCAACGCCGCCGGCGTCATGCTGGCGGTGGCCTTCCTCGCCTTCCTGATCTTCCGCTTCGTCGGCGATCCCGTCGAGCTGATGCTGAACGAGCAGGCGAGCCAGCAGCAGCGCGACGAGCTGCGCGTCCGGCTCGGCCTCGACAAGGGCTTCGCGATGCAGTTCGCGACCTTTGTCGGCAATGCCGCGCGCGGCGATTTCGGCATCTCCTACCGCAACCAGCAGGACGTCTTCACGCTGATATCGGAGCGCTTCCCGGCGACCTTCGAGCTCGTCCTCGTCGCGACCTTCCTGTCGCTCGCCATCGGCATCCCGCTCGGCGTCTATACCGCCATCCGGCGAAACAGCATTCTCGCCAGGGCGCTGGAGTTCGTCTCGGTGCTCGGCGTTTCGCTGCCGAGCTTCGCGCTCGGCATCCTCTTCATCCTGGTCTTCTCGGTCTCGCTGCAATGGCTGCCGGCCTTCGGCCGCGGCGAGGTCGTTCAGCTCGGCTGGTGGAGCACCGGCTTCCTCACCGCTTCCGGCCGCAAGGCGCTGATCCTGCCCGGCATCACGCTCTCGCTCTTCCAGATCACGCTGGTGATGCGTCTCGTCCGCGCCGAGATGCTCGAGACCATGCGCACCGATTTCATCCGCTTCGCCCGGGCCCGCGGCCTGCCGTCGCGCGCCATCCATTTCGGCCACGCGCTGCGCAACTGCCTGATGCCGGTGATCACCGTCACCGGCCTGCAGATCGGCAATCTCATCGCCTTCGCGCTGGTGACGGAGACGGTGTTCCAGTGGCCGGGCATGGGCATGCTCTTCGTCCAGGCCGTCACCTTCGTCGATATCCCGGTGATGGCGGCCTATCTGATCGTCGTCTCCCTCATCTTCGTCACGCTCAACACGCTGGTCGACCTCACCTATGCCTGGGTCGATCCGCGCCTGCGCGAAGACGCCCTCACGGGAGGCGCCAATGCTCGTTGAGAAGACCCGGCCCGCTGACACCGCCAGGAAACCCGGCCGCCTGCGCCGCTTCCTCGACAGCGACATCGGTTGGAGCTTCTGCCACACCCCGGTCGCCTGGCTCTCGGCACTGGTGCTGGCGCTGCTCGTGCTCAGCGCGCTCTTCGCGCCGCTGATCGCGCCGCAGAACCCCTACGACCTCACCCAGATCTTCATCGACAAGGCGGAGATTCCGCCGATCTGGCAGGAGGGCGGCGAGTGGCCCTTCCTGCTCGGCACCGATCCGCAGGGCCGCGACGTGCTCTCCGCCATCCTCTACGGCTCGCGCATCTCGCTGATCATCGGTTTCTCCGCCGTCGTCGTCTCGATGCTGATCGGCGTCTCGATCGGGCTTTGCGCCGGCTTCTATGGCGGGCGCGTCGACAACCTGCTGATGCGCCTCGGCGATACCGTACTGTCGATCCCGACGCTGCTGATGGCGATCCTGGTCTCGGCGATCTTCCGCGAGATGCTGCCGCCGGCTTTGCGCGAACCCTTCGCCGCCGTGGTGCTGGTGCTCTCGATCGCGCTGACGAGCTGGGTGCAATACGCCCGCACCGTGCGTGCGCTGACCATGGTCGAGCGTCGCAAGGAATATGTGCTGGCAGCCCGGATCATCCGCGTGCCGGCGGCGCGGATCATGGGCCGCCATATCCTGCCCAACACCATGACCCCGGTGCTCGTCTCGGCCACACTCAATCTCGGCCTCGCCATCCTCTCGGAGGCGACTTTGTCCTTCCTGGGGGTCGGCATGCCGATCACCCAGCCTTCGCTGGGTACGCTGATCCGCATCGGCAACCAGTACCTGTTCTCCGGTTCCTGGTGGCTCGTCGTTTTCCCCTCGCTGCAGCTCGGCCTGATCGTGCTCTCGGTCAACCTGCTCGGCGACTGGCTGCGCGATGCGCTCAACCCGAAACTCCGCTGACAAGAAACCACGAGGATACGCCCGCGATGACTGCCTCCCTCCTGATCCGCAATCTCCGCCCGAACGCCGGAGCGGCGGTCGACATCCTGGTCGAGAACGGCCGCATCAGCCGCCTGGCGAAGGATATCGCCGCGCCCGCAGGTGTGCCGGTCGAGGATGGTCGCGGCGAGATCGTCATTCCCGGCCTCGTCGAGGCGCACACCCATCTCGACAAGAGCCTCTGGGGCCAGTCCTGGTACGTCAACGAAGTCGGCCCCAAGCTCCTCGACAAGATCGACAATGAGCGGGAGAGCAAGAAGCGCCTCGACATCGATCCCGCGCGCCAGTCGGCCCGGCAGGCGATCCAGTCCTCGCTGATGGGCACGACCCATATCCGCAGCCATGTCGACATCGACACCGAGCACGGGCAGTGGGGCGTCGAGGGCGTGATGAAGACCCGCGACGGCTATCGCGACATCGTCGACATCGAGCTCGTCGCCTTCCCGCAATCGGGCCTGCTGCGCCGCCCCGGCACGCTGGAGCTGATGGACCAGGCGATGAAGGCCGGTTGCGAGATCGTCGGCGGACTCGATCCCTGTGGCATCGACCGCGACCCGAAGGGGCATCTCGATGCGGTCTTCGGCCTCTGCCAGACCTATGGCAAGCCGCTCGACATCCACCTGCACGAGCCCGGCGAGATGGGCGCCTTCTCGATGGACCTGATCATCGAGCGCACCCGCGCGCTCGGCATGAAGGGCAAGGTCACGGTCAGCCACGCCTTCTGCCTCGGCTCGCCCGACATGGCCCTGGTCGATCCGCTGATCGAGCAGCTTGCCGAGCTGGACATCGCGATCATGACGACGGCTCCATCCCGCAGCGCCGCGCCGCCGGTCAGGAAGCTGCTCGAGGCCGGCGTGCGCGTCTGCTCCGGCTCGGATGGCATCCGCGACACCTGGGGCCCCTATGGCAATGCAGACATGGTCGAGCGCGCGATGTTCGTCGGCCTGCGCAACAACTTCCGCCGTGACGACGAGCTGAAGCTCGCCTTCGACGTCTGCACGACCGAAGGCGCCAAGGTCATGGAGATCGCCGATTACGGTCTCGCCGAGGGCAAGGCCGCCGATTTCGTCATCATGCCCGGCGAGACGCTGGCGGAGCTGATCGTCACCCGTTCGCCGAAGCGCCGCGTCGTCAAGCGCGGCCGCGTCGTCGCCCGCGACGGCGTATCGGTGAGGGCCGCCCCGTGAGCCTGCAGGCAGCCAAACGGCCGCAGGGCCGCGTCCTGATGACCGCGCGCTGGGTCGTCGGCCACAAGGACGGGCGCCATCGTCTCTACGAGAACGGCGAGGTCGTGTTCGAGAACGGCGCAATCGTCTTCGTCGGCCACGGCTTCCCCGGAGAGATCGGCAGGCGCATCGACTATGGCAATGCCCTGATCGGGCCGGGCTTCGTCGATTGCGACGCACTCTCGGACCTCGATACGACGATCATCGCCTATGACAATCAGCCGGCCTGGAAGAAGGGCCGGGTCTGGCCGCGCAGCTATCTCGAGGCCGGCCCCTACGAGATGTATACCCGCGAGGAGCTGGCCTTCCAAAAGCGCTATGCCTTCGCCTCGCTGATCCGCAACGGCATCACGACCGCCCTGCCGATCGCCTCGCTGTTCTACCGCGCCTGGGGCGAGACGGTGCAGGAGTTCGAGGATGCCGCGCAGGCTGCCGCCGATCTCGGCCTGCGCGCCTATCTCGGCCCGGCCTATCGCACCGGCAACCAGATCGTCGAGACCGATGGGCGCGTCGTCACCCACTATGACGAGGCGCGCGGCCTCGCCGAGCTCGACGCCGCCATCGACTTCGCCAAGCGCCATGAAGGCGCGGCCGGAGGCCTCATCCGCGCCATGTTCGCGCCCGACCGGGTCGAGACCTCGACCGCCGAGCTGCTGCGCCGCACCGCTGCCGCCTCGCGCGAGCTCGACGTGCCCTTGCGGCTGCATTGCTGCCAGTCGAAGATCGAATACGACCTCGTCCTCGCCCAGCACGGCATGAGCCCGCCGGAATGGCTGGAGAGCCTCGGCTTCCTCAGCGAGCGCTGCCTCCTGCCGCACGGCACGGTCGTCTCCGGCAGCAGGCTGATCGATCGGCCCGGCCGCGATCTTGAGATCATCCGGGATTCCGGCGCGAGCATCGTCCACTGCCCCCTGGTCTCTGGCCGGCACGGCAATGCCATCGACCATTTCGGCCGCTACCGCGCCATGGGGCTGAACATCGCCATGGGCACGGATACCAGCCCGCCGGACATGGTGATGAACCTTCAGACCGGCATGATCCTCGCCCGCACCATGGCGGGAAATGTCGCCGCCGTGCGCTCGGAGGACTATTACGACGCAGCGACCATCGGCGGCGCGGATGCGCTGCAGCGCCCCGATCTCGGGCGGCTCAAGCCGGGTGCGCGGGCCGACATCACCGTCTTCGAGCTCGACCGGCCCCATAGCGGCCAGGTCATCGACCCCATCCAGACGATGATGCTCACCGGCCATGGCCGCGATTTCGCGACGGTGGTGATCGACGGGCGCTTCGTCATGGAAAACCGGGCAATCGCTGGCCAGGACGAGGCTGCGGACAACGCCCGCGCCCAGAAGCAGTTCGAGGGCGTCATGGCGCGTTATCCCGAGCGCACGCTCGGCCACCCGCCGATGAGCGAGATCTTCTCGTCGAGCTACGCGATCGAACGCAGCGAGGCCATCGCATGACCGCTTCCGCCGCCGCGCCTCTCCTGTCCGTGCGCGACCTGCGCATCGTCTTCGACGGCCGCCACGGCCCGTTGACGGCGCTGGACGGCATCAGCTTCGACATCGCGCCCGGGGAGATCCTCGGCATGGTCGGCGAGTCCGGTGCGGGCAAGTCGCTGACGGGCACCGCGGTGATCGGTCTGCTCGATCCGCCCGGGCGCGTCGCCGGCGGCGAGATCCATCTCTCGGGCCAGCGCATCGACAACCTGCCGGCAGAAGCGATGCGCAAGCTGCGCGGGCGGCGCATCGGCGCGATCTTCCAGGACCCGCTGACCTCGTTGCATCCGCTGCTCAGGGTCGGCGACCAGATCGTCGAGACGATCATGACCCATCTGCCGGTGAGCCGGGCGCAGGCCCGCAAGCGGGCGCTCGATCTGCTCAAGGAGGTCGGTATCCCCGCCGCCGAGTCGCGTATCGACGCCTACCCACACCAATTCTCGGGCGGCATGCGCCAGCGCGTCGTCATTGCGCTCGCGCTTTGCGCCGAGCCCTCGCTGATCATCGCCGACGAGCCGACGACCGCGCTCGATGTCTCCATTCAGGCGCAGATCACCACGCTGCTGAAGCGGCTCTGCCGCGAGCACGGCACGTCGATCATGCTGGTCACCCACGACATGGGCGTGATCGCCGAGACGGCCGACCGGGTCGCCGTGATGTATGCCGGCCGCATCGTCGAGATGGGGCCGGTCGAGGAGGTCGTGCGCCGCCCGCGCCACCCGTACACCGCCGGGCTGATGGCCTCGATCCCCAGCGTCCACGCCCGCCACGAGCATCTCAACCAGATCGACGGCGCGATGCCGCGCCTCAACGCCATCCCGCCCGGCTGCGCGTTCAATCCGCGCTGCGGCCGGGCCGAGGCCTTCTGCCGGGACCACAAGCCGGGCCTGCCGGTGATGGGCCATGCCGCAGCCTGCCATTTCCCGCTGAAGGAGGCGGCGCATGCGTGAGCATATGGAAGCCCCTATCGCGAGCCCTCATCCTGAGGAGCCGCGCGGCGGCGTCTCGAAGGATGTTCCGGTGCGCTCTGAGGCATCCTTCGAGACGCAAGCTGCGCGTGCGCCTCAGGACGAGGGCTCAGTTGGCCGATCGTCTGGGGGAGGCAGCGATATCATTCTCGACGTCGCCGCGGCGTCCTGCCGCTTCAATGTCTCGGCGCCGGCCCTGTCCCGGCTGTTCTCGAAGGAGCCGCGCCGCATCCTGCGCGCGGTCGAGAACATCTCCTTCACGGTGAGGCGTGGCACCACCTTCAGCATCGTCGGCGAGTCCGGCTGCGGAAAGTCGACGCTGGCGCGCATGGTCGTGGGGCTGCAGCGTCCGACCGAGGGCAAGCTCAGCTTCCGCGACATCCGCCGCGGCGATGGCTCGTTCGGCCCGCCGCGCGTGCAGATGATCTTCCAGGACCCTTATGCCTCGCTCAACCCGCGCTGGCGGGTCGGGGACATCATCGCCGAGCCGATCCGGGAGCTGAAGCTCAGGCCCGACGAGACGGCGGTCCAGCAGCGTGTCGGCGATCTACTGGAGGTCGTTGGCCTCTCCCGCACCGATGCGAGCCGCTACCCGCATGCCTTCTCCGGAGGCCAGCGCCAGCGCATCTCAATCGCACGCGCGCTCGCCACCGAGGCGGATTTCCTCGTCTGCGACGAGCCGACCTCGGCGCTCGACGTTTCCGTGCAGGCGCAGATCCTCAATTTGATGGTCCGGCTGCAGAAGCAGTTCGGGCTGACCTATCTCTTCATCAGCCACAATCTCTCGGTCGTCCGGCACATGTCGGACGATCTCGCCATCATGTATCTCGGCCGCTTCGTCGAGGCGGGGCCGGCTGAGGACGTTTTCACCAACCCGCGCCACCCCTATACGCGGCTGCTGCTCGACACGATTCCCGATGTCGAGCGGCCGAACCGGGAGCGCCGGCCGATGTCCGGCGAGGTGCCGAGCCCAATCGCCCCGCCGCCGGGCTGCAGCTTCAACCCGCGCTGCTCGCGTGTAGCCGAGCGCTGCCGGGCCGAGCGGCCGGAGTTGCGGATGCTGGGCGACGTCCGCGTCGCCTGCCATTATGCCTGACCGGCCAGGCGTTGTTCCCGGGCACCGCGGAACCCATGAACGCAACACCCGTCATGGTCGGGCTTGTCCCGACCATCCACGTCTTCGCTGGTCGAGGGCAGTGTTCAAGACGTGGATGCTCGCCACAAGGGCGAGCATGACAGCACGGCTCGTGAAACTCAGCCGACCAGCGTCGCTTCCAGCGTGATCGGCGCCTTGAACAGCTTCGAGACCGGGCAGCCGGCCTTGGCCTTGCCGGCCAGCGACTCGAACGTCGCCTGGTCGGCACCCGGCACCTTACCCTTGAGCGTCAGGTGGATCGCGGTGATCGCATAGCCGTCGTCGAGCTTGTCCAGCGTCACGCGCGCGCTCGTGTCGAGCGCATCGGCCTTGAGATTGGCTTCGCCCAGAATGAGCGAGAGCGCCATCGTGAAGCAGGCCGCATGCGCTGCGCCGATGATCTCCTCTGGGTTGCTGCCGGGCTTGCCTTCGAAGCGGCTGGAGAAACCGTAAGGGTAGGCGCTGAGCGCGCCGCTCTCGGTCGAGATCGTGCCCTTGCCGTCCTTGATGCCACCTTCCCAATGGGCCGAGCCGGTCCTGTTGATCGCCATGACGCTATCTCCTGTTCTGGTTGGGGTGGATATGCTGCGGCTGGAAAGCTACCCTTCGATAACGGTTTCGGGGCGCCTCGGGTTCACTTGCTGGTGACCGGCACTCGAAGGCGGCGAAAAATGTGTTCGAATGGGATGATCATAGCGGGAAAGGCAGGATAGGTAAGTCGGCTTCCAGCCCATCCCGGACATCGGCCTGGGTCAAATCCGCAAATGCGGCTTCGCAGCGAAACGATTGAACATAGTTCGCAACGGGAGACAGGAAGATGAGAACGATTCAACGGGCATGCCTGTTTATCGCCATCGGGATGTTGCTGTCGGGCTGCGCGGTGACAGAATATCGGAGCCCGGAGCTTGCTTCCGTCTGTGCCGTTCCGGTCAATCGAACCATCCAATCCGCATACTGGCTTGACTGCCAGTCGTTCTATTCGTCCTCAGACCCTTATCTTAGCCACTATTAGGCGCCGATCGGGCGCTGGAACCGGCGCGCGCGTGGATCGTGTCTCCGCGGATGAGCCGCCTGTCATCCAATAGGGAAGCCCGCACCGATCGCTCGATGCGGGCCAGGTGTTTGCGGTGCGCTCAGCGGAACAGAGCCAGCGATTTCGACAGCGTGATCCAGACGCCCCAGGCGATCGGCAGGCCGACCACTGCCCAGGCGAGCAGGGCCGTGCCGTCGAAGCCGCCCTTGCCGATGCCGTAGGAGCCGTAATGCGTGGTCGCGGTGGCATTGGCGGTCTTCGCCTGCAAGGAGGCGACCTCGGCATCCTTCATGAACCACTTCGCCGCGACGGGGCGGATCAGCAGGTTGCATATGAAGCCGAGCACCAGCATGCCGGCGAGGATGTACATGGTGCGGTCATAGACCTGCGCGCGCGGCACGCCGGCATTGATCTGCGCCTCGCGGATATAGTTCACGACGACCGGGCCGATGATGCCGGCGGTCGACCACGCCGTCAGCAGGCGGCCATGGATCGCGCCGACGAACTGCGTGCCGAACATGTCGGCGAGATAGGCCGGCACCGTCGCGAAGCCGCCGCCATACATCGACAGGATGATGCAGAAGAAGCCGACGAAGAGCGCCAGCGACCCGGCATGCGCCGCCCAGGGCGAAAGCGCGTAGAGCAGGATGCCGAGCCCGAAGAAGGTGGCATAGGTCAGCTTGCGGCCGAGCTTGTCCGACAGCGAGGCCCAGAAGAAGCGCCCGACGATGTTGAACAGCGAGAGCAGCCCGACGAAGGCCGCCGCGATTGTGGCGATCTGCGTCTTCTGCCCGGCGTCGAGGGCGGCGAAGCCGATCTCCGGCTTCCCGATGAGTTTGCCCGCGAAGATCTCCTGCAGCATCGGCGAAGCCATGCCGAGCACGCCGATGCCGGCGGAGACGTTGAGGCAGAGCACGGCCCAGATCAGCCAGAACTGCGGCGTCTTATGCGCGTTCTTCAGATGGACATGGCCCGAGGTGATCATGGCGTTCTGGGTCGCGGGCGGCGTCCAGCCTTCCGGGCGCCAGTTCGACGGCGGCACACGGTAGCCGAAGGTGCCGGCCATCATGAAGACGAAGTAGATCGCTGCCATCGCGACGAAGGTCTGCCAGACGCCGACCGAGGCGGGCGTCTTGAAATAATTCATCAGCATGTCCGCCAGCGGCGAGCCGATCATCGCGCCGCCGCCGAAGCCCATGATCGCCATGCCGGTCGCCATGCCGCGCCGGTCCGGGAACCACTTCACCAGCGTCGAGACCGGCGAGATGTAGCCGAGGCCCAGGCCGATGCCGCCGATGACGCCCGAGCCGAGCCACATCATCCAGAGCTGGTGCCAGTAGACGCCGAGCGCCGAGATCATGAGGCCGCCGCACCAGCACAGGGTCGAGACGAAGGCCGCCTTGCGCGGGCCGACGCGCTCGAGCCACCCGCCCCAGATCGCGGCGGAGGAGCCGAGGAAGACGAAGAACAGCGTGTACATCCAGCCGAGATCGGCGACCTTCCAATCGCAGGCCGTGGTGAACAGCGAGGCGACGAGGCCGACATCGGCGGCGCAGGCCACCGGCTTGGTGATGCCGATCGCCTGGCTGAGCGGCAGCCAGAACACCGAGAAGCCATAGGCCATGCCGATGCAAAGATGGATGCACAGGGCGGCCGGCGGCACGAGCCAGCGGTTGAAGCCCGGTTTGGCGATGGTTCGTTCGCGGTCGAGCAGGCCGATGCCGCCCCCGATCTGTCCGATATCCTGTGCGACGCTCATTCCCCGTTTCCTTTCCCCATGGCTTCGCCGTTCGGGCCGGGTAGGTTCCCGGCTCGTTGAATTGCTCCGCGCACCGCTCTGGCGGCGCCTTGCTTGCTAACCGCCGCGCCCCGGCCTGATCCGCGGCAGGGCGCGCCGCAGCAGGGGCGGGAGGTCCTCCGGACAAGTGGCGAAGGCGGCGAGGAAGTCCCCGCGCATGCGCCCGGTCCAGAACTGGTTGATGTGATCGGCGACGGAGGCGGCCGCCTCCTCTTCCGGATAGGCCTTGAAGAAATCCGCGATCTGCCCGGCCATGCGCCGGAGCTTCGCGATGTTCTCGTCGTGATGGTCGCCTGGGGCGTGCCCGGTCGTCAGCGCAGCCTCCATCATTGGGCGATGGTCTCGGGCTCGGGCGCGAGCGCCCCGGTGAAGACGATGCAGCCGTCGCGCCGTGCGACAGCGGCGAGCGTCAGGCCGAGATGCCGGGCACGCTCGATCGCGAGCGAGGTCGGCGCGGAGATCGCGACCAGCGTTGCCGCGCCGAAGATCGCGGCCTTCTCGACCATTTCGAAGGAGGCGCGGCTGGTGACGAGCAGGAAGCCGTCGCTGGCATCCGCCCCGGCGCGCAGCCGCGCGCCGATCAGCTTGTCGAGCGCGTTGTGGCGGCCGACATCCTCGCGAACAGCGAGGATCGCGCCGTGGAGATCGCACCAGGCTGCGGCATGGACGGCGTGGGTGAGCTGGTTCAGCGGCTGACGGCGGTCGAGCGCGGCCAGCGCAGCTTCGACCGCCGAGGCGGGTACGGCGCGCGAGGCTCGCGTCGCGGCATCGGCCATCGGAATCTCCTCGATGGTCTCGACGCCGCAGAGTCCGCAGGAGGTGCGGCCCGAGAGATTGCGCCGCCGCGCCAGATGCTCGCGGAAGCGCCCGGGCGCGAGCTCGACCGTGACGACGACGCCCTCGTCTTTCGCCTCGACGGCGATGCCGCGGATCTCGGAGGCCTCCCGGACGACGCCCTCGGTCAGGCTGAAGCCGGTGACGAAATCCTCGAGATCGGACGGGCTCGCCATCATCACCGCATAGGGCATGTTGCCGTAGACGATGTTGATGGGAGTCTCGACCGCGACCTCGATCTCGCGCCCACACTCCGGCGCCGCGCCGAAGCGCAGCGGCTGCGCCTTCACGGCAGCCGAGGCCGGCGGCTGGGCGGGCGGGTTATCGGGCGGGTTATTCTGCGGCATCGGGCAGGCGCTCCGCGATCCGGCGCAGGGTCACGTCCTCCTCGAAGTTCTTCTCCTGCCAGGCCGACCAGGCGTTGGTGCGGCGCACCTCGACGGCGGTGACCTTGTATTCCGGGCAGTTCGTCGCCCAGTCCGAGAAGTCGGTGGTGATGACGTTGGCGCCGGTCTTGGCGTGGTGGAAGGTGGTATAGACCACGCCCGGCTGCATGCGCTCGGAGATTTCGGCTCTCAGCGCGATGTCGCCCGAGCGGCTGGCGAGCGCGACGAGATCGCCGTCGCGGATGCCGCGGCTCTCGGCGTCGAAGGGGTGGATTTCCAGCACGTCCTCGTCATGCCAGGCGCCGTTCTCGGTGCGCCGCGTCTGCGCGCCGACATTGTATTGCGAGAGGATGCGCCCGGTGGTGAGCAACAGGGGGAAGCGCGGGCCGGTCCGTTCCTCGGTCGGGACATATTCCGTGATCATGAACTTGCCCTTGCCGCGCACGAAGCGGTCGACATGCATCAAGGGCGTGCCGGTCGGCGCCTTGTCGTTACAGGGCCACTGCACCGAGCCGAGTTTCTCCAGCTTGTCATAGGAGACGCCGGCGAAGCTTGGCGTCAGCCGCGCGATCTCGTCCATGATCTCGCTCGGATGGCTGTAGCCCATCTCGTAGCCGAGTGCCCGCGCAAGATCGATCGTGACTTGCCACTCGTCCTTGCCGGAAAGCGGCGCCATCACCTGCCGCACGCGGTTGATGCGCCGCTCGGCATTGGTGAAGGTGCCGTCCTTCTCCAGGAAGGAGGCGCCGGGCAGGAAGACATGGGCGTATTTCGCCGTCTCGTTCAGGAAGATGTCCTGGATGACGACGCACTCCATCGCGGCGAGCCCCGCCGTGACATGCTTGGTGTTGGGGTCGGACTGGGCGATGTCCTCGCCCTGCACATAGAGGCCCTTGAACGTGCCGCCGACCGCCTCGTCCAGCATGTTGGTGATGCGCAGGCCCTGCTCGGGATCGAGCGGCACGCCCCAGAGCATCTCGAAGACCTGGCGGGTCGAATCGTCGGAGACGTGGCGATAGCCCGAGAATTCGTGCGGGAACGAGCCCATGTCGCAGGAACCCTGGACGTTGTTCTGCCCGCGCAGCGGATTGATGCCGACGCCGTCGCGCCCGATATTGCCGGTCGCCATGGCCAAATTCGCCATCGCCATCACCGTGGTCGAGCCCTGGCTGTGCTCGGTGACGCCGAGCCCGTAATAGATCGCGCCATTGCCGCCGGTGGCGTAGAGACGCGCCGCGGCGCGGACATCGGCCGCGGGCACGCCGGTATATTGCTCGCTCGCCTCGGGCGAGTTCTCCTCGCGGGCGACGAAGCGGGCCCAGTGCTCGAAATCGCCGAGGTCGCAGCGCTCGCGCACATAGGCCTCGTCGATCAGCCCCTCGGTGACGACGACATGGCTGAGCGCGTTGAGCAGCGCGACATTGGTGCCGGGGCGCAGGGGCAGGTGATAATCCGCCTTGATGTGGGGCGACTGCACCATGTCGATCCGGCGGGGATCGGCGACGATCAGGCGGGCGCCCTCCCGAATGCGCTTCTTCATCCGCGAGGCGAAGACCGGGTGGCCGTCGGTCGGGTTGGCGCCGATGACGAGGATGACGTCGGATTTGGCGACCGACTTGAAATCCTGCGTGCCGGCCGAGGTGCCGAGCGTCGTCCGCAGACCGTAGCCGGTCGGCGAATGGCAGACGCGGGCGCAGGTATCGACATTATTGTTGCGGAAGGCGGCGCGCACCAGCTTCTGGACGAGGAAGACCTCCTCATTGGTGCAGCGCGACGAGGTGATGGCGCCGACCGATTCACGGCCATACTTCGCCTGGATGCGCTTGAATTCCGAGGCCGCGTAGTTGATCGCCTCTTCCCATGACACTTCGCGCCATGGGTCGGTGATCTCTGCCCGGATCATCGGCTTGGTCATGCGGTCGGTATGGGTCGCATAGCCCCAGGCGAAGCGGCCCTTCACGCAGGAATGGCCCTCGTTAGCCTTGCCGTCCTTGTAGGGCACCATGCGGATGACACGGTCGCCTTGCATCTCCGCCTTGAACGAGCAGCCGACGCCGCAATAGGCGCAGGTCGTGACCACGGAGTGCTCCGGCTGGCCGTGCTCGATGACCTTGTTCTCGATCAGCGTCGCCGTCGGGCAGGCCTGCACGCAGGCGCCGCAAGAAACGCATTCCGAGCCGAGGAAATCAGTCGGTCCCGCCGCGACGCGAGACTCGAAGCCCCGGCCCGTGATCGTCAGCGCGAAGGTGCCCTGCACCTCCTCGCAGGCGCGCACGCAGCGATTGCAGACGATGCATTTCGAGGGGTCGTAGGTGAAATACGGGTTAGAGATGTCCTTCGCGAGCCAGTTCTCGTTGACTGCGCCGTCCTTGCCTTTGGCGAAGATGTGGTTCTCGCCCTCGTAGCCGTAGCGCACCTCGCGCAGGCCGACCGCGCCGGCCATGTCCTGCAATTCGCAATCGCCATTGGCCGAGCAGGTCAGGCAGTCCAGCGGATGGTCGGAGATGTAGAGCTCCATCACGCCTTTGCGCAGGCCGGAGAGGTTCTCCGATTGGGTACGCACGACCATGCCCTCTTCGGCCGGCGTGGTGCAGGAAGCCGGCGTGCCGCGCCGCCCCTCGATCTCGACGAGGCAGAGCCGACAGGAGCCGAAGGGTTCGAGCGAGTCGGTGGCGCAGAGCTTGGGGATCTTGGTGCCGAGGCTCATCGCCGCCGCCATCACCGAGGTGCCGGCCGGCACCGTGACGCTCTGGCCGTCGATGCTCAGCGTCACCGTCTTCTCGGAGAGCCGGATCGGCGTGCCGTAGTCGATTTCCTTGATCAGGCTCATCTCAGCCTCCTCACTCGGCCGCCAAAGGCAGCGGAGGACGGTCGAAATCCTCGGGGAAATGGTTGAGCGCGCTGAGCACCGGCATGGGCGTCAGCCCGCCCATGGCGCAGAGCGARGCGTCGGTCATCAGSYKCGARAGATCGCGCAGCACGGCGATGTTCTTCGGCACTTCTGTGCCGGAGATAATGCGGTCCATCGTCTCGACGCCGCGCGTCGCGCCGATGCGGCAGGGCGTGCACTTGCCGCAGGATTCCTTGGCGCAGAATTCGAAGGCGAAGCGCGCCTGCCTGGCCATGTCGACGCTGTCGTCGAAGACGACGATGCCGCCATGGCCGAGCATGGCGCGCATGGAGGCGAGCGCCTCGTAATCCATCTGCACGTCGAGCTGTTCGGCCGTGAGATAGGCGCCGAGCGGCCCGCCGACCTGCACCGCGCGGATCGGCCTGCCCGACAGCGTGCCGCCGCCCATATCCTCGATGATCTCGCGCAGGCTGATGCCGAAGGCGAGCTCGATCAGCCCGCCGCGCTTGACGTTGCCGCCAAGCTGGATCGGCAGCGTGCCGCGCGAGCGGCCCATGCCGTAATCCGCATAGGCCTGCGCGCCATGGTTCATGATCCACGGCACGGCCGCGAAGGACAGCACATTGTTGACGACGGTCGGTTTGCCGAACAGACCCTGTAAGGCCGGCAGTGGGGGCTTGGCGCGGACGATGGCGCGCTTGCCTTCCAGGCTTTCGAGCAGCGAGGTCTCCTCGCCGCAGATATAGGCGCCTGCGCCGAGCCGTACCTCGAGATGGAAGGCGTGCTCCGAACCAAGCACCGAGGCGCCGATCAACCCCGCCGCTTCCGCCTTGAGGATCGCGCGCTGGAGCATGCGATGGGCGTGCGGATATTCCGAGCGCAGATAGATGTAGCCGCGTGTCGCACCGACCGCGATGGCCGCGATCGCCATCCCCTCGATCGTGAGATAGGGGTCGCCTTCGAACAGCATGCGGTCTGCGAAAGTGCCGCTGTCGCCCTCGTCGGCATTGCAGACGATATATTTCTCCTCGGCCTTGGCGTCGTGCACCGTCTTCCACTTGATGCCGGTCGGGAACCCCGCCCCGCCGCGTCCGCGCAGTCCAGAGGCTTTCACGGCCTCGACGATCTCGCCGCCGGTCATGGCGAGCGCCTTCTTCAGCCCGATGAGGCCGCCATGGGCGCGATAATCCGCAATCGACAGCGGGTCGATGACACCGACGCGCTCGAAAGTCAGCCGCTGCTGGCGCTTCATCCAGTCGAGCTCTTCGGTCTTGCCGAGGCGCAGTGCATGCGCCCCGCCGGCGATCAAGCCGGCATCGAAGAGCGAAGGCACATCCTTGGCCGCGACCGGCCCGTAAGCGATACGCCCTTCCGGCGTCTCGACCTCGACCAGCGGCTCCAGCCAGAGCATGCCGCGCGAGCCGTTGCGGATGATCTCGACGGAAAGCCCGCGCGCGGCCGCTTCGCTGGCAGCCGCCTGCGCGACGGCTTCTGCGCCGACCGAAAGGGCGGCGGCGTCGACGGGGATGAAGATGCGAACCGGGGCGGCGCTCATCATTGCGCCTTTCCGTGCTGGCAGAGCCCGGCGATGCGGGCAGCGTCGATGCGCCCGATCAGTTCGCCATCGACCAGGGCCGAAGGCCCGAGCGCGCAATTGCCGAGACAATAGACCGTTTCGACCACGGCGTCGCCGGTGTGGTGGTCGTCGACCGTGATGCCGTGCTCGGCGGCGAGCTCGGCGACGATCTTTTCGCAGCCGAGCGACTGGCAGGCTTCGGCCCGGCAGAGCTTGATCACGCGGGCAGGCTGCAGCGCGGTCTTGAAGTCGTGATAGAAGGAGATCGCGCCATGGACCTCGGCGCGCGACAGGTTCAGCGCCTCGGCGATCAGCGGCACGGCCTGCGGGTCGACATAGCCGAACTCGTCCTGCAGGGCATGCAGCATCGGCAGCGTGGCGCCTTCCAGATGCGCCAGGCCGGCAATGAGCGTGCGCGCGTTGTCCTGATCCCAGGCCGGATAACCCGCCATCTTTCCTCCATCGGCCCGGTTCGCCGGGCGCTCCTTGTCGGAAAAGGTGGGGTATCCTGGAATGATTTCAAATCGTTTGTTTCAACTGCATGATAGTTTTTAGCTATCAAACCTGCGCGATTGCTGGGCCTCGCGGCCAAGCGAGCCGACGCGGCGGTCCAAAAATTTCGCAACCAAGCAATTTTGCGCCGCACAATGCTGCGGTGCTTCTAAGACGATAGGCTAGGTCTATCGCACGATGGGCCGCCGCGGCAGCCGCGCATCGGTCACCGGCTTCGTCATCATCAGCAGGTTGCGGGCGAGTGGCGCGACGGGCTGACGGTCCGCCACGATCAGCCCGATCGTGCGCTGCGCCTCGGGCTCGACCAGCGACAGCGCCCTGGTGCCGAGCGGCACGCCGAAGAATTCCAGCAACTGCAGCGAGACGATGCTGGCGACGCCCTGAATGCCGGCATGGGAGCACAGGTTGAAGATCGAATTGGTCTCGATGACCGGGCGCGGCGCCGTGCCGACCGAGCGGAAGATGCCGTCGATGATGCGCCGGTTCTGCATGTCGCCGGTGAGCAGGCAGAGCTTATGCTCGGCCGCCTCGGCCCAGGTGATGGTGTCGCGCGCGCCCAGCGGCCCGTCCTCGCGCGTCAGCAGCACATATGATTCCTGATAGATCGGCTTGGAGATCACCCGGTCGAGCGGTTCGTTGTCGAGATAGGTCAGCCCGACATCGAGCTCGAAATCGTCGATGCCCTGTTGAATTTCCTGCGAAGTCAGGGAGAGCACCGTGAGCGATACCGCCGGGTAGCGATCCGAGAAGGGCGCGGTGATATGCGCGATCATCGGCAGCGCGGTCGGGATCGCGCCCAGCCGGATGCGGCCGGAGACGCCCTCGCGCAGTTCGGCGATCGAATCCTTCATCACCTCGGCTTCGGCCAGGATGCGCCTGGCATGGGCGAGCACGACCTCGCCTTCCTTGGTGAAGCCCTGGAAGCGCCGGCCGCGCTCGACGATCATCACGCCGAGTTCTTCCTCCAGCTGCACGATCGCGGCCGAAAGCGTCGGCTGCGAGACATGGCAGGCCTCGGCCGCGCGGCGGAAATGCTTCTCGCGGGCGAGCGCATCGAGATAGACTAACTGGCGAATGATCATGGTGTCGTTTCGGAAGCGGCGGAGAGCGCCGCGCGCCCGAGCATCGGCAGCTTGCGCGGGCGATGCAAGCGCGGCGGTTGCATCCGTGCAAACAGCCTGTTGCTGCCGGGGCAACGCCTGGAGAATTGCGCTGCGGCAATCTCGATCCTAACTCCCTCAGGCCGGGATGGCCGGCAGGCAAAGGGTCGCGTCGCGGCCTCGGGATGATCATGGCACAGGACCTGGAATTCGGACTCGACACCTTCGGCGACGTCACCAACGGGGCGGACGGCAAGCCGCTGCCGCATGCGCAGGTGATCCGCAATCTCGTCGAGGAAGCCGTCCTGGCTGACAAGATCGGCATCGATTTCATCGGCGTTGGCGAGCATCATCGCGCCGATTTCGCGGTGTCCTCGCCCGAGACGGTGCTGGCCGGCATGGCCACGCGCACCAGCCGCATCAAGCTCGGTTCCGCCGTCACCGTGCTGAGCTCGGACGATCCGATCCGCGTCTTCCAGCGTTTCTCGACGGTCGATGCGCTCTCGAACGGGCGCGCCGAGGTCATCCTCGGGCGCGGCTCCTTCACCGAGTCTTTTCCGCTCTTCGGTCTCGACCTGCGCGATTACGAGAAGCTCTTCGAGGAGAAGCTCGATCTCTTTGCCGGCCTGCTGCCGCAGGAACCGCTGACCTGGCAGGGCTCGATCCGCCCACCGCTCAAGGATCAGCTCGTCTACCCGCCGGTGGAGCATGGCCCGCTCAAGACCTGGATCGGCGTCGGCGGCAGCCCGGAATCGGTCGCGCGTGCGGCGCGCTACGACCTGCCGATGATGCTCGCCATCATCGGCGGCGATCCGCTGCGCTTCAAACCCTATGTCGATCTCTACCATCGGGCTTATGGCCAGATCGGCAAGCCCGCGAAGCCGGTCGGCGTGCATTCGCCGGGCTATGTCGCAGCGACCGACGAGCAGGCCAGGGAGGAGTTCTTCCCGGCCTTCAAGGCAAACCGCGACCGCATCGGCGCCGAGCGCGGCTGGCCGCCGATGAGCCGGGAGGATTTCGAGCAGGAGGTCGCGCGTGGCTCGCTCTATCTCGGCTCGCCCGAGACGGTGGCGCGCAAGATCGCAGCGACCGCCAAGGGGCTCGGCATCGCCCGATTCCAGCTCAAATACAGCGCCGGGCCGCTGCAACACGAGCGGGCGATGGAGTGCATCCGGCTCTACGGCGAGAAGGTCGTGCCGTTGGTGCGGGAGATGTTGGCGTAAGAGGCCTGTCGGGCTCTGGTACCGCGGCGCTGTTTCCTTCTCCCGGATGGGAGAAGGTGGCCCGGAGGGCCGGATGAGGGCCCGCGCTCACCGCCGAGGGCGAAACGGCACCGCTCCGTTTTAACAAGCAGCGGCAGGCCCTCACCCCTGCCCCTCTCCCATCCGGGAGAGGGGTTCCCCGCGCCTGTCATCGACGACACCGCTCACCCCACAACCTTCAACGGATCGACCGACAGCGTCCGCTTCAGCGCCCTGAGACCGAAGGTCGTCCGTGTCTGGCGCACGCCGGGGATGCGGTAGATCGTTCCGCGCAGGAAGCGCTCGTAATGGTCGGTGCCGCTGACCACGACCTTGGCGAGATAATCGTACTCGCCGGTCACGAGATGCGCCTCGACCACCTCCGGCGCGCGGCTCAGCGCTTCGCCACACTGGTCGAGCACCTTGTCGTCATGCTTGTCGAGCGTGATCTCGACGAAGACGATATTGTTGTAGCCGAGCGCCTTGTGGTCGAGCAGCGCGACATATTTCTCGATCGCGCCGGACTCCTCCAGCCGCTTCACCCGCGTCCAGCAGGGCGAGGGCGAGAGCCCGACCTTCTCGGCCAGTGCCTGCGTCGTCAGCCGTCCGTCATCCCGCAACGCAGCGAGAATCTTGCGATCGATCAGATCCAGAGCAGGACCGTTCTGGCTCTTTTTAATCATCGGCGGATCATTCTGCGTTGGGTAATTCTTCCAGAAATATCTTCTGCCGGATTTTGTCGAAGCCGGCAAATTCGGAAGGAACCTCCGGGGCGGCACCGCTAGCGTTGGTTGCAAGGGGAACGATCGCAGCGCCGGCTGCGTTCGCCGCTGCATCACGGCCGGGCGCGAGAGGCGCTTGCGGGATGCGCGCGAAGGCGGAATGCTGGCGGCGACAGGGATGGAGGCGCTCATGAGCAGCGACAAGGCAGGCCAGGCGCCGGCGGCAACCCAGCCACTGCAGTTCCATGTCCCCAAACCGGCGAGCCGTCCCGGCGAGAAGCCGGACTTCTCCCATGTCGTGATCCCGAAGGCGGGCTCCGTCGCCCGCCCGCCTGTTGATGTCGATCCCAAGGACATCCGCGACCTCGCCTATTCGATCATCCGCGTGCTCGACCGCGAAGGCGAGGCGGTTGGCCCCTGGGTGCCCGATCTCTCGCATGAGGACCTGATCCGGGGCCTGCGCCACATGATGACGCTGCGCACCTTCGACGGGCGCATGCAGATGGCGCAGCGCCAGGGCAAGACCTCGTTCTACATGCAGCACACCGGCGAGGAGGCGGTGAGCTGCGCCTTCCGCATCGCGCTCCAGCCCGGCGACATGAATTTTCCGACCTATCGCCAGGCGGGCCTGCTGATCGCGAACGACTACCCGCTCGTCTACATGATGAACCAGATCTACTCGAATGAGCGCGACCCGCTGCGCGGCCGGCAATTGCCGATCATGTATTCCTCGAAGGAGCACGGCTTCTTCTCGATCTCGGGCAATCTTGCCACCCAGTTCGTCCAGGCCGTCGGCTGGGCGATGGCCTCGGCAATCAAGCAGGACACCCGCATCGCCACCGCCTGGATCGGCGACGGCTCGACCGCGGAATCGGATTTCCACGCCGCGCTCGTCTTCGCCTCGACCTACAAGGCGCCCGTGGTGCTCAACGTCGTCAACAACCAGTGGGCGATCTCGACCTTCCAGGGTATCGCCCGCGGCGGCTCCGGCACCTTCGCGGCCCGCGGCCTCGGCTTCGGCATTCCGGCGCTGCGCGTCGACGGTAACGACTACCTTGCGGTCTATGCGGTCGCGCAATGGGCGATCGAGCGCGCCCGCCGCAATCTCGGCCCGACGCTGGTCGAATACGTCACCTACCGCGCCGGCGCCCATTCGACCTCGGACGATCCTTCCGCCTACCGCCCCAAGCATGAATCCGACGATTGGCCGCTGGGCGATCCGCTGATCCGGCTGAAGCAGCACCTGATCGCGGTCGGCGCCTGGACGGAGGAGCGCCACAAGCAGGCGGAGGCCGAGATCCTCGCCACCGTCATCGCCGCGCAGAAGGAGGCCGAGAGCTTCGGCACGCTGCATTCCGGCGGCAAGCCTTCGGCGCGCGACATCTTCGAGGACGTCTATGCCGAGCTGCCGCCGCATCTGCGCCGCCAGCGCCAGCAGATCGGGGTGTGACGATGGTTTGCGACGAATTCCACCGCGTCATTCTCGGGCGAAGCGAAGCGCAGACCCGAGAATCTCAGGACGCGAAGGCTCTGGCTTCCGAGATGCTCGGTTCAAGCCCGAGCATGACGCCCTGCAACGCCCGCAACGTCGTCATCGGAGCCCGCTGAGCATGGCCAGGATGACGATGATCGAGGCGATCCGCTCCGCCATGGACGTCTCCATGGGCCGCGACGACGATGTCGTGGTCTTCGGCGAGGATGTCGGCTTTTTCGGCGGTGTCTTCCGCTGCACGCATGGGCTTCAGCAGAAATACGGGGTGTCGCGCTGCTTCGACGCGCCGATCAGCGAGGCCGGCATCGTCGGTACCGCGATCGGCATGGCGGCCTATGGCCTCAAGCCCTGCGTGGAGATCCAGTTCGCCGACTACATGTACCCGGCCTACGACCAGATCGTCTCGGAAGCCGCTCGCCTCCGTTACCGCTCGGCCGGCGATTTCACCTGCCCGATGGTGATCCGCATGCCGACCGGTGGCGGCATCTTCGGCGGCCAGACCCATAGCCAGAGCCCGGAAGCGCTGTTCACCCATGTCTCCGGCCTGAAGACCATCGTCCCGTCCAATCCCTACGACGCCAAGGGCCTGCTGATCGCCGCGATCGAGGACCCTGATCCGGTGATCTTCCTGGAGCCGAAGCGGCTCTATAACGGCCCCTTCGACGGCCATCATGACCGCCCGATCACGGCCTGGTCGAAGCATGAACTCGCGGAGGTGCCGGAAGGCCACTACATCGTGCCGCTCGGCAAGGCGGTGACGCGGCGCGAGGGCAATGCCGTCACCATCCTCGCCTATGGCACCATGGTCCATGTCGCGCTGGCGGCGGCTGAGGACACCGGTATCGACGCCGAGGTGATCGACCTGCGCACCCTCGTTCCCCTCGATCTCGAAGCGATCGTCGCCTCGGTCGAGAAGACCGGGCGCTGCATCGTGCTGCACGAGGCGACGCTGACCTCAGGCTTCGGCGGCGAACTCGTCGCACTGGTGCAGGAGCACTGCTTCTACCATCTGGAGGCGCCGGTGATGCGCGTCACCGGTTGGGATACGCCCTATCCGCATGCGCAGGAATGGGACTATTTCCCCGGCCCCGCCCGCCTCGGACAGGCGCTGCTAGATATCATGGAGGCACGCTGATGGGCGAGCGCATCATCAAGCTGCCGGATGTCGGCGAAGGCATCGCCGAGGCGGAGCTGGTCGAGTGGCACGTCAAGGTTGGCGACATCGTCCGCGAGGACGATCTGCTCGCTGCCGTGATGACCGACAAGGCGACGGTGGAGATTCCCTCGCCGGTCGAGGGCGAGGTGACCTGGGTCGGAGCCGAGGTCGGCGACACCGTCGCGATCGGCTCGGCCATCGTGAAGCTGAGGGTCGCGGGCGCGGGTGCCGCGGCAGAGGAACCCGCGGAAGAAGCGCCCGCCGAGAAGCCGGCTCCGGCTCCTGTCGCTGCTCCGCCCAAGGCCGAAAAGCCAGCCGCGTCGGCTGTTCCAGCCAAGCCGGCTGCTCCGCCTCCGCCGGCTCCCAAGCCCATGCGCGCCGACGCAGCCCCCGCCCAGCGCCGCGCTCCGGGCGAGAAGCCGCTGGCGTCGCCGGCCGTGCGTCTGAAGGCGCGTGAGGCCGGCGTCGACCTGCGCCAGGTGCCGGGCACCGGCCCAGCCGGCCGCATCACCCATGAGGATATCGACGCCTTCCTGCTGCGCGGGCCGGAGCCGGTCCGGGGCGGCGGGCTCGTCGAGCAGAGCGCCGTCACCGAGGTCAAAATCGTCGGCCTGCGCCGCCGCATCGCCGAGAAGATGGCGCTGTCGAAGGCGCGCATCCCGCACATCACCATTGTCGAGGAGATCAATGTCTCGCCGCTGGAGGATTTGCGCGCGACGCTGAACAAGAAGCCGACGCCCGAGCGGCCGAAGTTGACGCTGCTGCCCTTCCTGATGCGCGCCATGGTCAAGGCGCTCGCCGAGCAGCCGGCGCTGAACGCGCTCTATGACGACGATGCCGGCATCGTGCGCCAGCATGCCGCGATCAATATCGGCATCGCCACGCAGACGCCGACCGGCCTGATCGTGCCGGTGGTGAAGCATGCCGAGGCGCGAGACCTCTGGGGCTGCGGCATCGAGCTCGCCCGCCTCGCCGAGCGCGGCCGGCAGGGCAACGCGACGCGCGACGAACTGACCGGCTCGACCATCACCATCACCTCGCTCGGCGCGCTCGGCGGCATCGCGACGACGCCGGTGATCAACTACCCGGAGGTCGCCATCGTCGGCGTCAACAAGATGGTCGTGCGCCCGGTCTGGGACGGCACTACCTTCGTGCCCCGCAAGATGATGAACCTCTCCTCCAGCTTCGACCATCGCGTGATCGATGGTTGGGACGCCGCCGTCTTCGTGCAGCGGCTGAAGGAGCTGCTGGAGAACCCGGCCACGCTCTTCGTGGACATCTGAGGGGCGTGCCATGACAGAAATCACCTGCAAGCTCCTCGTCATCGGTGCCGGCCCCGGCGGCTATGTCTGCGCCATCCGCGCCGGCCAGCTCGGCGTCGACACCGTCATCGTCGAGAGCACCAAGCTCGGCGGCAGCTGCCTCAATGTCGGCTGCATCCCCTCCAAGGCGATGATCCATGTCGCCGAGGAATTCGAGAAGGCGGCTGACGCCGCCGCCGGCAAGACGCCTTTCGGCCTGACCGCGGCCGAGCCGAAGCTCGACCTGAAACAGGCCGTGGCCTGGAAGGACGGCATCGTCCAGCGCCTCAACAACGGCGTCGCCGCCCTGCTGCGCAAGGCCAAGGTCAAGATCGTCCATGGCAAGGCGCGTTTCCGCGACGGCAAGACCGTCGTGGTCGAGACCGAGACCGGCCCGAAGACGATCCAGGCCGAGGCCATCGTCATCGCGACCGGTTCCGTCCCAGTCGAGCTGCCCTTCCTGCCTTTCGGCGGCAATGTCATCTCTTCGACCGGCGCACTCGCGTTGACCGAAATGCCGAAGCGCTTCGTCGTGGTCGGCGGCGGCTATATCGGGCTGGAGCTGGGAACGGCCTTCGCCAGAATGGGCAGCAAGGTCACGGTGGTCGAGGCGCAGGACAAGATCCTGCCGCTCTACGATGCCGAGTTGACCGGCCCGGTCGCGAAGCGTCTGACCGGGCTCGGCGTCGAGGTGCTCACCGGCGCCAAGGCGCTCGGGCCAACCGCGAAGGGCGATGGCCTGCGCATCGAGACTGCCGATGGCACCGAACGCAGCCTGCCGGCCGACAAGATTCTTGTCACGGTCGGCCGCAAGCCGGTCACCGGCGATCTCGGCCTCGAAAACCTCGTCCTCGACATGGACGGCCGCTTCATCCGCATCGGCGAGCGCTGTGAGACGGCGATGCGTGGCATCTATGCGATCGGCGACGTCACCGGCGAGCCTATGCTGGCCCATCGCGCCATGGCGCAGGGCGAGATGGTGGCGGAGATCATCGCCGGCCTGCCGCGTGCCTGGGACAAGCGCGGCATCGCGGCGATCTGCTTCACCGATCCCGAGATCGTCTCGGTCGGCCTCTCGCCGGAGGAGGCCAAGCGTGCCGGCCATGAGCTCAAGATCGGCCAGTTCCCCTTCGCCGCCAATGGCCGGGCCATGACCCGCCATGGCGAGGCTGGCTTCGTGCGGGTCGTGGCGCAGGGCGGCAGCGAACTGGTGCTCGGTATCCAGGCGGTCGGGCAGGGCGTTTCGGAGCTCTCGGCCGCTTTCGGGCTCGCGATCGAGATGGGGGCGACCCTGCAGGACATCGCCGGCACGATCCACGCCCACCCGACGCTGGGCGAGGCCTTTCCGGAGGCCGCGATGAAGGCGCTGGGACACGCGCTGCATATTTGAGGGGACCGGCGCTCCTCTCCCTAAAAGGGCGCGGGTCATCCCGGCCGGAGCGCAGCCCAGAGCCGGGATCCATTCCGGAGCGCCCCGCCGTCATGCTCGGGCTTGACCCGAGCATCTCCTGCCGGAGGAGGCTTTTGTGCCTCACCTGCCAGAGATTCTCGGGTCAAGCCCGAGAATGACGCTCTGCATTGGTCTCGGCCTTCGGGGCTCTTCGCTAAGGCGAGCGCCGCAATCACTGGTTCTTGGTTCTCACAGACCACGCCATCCCGCGACCGATCCGCGCAGGCAGTCAGCTAAGATGCATACAATCTTGACATTGTCTTCATCGAAGAAGATCTGAAAGGCGACGCCGATCGAACGGCGCCGTCCCGAGGAGACATCCCATGTCCGGCGAGCATTGGCCGCCACTTTCTCCGCTCCAGACCGGCCTGCGCGGCCGCTGCCCGCGCTGCGGACAGGGCAAGATGTTCGAGGGCTTCCTGAAGCTGAAGCCGAAATGCGAGGTCTGCGGCCTGGATTATTCCTTCGCCGACCCGGCCGACGGACCGGCCTTCTTCGTGATGATGTTCGTCTGCATTCCGGCCGCGGCTTTTCCGCTCTGGCTGGAACTGACCTACAACCCGCCGACCTGGGTGCATCTCGTCACGACGCTGCCGCTGATCCTGCTGACCTGCATTCCACCGCTCCAGCCGCTCAAGGGCTGGCTTGTCGCCTCGCAGTTCTTCCACAAGGCCGAGGAAGGCCGGCTCGCCCGCCCGGCTCCGCAGGACAAGCCGGTCGCCTCCAACTGAGCTGATCGGGCGCTCAGCGCCCGGCTTGCCCACCGTCGCGGATCAGGCCGGCGAGAAGGCTCAGTGCCTCCGCCAGCCTCGCCCGCTCCGGTATCGCACCGAGCGCGATCCGGATCGCGTCCGGCGCCGCGCCGTCCGTGCTGAACGCATCGGCGGCCATCACGCCGAGCCCGGCGACGCGGGCGCGCCCAATCAGGCTGTTGCGCTCCCAATGGGCAGGCAAGGTCTGCCAGACATGCAGCGCATGCGGATGGCCCTGCATCGTCTCCGGCAGGATTTCCCGCGCCAGTAATTGTCGCTCGGCTGCCTCGCGCCGGACGCCCTCCAGCAGATCCTTGGCCGCGCCAATCCTGATCCAGTGCGCGGCGAGCGCCGTCATCAGAGGCGGGGGCATCAGCGCCGTCGCGCGCAGGGCGGCGAGGAACGGAGCGCCGTCGGCTCGCTCCGGCATGACGACGAAGGCCGTGCGCAGGCCGGGCGTCAGCACCTTCGACAAGGTTGCGACATGCCATGTCCGCTCGGGTGCCAGCGCGGCCAGCGGCGCGGGCGCATCGCCGGCGAGCAGGCTGTAGGGATCGTCCTCGATCAGGATGAGGTCACGCCGTCGGGCTACCGCGACGAGGTCCCGCCGCCGCCGTTCGGACAGCGTGATGCAGGTCGGATTCTGCAGCGTCGGCGTCAGCGCGAACAGTCGCGCGCCAAGACGGGCGGCAGCTTCGTCCAGTGCGTCCGGCAGCGGTCCATCCGCGTCGCTGGTCACGGGCACCATGGAGAGAGCACGCTGCCGCGCCGCGCCGATCAGGCCGGGATAGGCGAGGGGTTCCATCAGGATCGTTTCGCCGGGCCGGGCCAGCAGCGAGAGCAGCGCGTTGAGCCCGGGCTGGGCGCCCGGCACCACGGCGATCCGCAGCGGCGCGATTGAGCCCATGAGCGGCGCGAGCCAGGCCGCTCCGGCCGCGCGCTCGGCCAGCGATCCCGCGCCGCCATGATAGTTCATCAGTTGGTCGGCATCGCTGCGCGCCAGGATTTCGGCAATGCCGCGTTGCATCAGCTCGCCCAGCCGCAGGCCCTTGGGGGCGGGCGGGATCGTCATGCTGAGGTCGAGCGGCGGCCCTTTCTGCTCCTGCCGCGCGGAGATGAAGGAGCCGCGCCCCGTCACAGCGTCGGTCAGGCCGCGCTCGCGAGCCTCGCCGAAGGCGCGCGTGACCGTGGTGAGATCGACCGCGAGATGTTCGGCCAGCCGGCGCTGCGGTGGCAGACGGTCGCCCGGCCTGAGCAGCCCGTCTGCAACCGCCCGCTCGAGCTGTGCGACGATCTGGAGGTAGCGCGGTCCTGCCGCCGGGTCGAGCCGGCCGACCCAGTGGAGCGCTTCGTCGCTAGCGGCCTTCGCCCGAACCAATTCCATACATTCCCGCGATTGTAGGTATCGCATAGCGCGGACGGCCCATCCGCGCCAGTGGCATGTCGTTGCTGCCGTCTGGCACCGCCGCGATGCAGATGGTAGCCAGCAGCCGCTCCTGTAAGAGAGCCAAGTCAGCCGGGACCGGAGACAGGGAATGGCACGCCTGCGCCTCGATGCGCTCGACCGCAAGATCATCGCGGAACTGCAGATCAATTCGCGCCTTTCGGTGCAGGACCTCGCCCAGCGGATCGGCCTCTCGGCTTCGCCCTGCGCGCGCCGCATCCGCATGCTGGAGGAAGCCGGCGTCATCCAGGGCTACGCGGCGATCATCGACCAGACCAAGGTCGGGCTGCCGATCAGCGTCTTCGTCTCGATCAAGCTGGAGCGCCAGCGCGAGGACGAGCTCGACCGCTTCTCGCAAGCCGTGGCGCGCTGGCCCGAGGTGGTCGACTGCTATCTGATGACCGGCCAGCGTGACTATCTCCTGCGCATCGTGGTGCGCGATCTGCCAGCCTATGAGCGCTTCCTCAAGGACAAGCTTACTCGCCTCGATGGCGTCGCCTCGATCGAATCGAGCTTCGCGCTGGGGCAGGTGAAGCGCTCTAGCGCCCTGCCGATCGCGGCGGTGGCGGAGGAGGATTGAGCCGTGCCGTCATTCTCGGGCGCCGCGCAGCGGCGACCCGAGAATCTCGGGACGCACTGGTCGAAGAGATGCTCGGGTCAAGCCCGAGCATGACGGGCAGCGTCACCGTTCCGCCGAAGCTGCCCAGATATTGACGCCGCCCTCGACGGCGTGCCTGTCGATCGCCGCCAGCTCTTCGGCGGAAAATTCCGGGTTCTTCAGCGCCGCGACGCAGTCCGTCACCTGCTCCGGCCGGCTCGCGCCGATCAGCGCCGAGGTGACGCGCCCGCCGCGTAGCACCCAGGTGATCGCCATCTGGGCGAGGCTCTGGCCGCGCGCCCTCGCGATCTCGTTCAGCGCCGCGATGCTCTTGAGATTGGCCTCGCTGAGGAAGCCCTCGCGGAAGGAGGGCGCCTTCTTGTCGGCGCGGCTGCCGGCTGGCACGCCCTTGAGGTACTTGTCGGTCAGCATGCCCTGCGCCAGCGGCGAGAACACGATCGAGCCGATCCCTTCCGCGTCGAGCGTGTCGAGCAAACCGTCCTGCTCGATCCAGCGATTGAGCATTGAATAGCTCGGCTGATGGATCAGGCAGGGCGTGCCGAGGCGGCGCAGGATCGCGACCGCCTCCTGCGTGCGCTTGGAGTTGTAGGAAGAAAGCCCGACATAGAGCGCCTTGCCCTGGCGCACGATGGCATCGAGCGCGCCCATCGTCTCTTCCAGCGGCGTGTTCGGGTCGAAGCGGTGCGAATAGAAGATATCGACATAGTCGAGCTTCATCCGCTTCAGGCTCTGGTCGAGGCTGGAGATCAGGTATTTGCGGCTGCCCCATTCGCCATAGGGGCCCGGCCACATCCGGTAGCCGGCCTTGGTCGAGATCACCAGCTCGTCGCGAAGCCCGTCGAAATCCTGCTTCAGGATCTCGCCGAAGGCGGTCTCGGCCGAACCGGGCGGCGGCCCGTAATTGTTGGCGAGGTCGAAATGGGTGATGCCGAGATCGAAGGCCGTGCGGCAGATCTCGCGCATATTGGCGTGGGCACCGGTCTCGCCGAAATTCTGCCAGAGGCCGAGCGACAGCGCCGGCAATTGCAGCCCGCTGCGGCCGCAGCGATTGTAGCGCATCGCGTCATAGCGGTTGGAATTGACCATGGCCTCTGCCTCTCAATCGATTGAATCGGTCATAAAATGAAGGCCCGGTGGCGTTTCGTCCACCGGGCGCATCAATGGGAACCACGCCGTCATGCTCGCCCTCGTGGCGAGCATCCACGTCTTGAAAGAGGCTTTCGACCAGCGAAGACGTGGATGGTCGGGACAAGCCCGACCATGACGGGAGCCGCGTGTTCACGGGCTCCGGGCTCGGGCCTGACGGCCCGCCCCGGAAAGACACGCGGTGAACCGATCAGGCCGCGGCGTAACCGACCGTGCCCTTGATCTCGAGGAACTCCTCGAGGCCGAAATCGGCGTATTCGCGGCCRTTGCCSGACTGCTTGTAGCCRCCGAASGGSGCGCCMGCRTCCCAGGCCGGGTAGTTGATGTAGACATTGCCSSYGCGCATCTGSGMCGCRACCTTGCGGGCGCGMTCCWGCGARCCGGACTGGACATAGGCCGCAAGGCCGTAGGGCGTGTCGTTGGCGCGCTCCACCACCTCGTCGTCGCTCTTGTAGGGCAGGATCGAGAGCACGGGCCCGAAGATTTCCTCGCGCGCGATGGTCATCTCGTCGGTGACGGCGCCGAACACTGTCGGGCGGACATAATAGCCGCGGTTCAGTCCTTCCGGACGGCCCGGGCCGCCGGTGACGAGCGTCGCGCCTTCCTTGATGCCGGCCTCGATCAGGCGCTGGATCTTCTCGTACTGGACCTCGCTGACGACCGGGCCGAGGAAGACGCCGTCCGCGGAGGGAGCCCCGACCTTGAGCGGCTCGGCGACCTGCTTGGCGATGGCGAGGGCTTCCTCATGCAGCTTCTCCGGCACGAACATCCGGGTCGGCGCGTTGCAGGACTGGCCGGAGTTGCGCATCACGCTCTCGACGCCGAGCTTCACCGATTTCTTCAAATCGGCATCATCCAGGATGATGTTGGCCGACTTGCCGCCGAGCTCCTGATGCACGCGCTTGACCGTATCCGCCGCCGCCTTGGCGACGAGGATGCCGGCGCGGGTCGAGCCGGTGAAGGAAACCATGTCGACGCCGGGATGCCGGGAGATGGCTTCGCCGACCGTCGGGCCGTCGCCGTTGACGAGGTTGAACACGCCCTTCGGCACGCCGGCCTCCTCCATCGCCTCGGCGAAGATCAGCGCGTTGAGCGGCGCGATCTCGGAGGGCTTCAGCACCATCGTGCAGCCGGCGGCCAGCGCCGGCGCGACCTTGCACATGATCTGGTTGAGCGGCCAGTTCCACGGCGTGATCATGCCGACGACGCCGATCGGCTCCTTGGCGATCAGGGTGGTACCGCGCAGCTCCTCGAACTCGAAGTTTTCGAGGGTCTCGATCATCTTGGCGAGATGGGCCGTGCCCATCGCGGCCTGCGCCCGGTGCGCCAGCTCCTTCGGCGCGCCCATCTCGCGCGAAAGGACATTGGCGATGTCGTCGTAGCGCTTCTTGTAGGCCTCGGCGAGGCGGCGCATCAGGGCGAGGCGCTCGGCCTTGGAGGTCTTCGCGAAGGCCGGGAAGGCGGCGCGGGCGGCGGCGACGGCCTTGTCGACATCGGCCTGCTCGCCCAGCGCGATCGTGGCGAAGGCTTCTTCGTTCGAGGGGTCGATCACGCCGAGCGTGCGATTGCCCGACGGCTTCACCCACTGGCCATCGATATAGAATTCGAGTTCATGCGCCATGGTCTGATCTCCCTGAACATGTCTTGGCTCAAAGCGCGAGGAGCCGGCCGGGAAGCGACCGGCGGTCCATGCCCCAAGCAAGGAACTGTCGATGTCGGACGTGAACGGGCGGCCTTGCGCGATCATGCATCGCCGGCCGCCATCGACGCTTTCGTCTGACGGGACGCACGTTAGGGGGGCGGCGCGTGCCTGTCACGGGGCAGCGTGTCGCATTTGCGGATGGCGGCCATGCAGCGGCGCTTCTTGTGGGGCGACCGGTGTCGTTCGGCATCCGCCAAACCCTCCGCGTCATCCCGGACAAGCCGCGCCAGCGGCGCCGATCCGGGATCCATCGTAGAGTGCGGGGGCCCTACGATGGATCCCGGGTCTACGCTTTGCTCCGCCCGGGATGACGGCGTGGTTCGCGCAGATTGACTTCTACAGCCGCGCCTTGACGCTGCGCGGCGTCGCCAGCAGCAGGCTGGTCTCGCTGTTGGTGACGCCGGGGATCAGGCGGATGCGCCGGAGCACTTGGTCGAAGGCGATCAGGTCGGAGGTGCCGAGCTCGACCACGAGGTCCCAGTTGCCGTTGGTGGTGTGAATGCTGGAGACCTCGGTGAAGCCGGAGAGCGCGTCGATCACCGAATCCGCGGCCTGGCCGGCGATCTCGATCATGGTGATGCCGCGCACCGGCAGATCGATCGCGTCCGAGCGCAGGATCACGGTGAAGCCGATGATCTCGCCGGACTGCTCCAGCTTTTCCAGCCGTGCGCGCACGGTCGCCCGCGTCAGGCCGAGATCGGCCGCGAGGTCCGAGATGCTGCGGCGCCCGTCATGACGCAGCAGGGTGATGAGCTTGCGGTCTAGATCGTCCATCGCCCGAAATGGATAATTCTGTTTGCCGTTTCGATCAATATCGGCGCCGATAGGATCATTCTGGCTTCTTTCGGCTGCCGCCGAAAACGAGGACAATGGCCCCTTCAACGAGAACAGCGCGGGGACCCATGATTCAGCAGCTCAACGTCGTGCCTTTCGTCAGCGTCGACCACATGATGAAGCTGGTCCATGCGATCGGCATCGAGCGGATGCTGGCCGACATCGCCGCCTATATCGAGGACGATTTCCGGCGCTGGGAGATCTTCGACAAGACGCCGCGCATCGCCTCCCACAGCCTCGAAGGCGTGATCGAGCTGATGCCGACCAGCGACGGCAAGCTCTACGGCTTCAAATACGTCAACGGCCACCCCAAGAACATGAAGGCTGGTCTCCAGACCGTCACCGCCTTCGGCCTGCTCTCGGATGTCGCGACGGGCTATCCCGTCCTGCTCTCGGAGATGACCTTCCTGACCGCGCTGCGCACGGCGGCGATGTCAGCCGTCGCGGCCAAGCACCTTGCGCCCAAGAACGCGGCGACGATGGCGATCATCGGCAATGGCGCCCAGTCGGAATTCCAGGCCTTCGCCTTCCGCGCCCTGCTCGGCATCGAAAATCTGCGGCTCTATGACGTCGATCCCGCCGCGACCGAGAAATGCGCCCGCAACCTCGCGCGCCACGGTTTCAGGATCACGCGCTGCGCCACGGCGATGGAAGCGGTCGAGGGCGCCGAGATCGTCACCACCGTCACCGCCGACAAGCAATATGCGACGATCCTGACCGACAACATGGTCGGCGCCGGCGTCCACATCAACGCGGTCGGCGGAGACTGCCCCGGCAAGACCGAGATTCACCGCGACGTGCTGCTGCGCTCCTCGATCTTCGTCGAATACCCGCCGCAGACCCGCATCGAGGGCGATATCCAGCAGCTCGACGCCGACCATCCGGTCGAGGAGCTCTGGAAGGTCATCACTGGGGCGGCGGCGGGCCGCACCGATGCCAGCCAGATCACGCTGTTCGACTCGGTCGGCTTCGCCATCGAGGATTTTTCGGCGCTGCGCTATGTCCACGAACGCATCCGCGAGGCCGGCACCTATGTCGATCTCGACCTGATCGCGGACCCCGACGATCCGCGCGATCTCTTCGGCATGCTGATGCGCGCCGCGCCTAGCGCCGTCGCGGCGGCGTGAGGCCATCCGGCTTGGTGGTGGTCGCTGTAACCACGTCGTCATCCCGGGCTTGAACCCGGGATCCATGCCAGAGCGCTTCCACAAGAGGTTCAGGCATGGATCCCGGATCTCCGCTTAGCTCCGTCCGGGATGACAGCGACGTTTGGACTTACGCCGCGTCCCGCTCCCAGCGCGGGAACGGGTCTTCGAGCCCGAGCAGCGCCTGCGTCAGCCCTGTGCTGGGGCTCCCGGTCAGGCAGGAATCGAGTTCGGTGCGGATCGCCGCCTCGTCCATCTCGAGGCCGCCGATGAACACCATCTCCTGGCGCCGGTCGCCCCATGTCGGCGACCAGTGCTTGTTCATCAAGGATTGGAATTCCTCCGAGCGGGGCCAGCGCTCCCTGGGCACTGACGCCCACCAGCGCCCCATGCCCTCTGTGCGGGTGATGCGCCCGGCCAATGAGTATTCGCCAACCCAGTGTGGCCGGCTCGCCAGCCAGAAATGGCCCTTGGCCCGGATCACGCCGGGCAGGCGCCTGCCCATGAAGCCGTGCAGTTTCGCCGGATGGAACGGCCGTCGCGCCCGGTAGACGAAGGAGCGAATGCCATATTCCTCGGTCTCGGGCTCATGGTCGCGGAAGCCGTAGAGCTCCTTGTGCCAGAGCGGATGGGTCTGCGCCTTCTCCTCGCTGTAGAGCTTGGTATCGAGCAGCCGGTCGGGCGGAACGCGGCCGAAATCGGCCTCGACGATGCGGGCGTCGGCATTGAGGCCACGCACCACCTGCCTGACCTTGTCCAGCTCCTCGAGTGAAACCTCGCCGGCCTTGTTGATCACCACGACATCGGCGAACTCGATCTGTTCGACGAGCAGATCGACCAGCGTCCGTTCGTCGCCGTCGCCGGCCGTCTCGCCGCGGTCGCCGAGGAAGTCGCGGCTGTCGTAATCCTCGAGGAGGTTCAGTGCGTCGACCACCGTCGCCATGGTGTCGAGGCGGGCGACATCGTCGAGCGAGCGGTCTTCCTCGTCGCGGAAGGAGAAGGTCGCGGCGATCGGCAGCGGCTCGGCTATGCCGGTTCCCTCGATCAGCAGGTAGTCGAATTTCCGCTCCTCGGCGAGGCGGCGCACTTCGGTCAGCAGGTCGTCGCGCAGCGTGCAGCAGATGCAGCCATTGCTCATCTCGACCAGGCTCTCCTCGGTCTTGGAGAGGTCGGCGCCGCCCTCGCGCACGAGATCGGCGTCGATATTCACCTCGCTCATGTCGTTGACGATGACGGCGACGCGCCGGCCCTCGCGGTTGTTGAGGATGTGGTTGAGCAGCGTGGTCTTGCCGGCGCCGAGAAAGCCGGAGAGGACGGTGACCGGCAGGCGCCGGTCGACGAGGAGGGGAGACGAAGCCATCGGAGGAAGTCCGGTCTGATGAATGAAAATTTGTTACATTATAACATTTCATCATTGTCAACCGCGCCGCGGTGGCGGGGCAGCGCGAGGACGTTCAGTGCTTGTTGTTTTCAGCCAGCGCGAGAAAGGCTGCTGCCGCCTTGGCGAGGTAGCGTTCCTTGTGGCGCAGCGCGAGGAAGCGGCGCTTCGGCAATGGCAGCGCGACCGTGACGAGGCGCCCTGCCGCGATGGCATTGGCGGCGACGAGCCGCGAGATCGCGGTGGTGCCCGCACCGGCGGCGACCGCGGCGCAGATCGCTTCGTTCGACGGCAGTTCGAGCGCGACAGCAAGGTCCGTCGCGACAAGGCCGAGCCCCGGCAGCGCCGCCTCGAACATGGCGCGCGTGCCGGAGCCGGGCTCGCGCAGCACCCAGGCGCCCTGCTTGAGTTCAGCGGGTGAGGGAGGCGTCTGCGCCCAGGGATGACCGGCCGGAACGATGATGACGAGTTCGTCCTCCGCCACCGCGGTCATGGCGAGGGCCGGATCGTCGATCTCGCCTTCGATGAAGCCGAGATCGGCGTCGCCGTTCTGGATGGCGGCGCTCACCGTTTCGGTGTTGCCGATGGCAAGCGAGACCGTGATGCCGGGATGCTCCCGGCGAAAGCGCTGGATCAGCGGCGGCAGCCAGTAATTCGCGACGGTCTGGCTCGCCATCAGTGCGAGCGAGCCACGGGCGAGTCCCGAGAGATCGGAGAGCACCGCTTCGGCTGCTGCTGCCCGTGTCAGCACGGCGCGGGCCTCGGTCAGAAAGAGGCGGCCGGCATCGGTCAGCGCGATGCGCCGGCCGATCCTGTCGAACAGCTTGGTCGCGTAGCGCGCCTCCAGCGTCGCGATCGCGGAACTCACGGCCGATTGCGTGAGGTTGAGGGCGCGGGCGCCTTGCGTCAGATGCTCCCGCTCGGCGACGGCGACGAAGATGCGGAGTTGTTCGAGCGTCATGCCCTGACCTTACAGCTCGGTTGTAAACACTCAGCCCTCATCCTGAGGAAGCCCGAAGGGCTGCATCGAAGGATGATCCAGATGGTTCCGGAGCCTCCCGGACCATCCTTCGAGATGCGCCTGCGGCGCTCCTCAGGATGAGGGCTGCAGGGCGGCGGCCTGGTGATCAATCCGCACCGGTGCGCTCCGACAGGAAGGAAAGATAGGCCGGGTTTTCGCTCTCGCTCCAATAGGGGTAGCCGAGCGCATCGAGCCGCTTGGTCAGTTGGCTGCGCTGGGCCAGAGGTATCTGGACGCCGGCGAGCACGCGGCCGTAATCGGCGCCGTGGTTGCGGTAGTGGAACAGCGAGATGTTCCAGTCGGCCGAGAGGCTGTTCAGGAATTTCAGCAGCGCGCCCGGCCGTTCGGGGAATTGGAACCGGAACAGCAATTCGTCGCCGAGCCCTGGCGCCTTGCCGCCGACCATGTAGCGGATATGCAGCTTGGCGAGTTCGTTGTCGCTCATGTCGAGCACGGGATAGCCGTGCTCGCCCAGCATCGCGATGATCTGGCGCTTCTCGGCCTCGCCCTCGGACAGCTGCACGCCGACGAAGATGCGCGCCGCCTTGGGATCGGAATAGCGGTAGTTGAACTCGGTTATGGCGCGCCTGCCCAGCAACTGAATGAAGGCGCGGTAGCTGCCGGGCTTTTCGGGGATGGTCACCGCCAGCAGCGCTTCGCGATGCTCGCCGATCTCGGCCCGCTCGGCGATATGGCGCAAGCGGTCGAAATTCATGTTGGCGCCGCTATTGATCGCGATCAGCGCGCCGGCGCGTTTGGCCCCACGCGCCGCATAGGCCTTCAGCCCCGCGAGGCTGACGGCACCGGAAGGCTCGGCAATGGCGCGGGTATCCTCGAAGATGTCCTTCACCGCCGCGCAGATCTCGTCGGTCGAGACGGTGACGACCTCGTCGAGCAGTTCGCGGCAGAGCCGGAATGTTTCCTCGCCCGCCTGCCGCACCGCGACGCCGTCGGCGAAGAGCCCGACCTGATCGAGCACGATGCGCTCGCCCGCCGCGATGGCGCCGGCCATGGAGGCGGCATCCTGCGGCTCGACGCCGATCACCTTGATCTCGGGCCGCAGGAACTTGGCGTAGACCGCGACGCCGGCCGCGAGCCCGCCGCCGCCGATCGGCACGAAGATCGCCTCGATCGGATCGGGATGCTGGCGCAGGATTTCCATGCCGACCGTGCCCTGGCCGGCGATGACGTCCGGATCGTCATAGGGGTGGACGAAGGTCCGCCCCTTTTCGGCCTCGAGCTTGCGGGCATGGCCATAGGCTTCGTCGAAATTCTCGCCATGCAGCACGACACGCCCGCCGAGGCTGCGCACCGCCTGCACCTTGATGTCGGGCGTGGTGCGCGGCATCACGATGGTCGCCTTCATGGCGAGCTTGCGCGCCGCCAGCGCCACGCCCTGCGCGTGATTGCCGGCCGAGGCGCAGATCACGCCGCGCTCGGCCTCCTCGGTCGAGAGGCCGGCCATCTTGTTGTAGGCGCCGCGCAGCTTGAACGAGAAGACGGGCTGTAGATCCTCGCGCTTCAGCAGCGCCTGCCCGCCGATCCGGGCCGAAAGCCGCGGCAGCGGGTCGAGCGGGCTCTCGATCGCGACGTCGTAGACGCGCGCTCCGATGATCTTGCGGATGTAGTCTTGCATGGCAGCTCGTCCTCTCGGGCGGCGATAGCCCGCTGTACCGCGATGTCAATCGTCCCGGCCGCGCTGGCGCTGGTGCGGAAGGCGCTCCAGCTGTGCGAGTCCTCATTCTGAGGCGCCGCGCCCGCGGCGTATCGAAGGATGCTCCCGATGGTCCGGAGCCTCCGCGAACATCCTTCGAGACGCGCCTGCGACGCTCCTCAGGATGAGGGCTGCCTGTCTTTGGCGCGGTTATGTCGGCCATGCGCGGGGCGGGATTGCCAAGCCCCCGGCCGGCGCGCCAAAGCCTTGTGCGAAACGAGCGCCCCCGAAACGAAGGCGCGGTAGAGGCGGAGACGACGGATGAGTTGGGGCAAGCGCGATTTCATGGTTCCGGGCCGGCCGGTTGCGGTCGGTGACCGCGGCATGGCGGCGACCTCGCATCCCGCCTCGACACTGGCCGCCGTCGATATCCTGCGCGCCGGCGGCAACGCCATCGACGCTGCCATCGCGGCGGTCGCCGTCCAGGCCGTGGTCGATCCGCACATGACCGGCATCGGCGGCGACTGCTTCGCGATCTATGCGCCGGCCAAAGGCAAGATGGTCGCGCTCAACGGCTCCGGCCGCTCCGCCGCCAAGGCTGAACTCGGCTGGTTCCTCGGCCAGGGCATGACCGCGATCGCCGCGGATTCGCCCCATGCGGTCACCGTGCCCGGCGCCATCGACGCCTGGTGCCGCCTCGTCGCCGACCATGGCAGCAAGAGCCTCGACGAGATCTTCGCGCCGGCGATCCGCGCCGCCGAGGAGGGCTTCGTGGTGACGCCGCGCGTCGCGCTCGACTGGGCGAAGGCCCGCGGTCGCATCGAGAAGCACGGGCTCGGCAACGCCGTCTACCTGCCGGGCGGCAATCCCCCTGCCGTCGGCGACAAGATGGTCCATCCGGCGCTCGGCAGGACGCTGCGCCGCATCGCCCGCGAGGGCCGCTCAGCCTTCTACGAAGGTGAGCTCGCCGAGGACATGGTCGCGGTGCTCAAGGGCGCCGGCAGCCTGATCGGGCTCGATGACTTCGCCGCTGCGAAGTCCGATTATGTCGATCCGATCGGCGCGGATTATCGCGGCCACCGCCTCTGGGAATGCCCGCCGAACGGCCAGGGCATCGCCGCGCTACTGATCGCGCGCATCCTCGAAGGCTTCGACCTCAAGGACGGGGCGCTGAGCGAAGCCGATCGCATCCATCTCCTGGCCGAAGCCAGCAAGGCCGCCTATCGCCAGCGCGACGCGCTGGTGGCCGACCCCACCGTCAGCCCCTTCGACACCGGGGCTTTCCTTTCCGACCAGTTCGTCAGCCGCATCCGCAAGGAGATCAGCCTCGAGAAGGCGGCGGCGGCGGAAGCCTTCGACATGCCCCTGCACAAGGACACGATCTATCTCTGCGTCGTCGACGGCGACGGCAACATGGTGTCCTTCATCAATTCGCTGTTCTCCGCCTTCGGCAGCGGCATCTACGCATCGAAGGCCGGCGTCATGCTGCAGAATCGCGGCTCCGGCTTCCGGCTGATCGAGGGGCACCCCAACGCCATCGCGCCGCGCAAGCGCCCCTTCCACACGATCATTCCGGGCATGCTGGCCAAGGACGGCAAGGCGATCATGCCGATGGGCGTGATGGGCGGCCAGTATCAGTCGACGGGCCATGTCCATTTCCTGTCCGGCATTCTCGACCGCGGCCTCGATCCGCAGCAGGCCTCGGATGCGCCGCGCAGCTTCGCCTATGACGGCAAGCTCTCGCTGGAAACGACGATCCCGGCCGCTGTCGCCGCCGATCTCAAGGCGCGCGGCCATGACGTGGTCTGGGCAGAGGAGCCTCTCGGCGGATGCCAGGCGATCTGGGTCGACCACAAGCGTGGCGTGATGTTCGGCGCCTCCGACCATCGCAAGGACGGCTTCGCGCTGGCGGTGTAAGGCCGCCACGCCCGAGGCGTGAAACGCATTGAAGCACCGTGCGCCCATCGAGGCGCACGGTGTTTTCGTTTTTGGATTCAGGCTGCGCCGATGGCGTTCGACGGCGTCTGCCGGTCGGTGATCTGCTGGCCGAACAGGCTGCCGGCGAGCTCGACGGCGAGGCGGGCCGTCTGGCCGCGATCGTCGAGGAAGGGGTTGAGCTCGACGATGTCCATCGAGCGCACCAGCCCGGAATCGTGCAGCAGCTCCATCACCAGATGCGCCTCGCGATAGGTCGCGCCGCCCGGCACGGTGGTGCCGACGCCGGGCGCCAGCGGCGGGTCGATGAAATCGACGTCGAAGCTGACATGGAGCACGCCATCCGCCGCGCGCACCTTGTCGATCACCTTGCGGATCAGCACGCCGACGCCGTGCTCGTCGATGGCGCGCATGTCGGCGATATCGACGCCGCGTGCCTTCACCGCCGCCTTCTCCAGCGGGTCGATCGAGCGGATGCCGAAGAGGCTGAGCTGCTCCGGCGAGATCGAAGCGCGCGGCTCGGAGCCGAGCAGGTCGTCGAGGCCGGCTTCGCCGCAGAGGAAGGCGGAGGACATGCCGTGCATATTCCCGGAGGGCGAGATCGCCGGCATGTTGAAATCGGCATGGGCGTCGAGCCAGAGCACGAAGAGCTTGCGGCCCTGCTCCTGCCAGTAGCGGGCAACGCCATTGACCGAGCCCATCGACAGGCTGTGATCGCCGCCGAGGAAGATCGGCGTGTCGCCGGTGCGGGCAAGCTCATAGGCGCCGGCGCTCAGCGCGCGCATCCAGGCGGCGATCTCATGGTAGAAGCGGGCATTGTCGGGCGCCGGGCCGTCCACCGGTTTCAGGTCGCGCGCGAGAATGTCGCCATGGTCCGCGACGGCGTAGCCGAGGTCTTCCAGCACGCGCACGAGGCCCGCCGTGCGCAGGCCGGCCGGACCCATCAGCGCGCCGCGACGCGAGGCGCCGACCTCGATCGGGCAGCCCAGCAGGGCGATGCGGCCCTGTGCGGCCGGGTTTTTGGCGGAAATGTCGGTCATGAGAGCAGGCTGTCCATGTCTGCGAAGGGGCGTCTGTCGCCGATGCGCCGTCCATGGCGCATCGGCTCCAGCCTGTCGAGTGCCGCGCTCGCGTGACCGTTCTGTGTCAGGTCGGCTTCCCGAACTGCGGAAGCCGCTTCCCTCGAAGATCCGATGGGGACTCAGCCGAGTCCGAGCACGCCGCGCAGCTTGGAGAGGTCCTCGGCCAGGGTCGTGATCATCGCGGCCAGCGCCTTGCGGTCGGTCTCGCTCAGCTTGTCATAGGTCTCGAAGCCGCCATCCCCGAGCTTGTACTTCGCCAGCGTCTTGTCGACGGTCGCGAAATTCGCGTCGATCTTGGCCGCGAGCGCCTTGTCTTCCTTTGTGACCAGGGGCCGCAGCAGGTCGACGATTGTCTTGGCGCCGTCGACATTGGCCTGGAAGTCCCAGAGGTCGGTGTGGCTGTAGCGGTCTTCCTCGCCGGAGATCTTGGTGGCCGCAACCTCCTCGATCAGCACGGCCGCGCCGCCGACCATCTTGTCCGGCGGGATCGTCAGGCCCTTGATGCGGCCCTGCAACTCGGTGACATCGGCGAGCAGCTTGTCGGCGATGGGGGCGAGCCCGTCCGTGCTGTTCTTGGCGAAGAGCCCGTATTCGATGCGGTGGAAGCCGGTGAACTCCGGATCTTCCTCCTTCTTCTCATGGTCGTCGGCGCGCGAGTCGATCTTGCCGTCGAGGTCGCTGAACAGCTCGGCGACCGGCTCGATCTTTTCGTAGGAGACGCGGGTCGGCGCGTAGAGCGCCCTGGCCTTGGCGAGATCGCCGGCCTTGACCGCGTCGGTGAAGGCCTTGGTGTCCTTCACCAGCTGGTCGACGCCCTTAGAGACATAGATCTTGTACTCGGAGACCGGTGCCACGAGGTCGAGCGGCGAGACGGCGAAGGCCGGCCCTGCCGCGATGATGGCGAACAGGCCGGCCCCGGCCAGCCATGCGAAGCGCAAGCTCATATCAGTCTCCTGTCTTGCGGGGGAAAGTCCTGGCCGAGGCAGGCGCGATGCCGCGCGCGGCCCGGATCAAACCGGCGCCGAGATAGCTTCCGGCATCGGGCACGCCGGGCAGGGCGAAGAAATAGCCGCCGCCGACCGGCTTGATGTATTCCTCCAGCGGTTCGCCATCGAGCCGCTTCTGCACGGCGATGAAGCTGCGCTCGAGGTCCTGCTGGAAGCAGATGAAGAGCAGCCCCATGTCGAGCTGGCCGGCGCGGGTGACGCCGTTGGAATAGTTGAAGGGCCGGCGCAGCATCCGGCTGGCTTCCGTCTCCGGCCGGCGCGGATTGGCGAGCCGGATATGGGCGTCGAGCCTGGTGCGCTTTCCCTCGAGATCGTCGGCATAGACCGGCTCGTCATATTCGCGCTGGCCGCCGAAGGGCGCGCCGCTCGCCTTCTGGCGGCCCATGATCGCTTCCTGCTCGCCGAGTGGCGTGCGATCCCAGCGCTCGACGAAGTTCCGGATGATCCGGACCACCTGATAGCTGCCATTGGCGGCCCATTCCGGCTCGTCCGAGCCGGGCTGAATCCAGACGAGACGGTCCATCGACGCCTTGTCGGCGGCGTCGGGATTGGCGGTGCCGTCGCGGAAGCCGAGCAGGTTGCGGGCGCTCTCGGCCGGCCCGCTGGACTTGGGTTTGAGGACGGGGACAGTACCCTCCTGCTTCCAGCGCAGCAGGATGAGGTCCGGCGCGTTCTTCAGGATATCGCGCAGCGCGTGGATGCTGGTGTCGGCCGTGTTGGCGCAGAATTGCAGCAGCAGGTCGCCATGGCAGAGCGCGCCGTCGAGCGCGTCGTTGCGGAAGCGCTTCATCCGCTGCAGGCGTTTCGGCTTCAGCGGACCTAAGCCGAAGCGCTCGTCGAAGAGCGAGGCGCCGAGCGCGACCGTTATAGTCAGGTTGTCGGGTGCGATGACCGGGCCGAGAATGCCGCTGTCCGGTGGGGGGAAGCCGGGATCGGCGGTGGGGGCCGGCCCGCCCTGCATCAGGAAGGCGATGCGTTCGCTGAGCAGCCGGAAGAGCCGTTCGAGCTCGTCGAGCGAGGTCGCGGTGACGTCGAAGGCGGCCACCAGGCCGGTCGCCGGGCGAGGCGTGACGATGCCGGATTGATGGATGCCGTGAAAGGGCTGGCGCTGGGCGGTCGCGTCGCTCTCCGGCGCAGCCGCAGGATTCTGTGCCGGTTCGCTCGCCGCCCGTGCCAGCGAGGCGCTCCCGATCGCCGCTGCGCCGCCCGTCAGCAGCGACCGCCGCGATGGTGTGAAGCTCTTGCCCGGCCTGGTCATGATTTGCGCTCCGCTTCGGGGAGGGCGAGCGCCTTACGCATGGCCGAAAGATCCTCGACGAGCGACCGGATCGCGCCGCCCGGCTTGGCGTCATTGGGGAGGGCCGCGAGCACGGCTTTCGTCCGCGCCGCCAACTCGGGGTCGATCCGCGCCGTCAACGGCAGTAGCAGCCGCGCGATGCCGCTTGCAGCGGCAACATCCTCCGGCGAGGCCGTCTCTCCGTCCTGAGCGGACAGAAGAGCGATTGCACCTGCCAGCATCGTGTCGGGCAGGACGGTGCGTTGGCCGAGAGCGACGCGGAAGGCTTCGGCATCCAGCTTGACCTCGGACGCTGCGACCGCGGCCTCGCCAGCGAGGGCTATCTGCACCTTGCCGAAGAGGGCTTCGAGTCTGGCATCCCCCATGGTTGCCGGGCGCAAAGTGGGCAGCAGCACGGCGGCATCACGGCGGGCCTCGTCCGCAGCCTCGGCGTTGCCTGCGCCGTGCGCTTGCTCGAGGGCGTAGAGCGCCGCGCCGAGGGCGGCCGAGCGCTCGCTCAGGAAGGCGCGATATTCGGCGGCCGGGCCGACCATGTCCATCAGCGTCAGGGCAGGGCGCGGCTGCGCCGCCGAGGCCTGCACGACGAGCCTGCCGCGCGGCGCGCTGAGCAGCCCGCAGGTGATGGCGTATTCGCCGGGATGGAGCTGCGTCGTCAGCCGCCGGGACTGGCCGGGCGCAATGTTCTCGCGCTCCTCCAGCACCATCACGCCGTCGAGGATTTCCCATTCCAGCACGCGCTCGCCGCGATTTGTCACGACGAAACTGGCCTTGCCGGCAGGAATGGTCAGCGTCGAAGGCTCGCAGGTGCGATCGGTGATGGCGACGGCGATGTCGCTTGTGCTGGCCTCGGCGCCACGGCGCGCGCCGTTTCCGGCCGCGTAGATGAAGGCGCCGACACCGCCGCAGATCAGCAGCAGCGTGCCGATGCCGGCCAGCCTCAGGCGCGGCGAGCGCCTGGCCTCGGGCCGAGGCGTGACTGCGTTGCCCCGCTCTTCGCGCCCGGCAAAGAGAAACAGGGCAAGCGTCGGGAGCAGGAAGCCCAGATAGGCGATGACTTCGCCGAGCGTCGCCCGCTCCTGATAGCCCAAGAAACCCGATAGGACGACGCCGAGCGGGCTATCCGCCGGCAGCGTGGCGCTGAGGTCGTAGACATTCTGCTGGAGATGGTTCCAGAGCCCCGCTTCGTGCAGGGAGCGCACGGCATTGGCCACGAGCCCGGCGGCGACGAACAGGATCAGGATGCCGGTCCAGCGGAAGAAGATGCGCAGGTTGAGCTTCACGCCCAGCGCATAGATTGCGTAACCGGCTGCCGCCGCAAGCAGGATGCCCAGAGTGGCGCCGAGCGCCGGAGCCCAGCCGCCGTTCTGCTGGAAGATAGCGAGCAGGAAGAAGACTGACTCCAACCCCTCGCGCACCACCGCGAGAAAGGCGAGGCCGACCAGCGCGAGACCTTGATGCCCGCCGGCTAGCGCGGCGTCGACGCCAGCCTGCAGCTCGCCCTTGATCGAGCGGGCCGCCTTGCGCATCCAGAACACCATCGAGGTCAACATCGCCGCGGCGATCAGGCCGATGACGGCCTCGAACAATTCCTGCCCGCGCTGCGGCAGTTCACCGACGATGATGTCGAGCGCCGCACCGGCGGCGAGGCTCACCGCGCAGGCGAGTCCGACCCCGAGCCAGAGCGCGGGCAGCCACTCGCGCCGGCCGGTCCGGACCAGATAGCTCGCGACGATGCCGACGATCAGCGCGGCCTCGATGCCTTCGCGGAGCATGATGAGAAACGGAACGATCACGACGAGCCTGGCCCGGTTGCGCGTCGCGATCAGCTATTCGCGGCGCATGTAGCCAGTGCCTAGGCACCCGAGCGGCAAGGGTCAATCAAATCTTATCAGTTTAGAATGGTCGTAAACTGATGATATTGCGTCGGATACTTGCTGAAAACGCAGTCGTTTCCGAGTTTTGTCTTGTGGGGGTACTCTGGATTCTGCCGGTTGGCAGGGCGCGGCGAAGCGTCACGCTCCGCCGCGCCGCGCGTTCAGCGTCGCTTCAACAGGATCATCTTCTCCTGCGTCATGTCGCGCATGGTGTAGGGGATGCCGCCGGTGCCGTAGCCCGAGACGCGCCGGCCGGCGAAGGGCATCCAGTCGGTGCGGAAGGTCGTGGGGTCGTTCACCATCACCGCCGAGGCCTCGAGCCGGTTCGCGGCCCTCATGGCCACGTCGATGTCCTGCGCGAAAATGCTGGCCTGGAAGGAAACGGGCAGAGAGTTCGCCCGCGCGATGGCGTCGTCGAGCTTGCCGTAGCGGTAGATCGCGACGACCGGGCCGAACACCTCTTCGCTCGAGATGCGGGCTTCCGGTGCCGGGTCGATCAGCACTGCGGGCTCCAGCGTCGTCTCCGACAGGCGCTTGCCGCCGGTCGCGAGCTTGGCGCCACCCTTCACCGCTTCGTCGATCCAGGACGCCACGCGGTCGGCCTCCTTGGGGATGATCAGGGGGCCGACCTCGGTATCCCCCAGCGTCGGATCGCCGGTGCGCAGCTTCTTCACCCGCGCGATGAGCCGCTCGGTGAAGTCGTTGACGATGTCGTCATGCACATAGATGCGCTGCGTCGACACGCAGACCTGGCCCGCATGATAGTAGCCGCCCTTCACGAGCGGCTCGATGATCGCGTCGAGATCGGCGCTCTTGTCGACGATCGCCGGCGCGACGCCGCCATGCTCCAGCGCCGAGCGGGCGCCATGGGCGAGCTTGGAGTGCAGATACCAGCCGACCTTGGCCGAGCCGATGAAACTCAGGAAGGCAACGCGCGGATCGGTCGCGAGCTTCTCGGCCAGCGCCGTCTCGGTGGGCACGAAGGTCTGGCACCACGCCTCGGGCAATCCGGCCTCATGCACCAGCTTGACGAAGTCGATGCAGGAGAGCGGCGTCGTGCCGGCCGGCTTGACGATGACCGGGCAGCCGACAGCGATGGCCGGCGCAACCTGATGGACGATCAGGTTGAGCGGGTGGTTGAAGGCCGAGATCGCGGCGACGATGCCGATCGGCTCCTTGGTCGTGAAGGCCCAGCGATCGGCGGCTGCAGCCGTGAGCCCCATCGGGATCTCGCGCCCGGCGAAATTGCGCAGCTCGTCGGCGGCATTATGGATGCCGTCGACGGCCCGGTTCGCCTCGACGATCGCGTCAGGCAGCGGCTTGCCGCCTTCGCGGGCGATCTGCATGGCGAAATGGTCGCGCTTCGCTTCGAGGAGGCCGGCGAGCTTGCGCAGGATCGCGATGCGCTGATGCGGCTTCAGCCAATTGTCACGGTCCCGGAAGACCTCTTGGGCCGCCTGGAGCTTGCGTTCGAGCGCGGCCTCGTCGTCGGTCTCGATCTCCGTGATCGTGGCGCGGTCATAGGCTTGAACAACCCTGAGCATGGTCGTCTCTCCTTTAGAACGTTGATCGTCACGCTCCGGAGCCCTCATCCTGAGGAGCCATTCTCTCGGGAATGGCGTCTCGAAGGATGTTTCAGGAGGCTCCGGAAGCATCTGAACCATCCTTCGAGACGCAAGCTCCGCTTGCTCCTCAGGATGAGGGCTTCGGTGATAGCGACTGCTAAGCCAGATCGACGTCCGGCACCTTGTTGCGCAGTTCCTCGACCAGGACGCGGGTGTTCTCGGAATAGTCGATCGGGCAGTCGACGAGATGGACACCCCCGCCCTTGAAGGCGGCCTCCAGCGTCGGCACCAACGCCTCTGCCGAGGTCACGCGCGAGCCCTTCGCGCCATAGGACTCGGCATAACGCACGAAATCGGGGTTGCCGAAGGTCATGCCGTAATCGGGGAACTTGTCGACGGCCTGCTTCCAGCGGATCATGCCGTAGGCGCCATCGTTCAGCACGAGCACGACGAGGTTGAGGCCGAGCCTGACGGCGGTCTCCATCTCCTGCGAGTTCATCATGAAGCCGCCATCGCCGCAGACGGCCATGACGCGCCGCTCGGGATGGAGCATCGCCGCCATCATCGCCGAGGGCAGGCCGGCGCCCATCGTCGCCAGCGCATTGTCGAGCAGCAGCGTGTTGGCGACATGCGTGCGGTAGTTCCGCGCGAACCAGATCTTGTACATGCCGTTGTCGAGGCAGACGACGCCATCCTCCGGCATCACCGCGCGCACGTCATGGACGAGCCGCTGCGGCGTCACCGGGAAGCGGTCCTCTTCGGCGCGGGCATTGATCTTCGTCAGGATCTTCTGGCGCAGCTCCAGCATCTGCTTCTGCTCGGGCACCTTGCCTTCGAGCCGCTCGGCCAACCCCGTCACCGTCGCGCCGATATCGCCGATCACCTCCGCATCGGGGTGGTAGACCTGTTCGACATTGGCCGACTGGTAGCCGATATGGATCACCTTCGGCCCGCCCGCATTGCGCATCAGGAAGGGTGGCTTCTCGATGGTGTCGTGTCCGACGGCGATGATGAGATCGGCCAGCGCCACCGCCTCATGGACATAATCGCCCTCCGACAGCGCGGCCGTGCCGATATAGAGGTTCGAGCCGCCGGTGACGGCGCCCTTGCCCATCTGCGTGTTGAAGAAGGGCAGGCCGGTGCGGCGCACGAAGGCGGAAAGCGGTTCGACCAGTCGCGGCCGGTTGCCGGCGGCGCCGATCATCACCAGCGGCCGTTTGGCGGCAAGGATCATCTCGGCTGCGCGGTCCAAAGGCGCGTCCGGAGCGATCGGCCGATCCAGCGGATGCACCGGGATCAGCGCGGTATCCTCGATCTCCTCGGCGGCGACGTCCTCGGGCAGTTCGAGATGGACCGGGCCCGGCCGCTCTTCCATCGCGACGCGGAAGGCATCGCGCACCACCGAGGGGATGCTGGCCGGGCTGACGATCTGGCGCGTCATCTTGGTGAGCGGACGCATCGAGGCGACGACGTCGACGATCTGGAAGCGCGCCTGCTTGGCCGTCATGATCGCCTTCTGCCCGGTGATCAGGATCATCGGCATGGCGCCGAGATGGGCGTAGGCCGCGCCGGTCGAGAAGTTCAGCGCGCCCGGGCCGAGCGTCGCGATGCAGACGCCGGGGCGGCCGGTCAGCCGCCCATGCGTCGCGGCCATGAAGGCGGCGGCCTGTTCGTGGCGCGTCAGCACCAGCTCGATTTTCGATTTGCGCAGGGACTCGACGACATCGAGGTTTTCTTCGCCCGGAACGCCGAAGACGCGATCGACGCCTTCATTCTCCAGCGCCTCGACCAGAAGATCCGAACCCTTCTTCATCGCCCGTGCCTTTCGTGGAAGCGGCCTTGCCTGAACGGCCAAGCTAGGCGCTCGACGTAGGAAGGCAACAGGGGATGCGTCAGCGCGCGCGGCGCATGGCAGCCGCGCATTCCAGGGCGTATTCGCCGTTCACGCCCGCCGGCGGCGGCTGGTTCAAGCGGGTAGCGCATGTACTCGGCGAGTTTCGGGCGATACACGTGAAAGTGAGTGAAAGCAGTCAACGAGGAGTATTGGCAGCTACTGCGGGATGGTTACTTGAGCTTGACGGGTGACAAGGACAAGGTGCAGGAGGCTGTCATGCTTTCACGCAAGATCGTTGCCGTCGCCGCCGTGGTGATTCTCTCGGGGGCCGGGTCGGCCGCTTATGCCGCCGAACTCGGTGCGGAGAGCATCGTGCACGAACAGAGCGAGAGCCAGCGGGCCGCGGCGGAACAGGCGCAGTATCTGGCCTATCACAATCACTTCAATGCCCGGTCCGACCAGTCCAATCAATCAGACCAGTCGGGCGGCAATAGCGGCGTGCTGCCCCACCACAACTGAGGCCCGGCACCGCTTTCGGAGAGGGGCCGTGCATAGCGGCCCCTTTCCAACTGCCTCTCGGTGCTGCTGCCGGTTCAAGCCGCCTGCCGCAGCCCGACCAGGAAGGGCGCAAGCGTGACCTTGCCACCCTCGACCCTGGCCAGCGTATTGCAGGGCAGGGCCTGCCAGCATTCGCGGGCGGCGTCGACGGGCTCTGAGGCGACGACGACACTATCTGGCCGCGGGCAGACATAAAGGCTCGGCGGCCTCGTGTCGGAGGACCAGCGGATCGCGTGGATCGTTTCTCCGTCGGCGAGCGCGGCCGCGCAGCGCAGCGGCTCGCGGACGCCCGTCCGTTCCATCAGGGCGAGGGTGTCGGAGAGGGCGGCGGCAAGCGCTTCGCCCGGTGCCATTCCTTCGGCGAGATGGGAGAGGGCGAGCAGGAAGAGGGCCTCGGAATCGGTGGTGCCGGCGCGGGCGCCGTAGAGCGCATCCGGGATCAGCGCCTCGAGTTGCCTGCGGATCAGGCCGTAGCCGCCGATCTGGCCGTTATGCATGAAGAGATAGCGGCCATGAACGAAGGGGTGGCAGTTGGCCCGCGTCGTCGCGGTGCCGGTCGCGGCCCGGACATGGGCGAAGAAGAGATGGGAGCGCACCTGCCGCGCGATCGAGAGCAGGTTCTCGTCGGACCAGGCGGGGCGAACCTCGCGATACTGCCCCGGCTCGGCCCGCTCGCCATACCAGCCGACGCCGAAGCCGTCGCCATTCGTGCCGGTCTTGGCCTCCTCGGCATGGAGCGACTGATGGATCAGCGAATGGCAGGGCGAGGCGACGAAATCCTCGAGAAAGACGGGTGCGCCTGAATAGGCGAGGAAACGACACATCGCGGCCTCGAATCAGCCGGTTGAAGCGGTGATGGAGAATATTGTTCCCCAAAGGTGAACGCGAACATAATAAATCATCTCCGCCGTTTCTGTGGCGGGCCGGCACAGCCGTTGGCGCAAAAATGTGCAGTCCGGGGCGTCGTCCTTTGGTCCAATGGATAAGAACGACACAGTCTTGCGTGGTGCGCATCCCTCCTATACCGATCCTGCCGACAAAGGGGCGGAAACGGCGCAGAATTGCGCCCTCACGGGAGCGGGAATGTGAAGGGTCTCCTCGCCATCAGCCGTGTCATCGACGCGGTCAACGGCTTCATCGGCAGGAAGGTCGCCTGGCTGATCCTCGCGGCGGTGATCGTCGCGACGGTCAACGCGATCGTCCGCAAGATCTTCAACGTCTCGTCGAATGCCTGGCTCGAACTGCAATGGATGCTGTTCGGCGCGGTCTTCCTGATGTGCGCGTCATGGACGATGCAGGTGAAGGAGCATATCCGCATCGACATCGTGAACAGCATGCTGCCGAAGCGCGTGCGCCAGTGGATCGAGCTGTTCGGCCATATCTTCTTCCTGATGCCGTTCTGCCTGCTGATCGTCTACCACTCCTGGCCGTTCTTCCTGCGTTCCTATGCCATCAACGAGCAGTCGCTCTCGGCTGGCGGCCTGCCGCAATGGCCCGCCAAGGGCCTCGTCGTCGTCGGCTTCGTGATGCTGAGCTTCCAGGGCGTCTCCGAGATCATCAAGCAGATCGCGATCATGCGCGGCGACCTTGAGGATCAAGAGGCCGCCGCCGGCCATGCGGCCGCGGCCGAGGCGGAAGCCCAGCGCCTGCTCGATCAAGCCAAGGAACAGGGCCTCGCTTCGTGAGCGGCCCGCAAGAAGTCCGGAACGATCCCATGCACGCTCATCGCCTCCCGCGCGTCGCCGGCCTGCTGCTGGCGCTCACCGTCATCGCCTTCTTCGGCCTCCACACCGGCGACGCTTTCGCTGCCGGCGGCGGCGTCGGCGACTTCCTGCGCGTCAACATGGCGCCGGTGATGTTCGCGACGCTCGTCGTCTTCCTGCTGCTTGGCTATCCCGTCGCCTTCGCGCTCGCCGCCAACGGCCTGCTCTTTGCGCTGATCGGCATCGATCTCGGCATGTTCCAGGAGAATTTCCTCCAGGCCCTGCCGGAACGCATCTACGGCACGATGAACAACGACGTGCTGCTGGCGATCCCGTTCTTCACTTTCATGGGCTTGGTCCTCGAGCGTTCCGGCATGGCGGAGGACCTGCTCGACACCATCGGCCAGCTCTTCGGCCCCGTTCGCGGCGGCCTCGCCTATGCGGTGATCTTCGTCGGCGCGCTCCTGGCGGCAACCACCGGCGTCGTCGCCGCTTCCGTGATCTCGATGGGCCTGATCTCGCTGCCGATCATGCTGCGCTACGGCTATGACAGGCGCCTCGCCTCGGGCGTCATCGCGGCATCCGGAACGCTGGCTCAGATCATCCCGCCCTCGCTCGTCCTGATCGTGCTCGCCGACCAGCTCGGCCGCTCGGTCGGCGATATGTATGAAGGCGCCTTCATCCCCGGCCTCGTCCTGGCGAGCCTCTATGCCGGCTACGTCTTCCTCGTCACCATCGTCTACCCGCAACGTGCGCCGGGACTGCCGCCGGAGGCGCAGACGCTGCGCGATGCCGACGGCAAGACGCGGCGCTTCTCGCTGCTGGTCGTGACGCTCATCGCCTTCGCCCTGTCCTATGCCTACATGAAGCTGTTCACGAAGGTGACGGCAGGCTCGGACTTCGTCGTGCTCACCATGTCGCTGATGGTGGCGGTCTCCTTCGTCATCGCGCTGATCAACAAGTTCCTGAAGCTCAACCTGCTGTCGCGGATGACCGAGCAGGTCATCTTCGTGATGGTGCCGCCGCTGGCACTGATCTTCCTGGTGCTCGGTACGATCTTCATCGGCGTCGCCACGCCGACGGAAGGTGGCGCGATGGGCGCTGCCGGCGCGATCCTGCTCGCCTGGGGCAAGAAGCGGATGACCTTCGAGCTGCTCCGGCAGGCGACGGAATCGACCGCCAAGCTCTCGGCCTTCGTGCTCTTCATTCTGGTTGGCGCGCGCGTCTTCTCGCTGACTTTCTACGGCGTCAACGGCCATCTCTGGGTCGAGCATCTCCTCGTCGGCCTGCCGGGTGGCGCGACGGGCTTCCTGATCGTCGTCAACGTGATGGTCTTCCTGCTCGCCTTCTTCCTCGACTTCTTCGAGCTGGCCTTCATCATCGTGCCGTTGCTCGGACCGGCGGCGGACAAGCTCGGGATCGATCTGATCTGGTTCGGCGTCATCCTCGGCGTGAACATGCAGACGTCGTTCATGCACCCGCCCTTTGGCTTCGCGCTGTTCTTCCTGCGCTCGGTCGCGCCGAAGAACCCCTACAAGGATCGCGTCACCGGCAAGATGATGGCGCCCGTCACCACCGGCCAGATCTATTGGGGCGCGGTGCCCTTCGTGGTGATCCAGTGCATCATGGTCGCGCTCGTCCTGCTCTTCCCGCAAATGGTGATGCACTACAAGGCATCGGCCGTGCAGCTCGACCAGAAGGCGATCGACAAGCAGTTCGATTCGATCCAGATCCCCGGCCTCGGCGGACCGGGCCTGCCCGGCGGCTTCGATTTGAATGCGCCGCCGGTGATCGAGGCGCCGAAGCCTTGACGGCCGGTCTCTGAGATGACGCGGCGCGGGGGAGTCTTGATCGCAGCGGTGCCGGCCGTTCTGGCCGGGGGGCCGGCGCTTGCCGCCGGCGATATCGGCGGGGCGACGATGGGTGCCGGCTGGGCTCTGCCCTTCGCCGGCATGCTGCTCTCGATCGCGCTGGGCCCGGTGGTGTTTCCGCATCTCTGGGAGCGTCACTATGGCAAGTTCGCCGCCTTCTGGGCCGCCCTCATGCTCGTCCCGCTGGTGCTTCTCAGAGGGCTCGACCCGGCGCTCGGTGCACTGCTTCACACGGCGCTTCTCGACTACATCCCTTTCATCATCCTGCTCTTTGCGCTCTTCACCATCGCCGGCGGCATCCTGATCAGCGGCAATTTGCGCGGTACGCCGCTGACCAACACCACCCTGCTGGCGATCGGCACCGTGCTCGCGAGCTTCGTCGGCACGACCGGCGCTTCGATCATCATGATCCGCCCGGTCCTGCGGGCGAATGACGATCGGCGCTTCAACGTCCATGTCGTCGTCTTCTTCATCTTCCTGGTCTCGAATATCGGGGGATCGCTGACGCCGCTCGGCGACCCCCCGCTCTTCCTCGGCTTCCTGCGCGGCGTCGACTTCTTCTGGACCACGACGCATTTGCTGCCGGAGACCGCCTTCGCAGTGATCGTCCTGTTGGCGCTGTTCTACGCATTCGACAGCGTCCTCTTCCGCAAGGAGAAGGGCTATCCGACGCTCAAGGACCCGACGCCGGATCGCGCCATCAAGCTCTGGGGCAAGGTCAACATCCCGCTGCTGGCCGGCGTCATCGCCGCGATCCTGATGTCGGCGAACTGGAAGCCGGGCACCGCCTTCACCGTGCACGGTGTCGCCGTCGAAGGACAGAACCTGCTGCGCGACGTCATTCTGCTCGCTCTCGCAGGTCTCTCGCTCAAGCTCACGCCTGGCCCCGTCCGCGCCGGCAACGAGTTCTCCTGGGGGCCGATCAAGGAGGTCGCCAAGCTCTTCGCCGGCATCTTCATATGCATCATCCCGGTTCTGGCGATGCTGCAGGCGGGGCGGGAAGGCGCCTTCGCGCCGCTGGTCGCGCTGGTGACGAATGCCGATGGCGGCGCCAATACGACCGCCTATTTCTGGCTGACCGGCGCGCTCTCCTCCTTCCTCGACAACGCGCCGACCTATCTCGTCTTCTTCGAGCTCGCCGGCGGTGACCCCAGGGCACTGATGACGAACGGCGCGTCGACGCTGGCGGCGATCTCGGCGGGCGCGGTGTTCATGGGGGCGAACAGCTATATCGGCAACGCGCCGAACTTCATGGTCTACGCCATCGCCAAGGACCGAAAGGTCGCGATGCCCAGCTTCTTCGGCTACATGCTCTGGTCGGGTGCAATCCTCATCCCGCTCTTCGTGGTGCTGACCTTCCTGTTCTTCAGGTAGGGGGGGCGAGCCGATCCGTCAGGGTCGGCCTCGTGCCGATCATCCCCGTCCTCGTCGATACAGAGCGGTGTTCAAGACGGGGATGCTCGCCACAAGGGCGAGCAAGACGTTGCGAGCTTTGTGGCGGGGGGCTAGGCCGGCCCGCGGCCCCGTGCCCGGCCATGACGGCACGGTGCCTCACGGCCGCCCCGTCGGAACGCCTTCCCTGATCTTCGCGGAGAAATCCGGGTCGTCGAGCGAGAGCGTGCGAGCGTGGTCGCCGATGCGGGCGAGCCGGACCAGTTCGGCCAGCGGGATATCCTGCCGGATCGCGCCGATCTGCTGCAGATAGCCCGGCAGATAGCCGGAGAGCAGCACACGGGGGTCGAGCGGCAGCGAGAACTTCCAGCCGGGCGCGACGCTGCCGACGAGGTGGTAGACCACGGTCGTGCAATTGGTCGTCAGGGTGTTGTACCAGCGCGGCCTGGCGGCAAGGTCGTTGATATCGGCGATATAGGCGAGCAGCAGGTCGCGCGCCTGGCTGGCGGAGGCGCTGAGGCGGAAGAGCCTGGCATCCTCATGCCGCGCATGGGTGCGCAGACCTACGATGTCGCGCTCGTCCGCGGCGACATAGGCCATCTCGTAGCTGCGGAAGAAGCCGGCCAGCGCCGACCATTCCTCGCCCTTTTCGCGCCGGACCTCGATCGAGAAGGTCAGTGGCACGGAATCCGAGAAGGTGAAGCTGACCAGGAGATGCGCGATCGCCTCGCCCGACCAATAGGAGAGGAAGATGTCGGCGCCGCTGATCGCAGCGAGGTTGTAGCGGCGCGTCTCCCAGCGCCGGTCGTAGTCCTCCTCCGTGCGCCAGCGGAAATGGCGCAGGTTGGAGACGGTCAGCACGTCGCCCTCGCGTGCGATCGTCGGAAGACGGGCGAGCTCGGGAATCCAGTCGCGATCATGCGAGGGCTGGAAGCTGCTCCACCAGGAGAGCAGGCCAACAAAGACCATGGCAAAGCCGAGCGGCAGGCGCGTATCGCTCGTCCAGACGCCGATGAGGCCGGCCAATGCGGCGATGCCGAAGCCGATCGCGCCGACGATCGCGATCGCGCCCGTGAGCCGGAACAGCAGGAAGCCCGTGCCCCAGGTTGCGGCACCGAGAATGACGAGGGTCAGGAGAAGCTTCAGCASAATCRAAAAGAGGCGGCYCATSGCCGCCTCTCGTAACACATGCCGGATGGCTTGGCGTCAGGCCGCGAGCGAGTTCGTCGGGGCGGCCGCCTTCACGGCGTCGTCGACATGGGCCTCGAACTTGGCGAAGTTCTTGGCGAACATGCCGACGAGATCATTCGCTGTCTCGGCGAAGGCGGCTTTGTCGGCCCAGGTCTTCACCGGATAGAGGATGTGCGGCTCGACGCCGGGCACCGAGCTCGGCACCGCGAAGCCGAAATAGGGGTCGCGGCGGAAATCGGCGCGGTTGAGCGAACCGTCGAGCGCTGCCGAGAGCAGGCGGCGGGTGACGCGGATCGGCATGCGCCGGCCGGTGCCGTATTTGCCGCCGGTCCAGCCGGTGTTCACCAGCCAGCAATCGACATGGTGCTTGGCGATGAAGTCGCGCAGCAGATTGGCGTATTCCGACGGGTGGCGCGGCAGGAAGGGCGAGCCGAAGCAGGTCGAGAATTCCGGCTCGACGCCGGTGAGGCCGCGCTCCGTGCCGGCGACCTTGGCGGTGTAGCCGGAAAGGAAGTGGTACATCGCCTCTGCCGGGGTCAGCTTGGCGATCGGCGGCATCACGCCGAAGGCGTCCGCCGTCAGCATGACGATGTTCTTGGGGATGCCGGCGCGGCCGGTGCGCGAGGCGTTGGGGATGAAGTCGAGCGGATAGGCCGAGCGGGTGTTCTCGGTCTTCGACTGGTCGTCGAAATCGACCTCGCGCGTCAGCGGGTCCATGACGATGTTCTCGAGAACAGTGCCGAAGCGCAGCGATGCCGCGTGGATCATCGGCTCGGCCTCGGCCGAGAGGCGGATCGTCTTGGCGTAGCAGCCGCCCTCGAAGTTGAAGATGCCTTCCTTCGACCAGCCATGCTCGTCGTCGCCGATCAGGGTGCGGTCGGGATCGGCCGAGAGGGTCGTCTTGCCGGTGCCGGAGAGGCCGAAGAAGATCGCGGAATCGTCCTTCGCGCCGACATTGGCCGAGCAGTGCATCGGCACGACGCCCTTGGTCGGCAAAACGTAGTTCAGATAGGTGAAGACCGATTTCTTCATCTCGCCGGCATAGGCCGAGCCGCCGATCAGCACGATCTTGCGGGTGAAGTCGATGGCGACGACAGTCTCGCTGCGGCAGCCATGGCGCTTCGGATCGGCCTTGAAGCTCGGCAGGTCGACGATCGTCATCTCCGGCGCATAGCCGTCGATCTCGTCGCGCGGCGGGCGGATCAGCAGGTTGCGGATGAACAGCGAGTGCCAGGCCATCTCGGTGTAGACGCGGGCGCGGACGCGGTGAACCGGGTCGGCGCCGCCATAGAGATCCTGCGCGAAGAGCTCCTTGCCTTCGGCATGGGCCAGGAAGTCGCCGAGCAGCGTCTCGAAATGCTCAGGCGACATCGCCTGGTTGTTGTCCCACCAGACCGTATTCTCGGTCAACGCGTCGCGCACCGTGAACTTGTCCTTGGGCGAGCGGCCGGTGTGGGTGCCCGTATCGGCGCAGAGCGCGCCACCACGCGCCAGCTGGGATTCGCCACGGCGCAGCGACTCTTCATAGAGCTGCGGCGCTTCCAGGTTCCAGCGCACGGCCTTGAGCTTGCGGAAGCCGAAGGCCTCGGCACCATGGGCGGCGTTGAACTGACCGATATTGTCCACTGAATTCCTCCGGAGGCCGGTCCCTGTCAGGGCAACCTGTTGTCGAAACACATCCGCACGGGCCGGTCGACGGTCCGGGCGTCTAGGCAAGGCACTGGGCCACGCCCGGTCTTTACGGCCATGATCGCCCGGGCTCAAGCATTGGAAAAGCCCGGTCTACTTCCAGAATTCGCTAAATCGATTGAAATGCCGGCGTGGTGAATCGGTAGGCGGTGCCTCCCGAGCCAAGGCGCCGATCTGGTCTTCCGGCTGCGTCAGGCGGCCTGCGCACGCGCCTTTCCGGCGAGCTCGGCGAGGGTCCGGCGCAGGGCCGCAGGACCGTCTACGGAAGCAGGGAAGGGCAGGCGCACCGCGGCGCTGCCGAGCGTCATGTCGAGCCCGTCGGGGTCGAGACCGATCGCCCGCCAGCCCCCCGGCCTGGCAGCGAGAAGCCGGGTTGCATAGAGCCCGATCGCCTCGGCATGGTCGGCATTCATATGCTCCACAGCCCCTTCCTCGACATCGGCGAGCGCAGCGGCATGGGCGGGATCGCTCATCAGATCGGCCGGCGTCGGCGCGAAGGCGCGGGCGAAGCCGCCATTGAGGCTGGCCCCCTCGACCATCAGCGCGAAGAAGCTGAAATCGGGGAAATCGGCATAGAGCGCGGATTTCGGCTGGCGTGCCAGATAGCGGCGGCGGATGCGCAGGCCTTCCTCGCTCTCGCGCTCGATCTTGCGGGCCCGGACCTTGAGCGTGATGCGCGCATGGGCGAGCGGATCGCCCTTGCCGCCGGGCGAGATCAAAAGGGAAGCGCGGGGATCGGCGATAAGGTTCGCCGTATGGGCGGCCAGAGCCGAGACCAGGATGATCGGCGTGCCGTCGATGTCGGTGGCGAGCCCGACCAGGCTGGCCGATGGGTGGCCGTCGGGCCGGAGCGTGGCGAGAGCCGCCGAGCGGGCGCCGCGCAGCAATCCCTTGGCCTCCGCGCGTACGCCGTCGTCCATCGGCTGGATGACGTCTTTGGGGTCCTTGGCCATGGAACCTCTCTCCGATTTCAGGCTTGTGATACGGGGACATAGGCAAATCGCCACGTCCCGGCTAGATTGCCGCCACGCTTTGGCCTCTCTCCCGCGAGAGGGGAACCCGTTTATTGCAACGAGACCAAGAGACGAAAGCCTTATGCCAACGATTGCGCTGGTCGATGACGACCGCAACATCCTGACGTCGGTTTCCATCGCTCTCGAAGCAGAGGGCTATCGCATCATGACCTATACGGACGGTGCCTCGGCTCTCGACGGGTTGAAGCAGAACCCGCCGGATCTCGCGATCTTCGATATCAAGATGCCGCGCATGGACGGCATGGAGCTGCTGCGCCGCCTGCGCCAGAAATCCGATCTGCCGGTCATCTTCCTGACCTCGAAGGACGAGGAGATCGACGAGCTGTTCGGCCTCAAGATGGGCGCCGACGACTTCATCCGGAAGCCGTTCTCGCAGCGGCTGCTGGTCGAGCGCGTCAAGGCGATCCTGCGCCGCGCCGGYGCCAAGGACACCACCACGGTTGCCCGCGCCGAGGACGCCAAGGCGCTGGAGCGCGGCTTGCTGCGCATGGACCCCGAGCGCCACACCTGCACTTGGAAGGGCGAGCCGGTGACGCTCACCGTCACCGAGTTCCTGATCCTGCAGTCGCTGGCGCAGCGTCCCGGTGTGGTGAAAAGCCGCAACGCATTGATGGACGCCGCCTATGACGACGAGGTCTATGTCGACGACCGCACGATCGACAGCCACATCAAGCGTCTGCGCAAGAAATTCAATCAGGTCGATCCCGAGTTCGATATGATCGAGACGCTCTACGGCGTGGGCTATCGTTTCAAGGAAGTCTGAGGCAGGAAGGCGGGACGCGCCGCCTCCGGCGCATCGATCGTCTCCTGAGCGGGAAGTCAGCCGCAAACCATGGCAACCGTCGACAACCAGGCCCGGCCGTCAAAGCCAGCCGCCGGCTGGCGCGGGGCGCTGCGCCGCCGTGTCGGCCTCGTCTGGCGGCGGATGGGCCGCGCGATCTCGGCGCGCGCAGCCTCGAGCCTGACGCGGCGCATCCTCGTCCTCAACCTCGGCGGCCTTGTGGCGCTGTTGCTGGGCTTCCTCTACCTCAACCAGTTCCGCGAGGGCCTGATCGAGGCCCGCGTGCAGAGCTTGCTGACACAAGGCGAGATCATCGCCGGCGCGATCGCCTCTTCGGCCACGGTCGAGATCGACACGATCACCATCGATCCCGACAAGCTTCTGCAGCTCCAGGCGGGCGAGAGCGCCGGCATCGCCGAGGATCCGCTCGACTTCTCGATCAACCCGGAAAAGGTGGCGCCGCTGCTGCGCCGGCTGGTCACGCCGACCAAGACCCGCGCGCGGGTCTACGACAAGGACGGCCTGCTCACACTCGACTCGCGCAGCCTCTATTCGCGCGGCGACGTGTTGCGCCTCGACCTGCCGCGCGTCGGCGAGCCCGACGAGCCGCCGCTGCTGGAGCGCACCTGGAACATGCTGCGCAACCGGCTCGGGAAGGCCGACGTGCCGGCCTATGACGATTTCGAGAACGCCAACGGCAAATCCTACCCTGAGGTCGCCCGCGCACTGGCCGGCTCGCCGGCGAGCGTGGTGCGCGTGAATACCCGCGGGCAAACGATCGTCTCCGTCGCGGTGCCAGTGCAGCGCTTCCGCACAGTCAAGGGCGCGCTGCTGCTCTCGACGCAGGGCGGCGACATCGATGCCGTCATCGCCGCCGAGCGTTTCGCCATCTTCCAGGTCTTCGCCATCGCGGCGGGCGTGATGATCGTGCTCTCGGTCCTGCTCGCCGGCACCATCGCCGAGCCGATCCGCAAGCTCGCCGATGCCGCGCAGCGCGTGCGCAAGGGCGTGAAATCGCGCGAGCAGATCCCGGATTTCAGCAGCCGGCACGACGAGATCGGCCATCTGTCGGGCACGTTGCGCGACATGACCAAGGCTCTCTACAGCCGCATCGAGGCGATCGAGAGCTTCGCCGCGGACGTCGCGCATGAGCTCAAGAACCCGCTGACATCGCTGCGCAGCGCCGTCGAGACCTTGCCGCGCGCCAAGACCGACGATTCGCGCTCGCGTCTGCTCGCGGTGATCCAGCACGATGTGCGCCGTCTCGATCGCCTGATTTCGGACATCTCTGACGCCTCGCGCCTCGATGCCGAACTCGCACGCAACGACTCGGCGCCGGTCGATATGGGACGGGTTCTGGAAGCCGTGGTGACGATCCAGAACGAGACTCGCCGCGAGGGCCAGGGCAGGATCGAACTGGTGGCCGACCGTCGCAGCCAGCGCGCCGGCAATGATGCCTTCCTCGTGCTCGGCCACGATTCGCGGCTCGGCCAGGTCATGGTCAACCTCATCGACAACGCCCGCTCCTTCTCGCCGCCGGACAAGCCGGTGCGCGTCATGCTCTCGCGCATCGCCAACGATGTGCTCGTCACCGTCGAGGACGAGGGGCCGGGCATCGAGCCGCATGCGCTGGAGCGGATCTTCGAGCGCTTCTACACGGACCGCCCCAATGAGGGCTTCGGCCAGAATTCGGGCCTTGGCCTCTCGATCTCCCGCCAGATCGTCGAGGCGCATCGCGGCTCGATCCGGGCGGAGAACCGGCTGGGTCCGGTCGGGCCGGATGGCGAAGCCTGCCGGATCGGCGCCCGCTTCATCGTCTGCCTGCCGGCTGCCTATTCACATGCCGGCTGAGACGAACGCGAAGATGGGCGAGCGCATCCACGCCACGGCGATCGCGATCGGCGAGGCAGGCATCCTCCTGCGCGGCGCCTCCGGCAGCGGCAAGTCGTCCCTCGCGCTGGCTCTCATCGGCCTCGCCGGGCGGTCCGGTCGCTTTGCGCGGTTGGTCGCCGACGATCGCGTCGCCTTGACGGCGGCTGGGGGCCGTCTGCTGGCGCGGCCGGTCGCGCCGCTGGAAGGGATTATCGAACGGCGCGGCCTCGGCCTCACGCCCGAACCCTTCACCGGGGCCGCCGTCGTGCGTCTGCTCGTCGACCTCATCGGCGAAGAGCCGGCCCGGATGCCTGAGCCCGAGGAACTGGTCGATCGCATTGCCGGGTTGGATCTGCCGCGCCTGCGGATCTTCGGTCGCGCCGGCGACGAAGGGCAGGTCCTGACCGCCCTCGACTTATTCACAGAGTCGGATTTGTAACCACGATTTTGACAAGTTTAACGGCTGACACCTTGCGATTGTCTCGCACCTGCCGCATAAACCGCGACCTTGTCCGGGCGCCGATGTGCGCTCTCCGGTGCTGGATTGAATGATCGGACTGGTCCTTGTGACTCATGGGCATCTGGCGACGGAATTCCGCGCCGCCCTGGAACATGTCGTCGGCCCCCAGGCATACCTGGCGACGATCGCCATCGCTCCCGATGACGACATGGAAAGCCGCCGCCGCGACATCATCGCTGCCGTCGAGCAGGTCGAGAACGGCGATGGCGTCATCATCCTGACCGACATGTTCGGCGGGACCCCCTCCAACCTGGCTATTTCGGTCATGGAGCCCGGCCGCGTCGACGTCGTCGCCGGCATCAACCTGCCGATGCTGATCAAGCTCGCCAGCGTCCGCGAGGAGAAGACCCTCGACGAGGCCGTGACCAGCGCGCAGGATGCAGGCCGGAAGTACATCACCGTCGCCAGCCGCGTGTTGGCCGGCAAGTAAGCGCGCGCGACCGGGGAGGGCGGCTTGGACGAGAATTGTGACTGCCCCGAAATCCAGGTTCCCGACGGCGCTCTCCACGGCGAGTTCGAGATCGTCAACAAGAAGGGCCTGCACGCCCGCGCCACCGCGAAATTCGTGCAATGCGCCGCCCGCTACGATGCCGACATCACGGTGAGCCGCTGCGGCGAGACTGTCGGCGCCACCTCGATCATGGGCGTGCTCACGCTCGGCGCCGGCATCGGCTCGACGATCACCATCGTCGCCAAGGGCGCAGAGGCCAAGCCCGCCCTCGATGCGCTGGCAGCCCTGATCGCCGACAGGTTCGGCGAGGGCGAGTAACCCGGCGACCGGGCGAGGTCGGCATTCCCGTCGTTGGGAGCGAAAGCGAAGGTGGCTCCCAAGGCCGCCCCGTCATGGTCGAGCTCGTCCCCGCCATCCACGTCCTTGCCGGCCGAATGCGGTGTTCAGGACGTGGATGCTCGCCACAAGGGCGAGCGCTCGGGCGACACATAAAGACATCTTTATATCTTTGATTGCCTTCCGCCTCGGTCGCTGCTAGAGAGCCGGCACGTTTCAGGTGCCAGGATTGGAGCTCCCCGTGTCGGATTACATCGTCAAGGACATCGCGCTTGCGGATTACGGCCGCAAGGAAATCAACATGGCCCAGGACGAGATGCCGGGCCTGATGGCGATCCGCGCCGAGCACAAGGGCAAGGCGCCGCTCAAGGATGCGCGCATTGCCGGCTGCCTGCACATGACCATCCAGACCGCGGTGCTGATCGAGACGCTGAAGGAACTCGGCGCCGACGTCCGCTGGTCCTCCTGCAACATCTTCTCGACCCAGGACCACGCCGCCGCCGCGATCGCCGCGACCGGCACCCCGGTCTTCGCCATCAAGGGCGAGACGCTCGAGGAGTACTGGGAGTATGTGCTGAAGACCGCCACCTGGGGCGATGGCGGCACGCCGAACATGATCCTCGACGATGGCGGCGACCTGACCATGCTGATCATCCTCGGCGCCGAGGCGGAAGCCGGCAAGGCCGAGTTCCTCGACAAGCCCGGCAATGAGGAAGAGACGATCTTCTTCGCGCTGATCAAGCGCCAGCTCAAGGCCAATCCGGGCTGGTTCACCAAGACCCGCGCCGCGATCAAGGGCGTCTCCGAGGAGACCACCACCGGCGTCCACCGCCTCTATGAACTCGCCAAGGCCAGCCGCCTGCCGTTCCCGGCGATCAACGTCAACGACAGCGTCACCAAGTCGAAATTCGACAACCTCTATGGCTGCCGCGAGTCGCTGGTCGACGCCATCCGCCGCGGCACCGACGTCATGATGTCGGGCAAGGTCGCRGTCGTCGCCGGCTATGGCGACGTCGGCAAGGGCTCGGCCGCTTCGCTGCGCCAGGCCGGCTGCCGCGTGCTCGTCACCGAGGTCGACCCGATCTGCGCGCTGCAGGCGGCGATGGAAGGCTACGAGGTCGTGACCATGGAAGATGCGGCCCCGCGCGGCGACATCTTCTGCACCGCGACCGGCAATCTCGACGTCATCACCGTCGACCACATGCGCGCGATGAAGCACCGCGCCATCGTCTGCAACATCGGCCACTTCGACTCGGAGATCCAGGTCGCCGGCCTGAAGAATTTCAAGTGGGACAACGTCAAGCCGCAGGTCGACGAGATCGAGTTCCCCGACGGCAAGCGCATCATCCTGCTGTCGGAAGGCCGCCTGGTGAACCTCGGCAACGCCACGGGCCACCCGTCCTTCGTGATGTCCTGCTCGTTCTCGAACCAGACGCTCGCCCAGATCGAGCTGTGGAACCACCACGCGAAGTACGAGAACAAGGTCTACACCCTGCCGAAGCATCTCGACGAGAAGGTCGCGGCGCTCCACCTCGCCAAGGTCGGCGCCAAGCTGACGAAGCTCAACGACGCCCAGGCGAAATACATCGGCGTGTCGCAGGCCGGCCCGTTCAAGCCGGAGCACTACCGCTACTGACGCGCGCCAACGCACAGTCTCTCGAAGGCCCGGCATCCGCCGGGCCTTTTTTTATCCCTGTGCCATTATGGAATCACGCAGCGCGATACTACAAATTGTAGGTCGAGCCGATTTTGAATCTACTTCTTGATATTTTGCTCCCGGTGAACCGGGCTGCCCGAAAATCTCTCCATTTACCGGCGATTAAGCACTTCCTGACGGACTCCACCGATGATTACAGTGGGGGTGATTCGGGCTTCCGCCATGGCGCGGAACGGATCAAAGCTCTGATGTGATTGGCGTGGTGGTGCGCGTGCATCGGCCTTCGAGACGGCGGTTTCCGCCGGCTCTCTAAGCCGATTCCGACGAGTGTGGCGGATTTGGCGGCTGCGGCCGCCGCGAGATGATGGGCGCAGGATGAGACGGTTGAGGCAACAGAGGCGGGCTGGGGACTGGACTCCGCGCGCATTGCTGCCTGCCTTGACCGCTTCGGTCGCTTCCGCCCCCGCCTTTGCGCAGGATCACTGGCTGGCGCCGATGCGGGTCGACATGATGAGCACGGGCGCGCTTTCGCTGACGCTCACCGGACTGACGGTCTTTGCCGCGACGACCTCGCTTCTCTATGTCCGCGAGCGCGCCCGCTGGCAAAAGCGCGAAGCCAAGCTGGCGGCAGATCTCGAAGCCGCGCGCAGCCATCAGGAACGACTCTCGATCCTTCTGGGAGCTGACCCGCAAGTCGTCGTGAGCTGGAACGGGCGGGACGCGCAGCCGGTCTTCGAGGGTGACAGTGGCTTTCTCGGCGCTCCAGGAGCTGCGCTCGCACTGGCCTATGGCAGCTGGGCGGCGCCTGCCGACGCCAAGCGGCTGGAACTCGCCACCGACGCGCTGAAGGAACGCGGAGAGGCTTTTACGGTCACTTTGCGCAGCAAGGCCGGACCTTTCATCGATATCGAGGGACGGCCCGTGGCGGGCCGGGCCGTCATCCGCTTCCGCGAGGTTACCGGCGAGCGGGCGCAGGTCATGACGCTGCGCGGCGAATTGGAGCGCGTCACGGCGGATCACGCGGCGCTCGCCCATTTGCTCGCGGGGCTCCCGCACCCGGCCTGGATGCGCGACGCCGATGGTCGCCTGACATGGGTCAACGCCGCCTATGCGCGGGCTGTCGAGGCCAGCGATGCGGCGAGCGCGGTGAAGGGCGGTCTCGAGCTGCTCGACCGGGCCGAGCGCGAGGCGGCGACGCGGGCGCGGCGCGAAGGCAGCCCCTTTACGGCACGGGCTCCGGCGGTTGTCGCGGGCCAGCGCCGGACCTTGGACATCGTCGAGCTGCCGGTTGCGACGGGCTTTGCCGGGTTCGCCACGGATATGAGCGAGCTGGAAGCGGTGCGGGCCGATCTTCAGCGCCAGATGGATGCCCATGTCCGCACGCTCGACCGGCTGAAGACGGCGGTTGCGGTCTTCGACGGCTCGCAGCGCCTCGTCTACCGCAACTCCGGCTTCGACACGCTCTGGTCGCTGGACGGCGGCTTCCTCGACGGTCTGCCGACCGACGGCGAAATCCTCGATCGGCTCCGGGCCGAGCGGCGCCTGCCCGAGCTCGGCGACTACCGCAGCTGGAAGGCGGCGGCCCAGGCTGCCTACACCGCGACGCGCGCGAGCGAGGATTGGTGGTATCTGCCGGACGGGCGCACCATCCATGTCGTCGCCAGCCCCAATCCGCAGGGCGGCGTGACCTATCTCTACGATGACGTCACCGAGCGCTTCACACTCGAATCGCGCTTCAATGCGCTCTCCCGCACCCAGCGCGAGACGCTGGACTCGTTGCGCGAAGGCGTTGCCGTATTCGGCTCGGACGGGCGGCTCAAGCTTTCCAACCCCGCCTTCGCCCAGTCCTGGCGCATCCAGGGCGGCGATCTCGCCGCCAGCACCCCGCATATCGACGAGGTCATTCGGCTGTGCCGGCCGCTCTTCCCGCAGGACGAGGTCTGGAGCGAGTTGCACAGCGTAGTCACCGGCGTGCGCGATGCGCGCGAGGATTATCGCAGCCGGATGGAGCGGCGCGATGGCACCGTGCTCGACATGGCGGCCGCGCCGCTGCCGGACGGCGCGACGCTGATTTCCTTCGCCGACGTCACCGCCAGCGTGAATGTCGAGCGGGCGCTGACCGAGAAGAACGAGGCGCTGGAGCGCGTCTCGCGGCTGCGCGAGGACTTCGTCCACCACGTCTCCTACGAGCTGCGCTCGCCGCTGACCAACATCATCGGTTTCGCCCAGCTGCTGGGCACCGAAACGGTCGGCCCGCTCAATGAGAAGCAGCGCGACTATGCCTCGCATATCGTGCGCTCCTCGGGCGCGCTGCTCGCCATCATCAACGACATTCTCGACCTCGCCACCATCGACAACGGTGCGCTGACGCTGGAGATCCAGGATGTCGACGTCGCCGATACGATCGCCCAGGCCGCGGCCGGACTGCACGACCGGCTGACCGACAGCAGGCTTGAGCTCAAGGTCGAGATCGATCCGCGCACCGGGCCGCTGCGTGCGGATGGCAAGCGCTTGCGACAGGTGCTGTTCAACCTGCTCTCCAATGCGATCGGCTTCTCCTCGCCCGGCCAGGCCGTCGCCGTCAGCGCGACGCGGCAGGGCAGCGACATCCGTATCACCGTGGCCGATCAGGGCCGCGGCATCCCGGCCGAGGTCATGGAGAAGGTCTTCGAGCGCTTCGAGAGCCATTCTCTCGGTTCGAGCCATCGTGGCGTCGGCCTCGGGCTATCGATCGTCCGGTCCATCGTCGAATTGCACGGCGGCCATGTCGAGATCGACTCCGCGCCGGGCCGTGGCACGAAGGTGACGGCCATCTTCCCGGCTCAGGGCATGCCGCTGTCGGACGCTGCTGAATGACGGAAGAAGCCCGCAAGGCCGGCCTGCACCGGCTCGTGCTGGTGGATGAGGCGGCGACGCTGCGTCTCGCCGCCGACATCGCCGCGATCCTGAAACCGGGCGACATCGTCGCGCTTTCCGGCCATCTCGGCTCCGGCAAGTCGCTGCTGGCGCGCGCCATCCTGCGCGACCTCGCGGACGACCCCGCGCTGGAGGCGCCGAGCCCGACCTTCACCCTCGTCCAGAGCTACGACACCCGGCGCGGCCTCGTGCTGCACGCCGACCTCTACCGCGTGCGCTCGCCGGACGAGCTCGACGACATCGGCCTGATCGAGGATGTCGAGCGGCTGATCACGCTGGTCGAGTGGCCGGACCGCGCCGGCACGCGCCTGCCCGCAGGTCGCAGGCTCGACATCGTGCTCGACGTCGACCCCGACAATCCGGAGACCGGCCGCATTGCCGATCTCTCGGGCGGCGTGCTCTGGAAGCAGCGGCTCGCCATCGCCGTGGCCTCGCGCCGCCTGCTCGACGCTTCCGGCTGGGGCGGCGCGCGCCGCGATTTCATGCTGGGCGACGCCTCGACGCGCGCCTATGAGCGGCTGACGCAGCCAACCGGCGAGACCGCCGTGCTGATGATCTCGCCGCCGCGTCCCGACGGCCCGCCGATCCGCCTCGGCAAGCCCTACAGCACACTGGCTCACCTCGCCGAGAACGTCGACGCTTTCGTCGCGATGGATCGCGGCCTGCGCTCGCTGGGCTACTCCGCGCCCGAGATCTTCGCCGAGGATCTGAACACCGGCCTGCTCGTCATCGAAGATCTCGGCAACGAGGGCGTGATCGACGCCGAGCGTCGGCCGATCGCCGAACGCTACGAAGCCGCCGCCAGGCTGCTCGCCGACCTCCACCGTCACACCCTGCCGGCGATCCTGCCGGTGGCCGAGGGGCGAGACCATCCGATCCCGGAATACGACCGGCAGGCGCTGGCGATCGAAACCGAGCTCATCCTCGAATGGTACGCCCCGCATATCGCCGGCGTCACCCTGCCGGCGGTGACGCAGGCTGAATTCGCCCGCATCTGGAACAAGCTCTTCGACGAAATCCTTGCCCAGCCCACGACCTGGACGCTGCGTGACGTTCATTCGCCGAACCTGATCTGGCTGGAGCGGCGCGAGGGCCTCGCCAAGCTCGGTCTTATCGATTTCCAGGACGCGGTGCTCGGTCACCCCGCCTATGATCTCGCGGCGCTCGGCCAGGATGCGCGCGTCGATGTTCCCGCCTCGTTGGAACTGAGGCTGCTGGCTGCCTATGGCGCAGCCCGGCGCACTGAGGCGCCCGACTTCGACCTCGCCGGTTTCGCTCGCGCCTATGCGATCCTCGGCGCGCAGCGCAACACCAAGATCGCGGGCATCTTCGCCAGGCTCGACAAGCGCGACGGCAAGCCGGACTACCTCAAGCATCTGCCGCGCATCGAGACCTATCTGCGCCGCAACCTCGAACACCCCGCCCTCGAAGAGCTGAAGGGCTGGTATCAGGCCCATATGCCCAAGCTGTTCGAGTTGGAGTGAACGGGCTCTTCGTCATGCTCGCCCCGGGGGCGAGCATCCGCGCTTCGAACACGGCCTTGAAGACGTGGATGGTCGGGACAAGCCCGACCATGACACGCTATGGATGGCCATCCGTCCGCTTCGGGAGATTCGCGTGACTTCAACCGCTTCGCTGCCGATCCGCCGGGCGATGGTGCTGGCGGCCGGGCTCGGGCAGCGCATGCGCCCCATCACCGACACGCTGCCGAAGCCGCTGGTGAAGGTCGGCGGCAAGACGATGCTGGACCATATGCTCGACCGGCTGGCGGATGCCGGCGTCGAGGAGGCCGTCGTCAACGTCCATCATCTCGCCGGGCAGGTCGAGGCGCATGTTGCCGGACGCACCACCCCGCGCATCGCCATCTCTGACGAGCGCACCGAGTTGCTCGAGACCGGCGGCGGCGTGAAGAAGGCGCTGCCGCTGCTCGGCGCCGCGCCGTTCTTCCACGTCAATTCCGATGCGCTCTGGCGCGAAAGCGGGCGGCCCGCCATGCAGGCGATGGCCGAAGCCTGGAACCCCGGGCAGATGGACATGCTGCTTTTGCTCGCCGAGCGCGAGACCAGCCTCGGCTTCGACGGCGCCGGTGATTTCTTCCTCGGAGAGGACGGCCGCCTGACCCGTCGCGGCGCGGCAGCGAGCGCACCCTGGGTCTATGCCGGCGTCGCCATCCTGAAGCCGGAGCTCTTCGCCGAGACGCCCGAGGGGCCGTTCTCGCTGAACCTGCTCTTCGACCGCGCCATCGCCAGCGGCCGCCTGTTCGGCGAGGTGCTGGAGGGGCGCTGGCTGCATGTCGGCACGCCCGAGGCGATCGCGCCGGCCGAGGCTGCCTTCGCCGCACAGCCGGTCGATGCCTGAGCTCAACCTGTTCAGCATACCCGCCGGCGCACCCTTCCTCGAGGTGCTTGCGGGGGCGATGCTGGATGGGCGGCTGGGGCCCGTCCATGACCCGGCCGATCCGGCCGCGATGGCACGGGCGACGCTTTACCTGCCGACCCGTCGCGCTGCCCGCGCCTTCACCGCGATCCTGGCCGAGAAGCTCGGCGGCAAGCCGCTGCTGCTGCCGCGCATCGTTCCGCTCGGCGATGTCGACGAAGCCGAGACGGCGCTGATCGGCTCCGGTGCCTGGACGGGCGAGCGTCTCGCTCCGGTCGAGCCGCTGCAGCGCCGCATGCTGCTGACCCGGCTCGTCGACGCCTGGGGTCGCACCGCCAACCGCAGCCATCTCAGGCTTGACCCTTCCGAGCCGTCGCTGGTGCCGGCCACGCTGGGGGAGGCCTATGGACTCGCCGGCGATCTCGCCGCCCTGCTCGACCAGATGCAGACCGAAGGCGTGCCGGTCGAGAAGCTCGCCGGCCTCGACGCCGCCCGTTTCGACAGGGTCTGGCAGCTCAATGCCAGCTTCCTCGCCATCCTCGGCGAGGCCTGGCCGCAGATCCTTGCTGATCAAGGCGCGATCGACCCGGCCGAGTTTCGCAATCGCATGCTGGCAGCCGAGCGCGAGCGCTTGCTCGCGGGCGGGGCGAGGGGGCCGATCATCGCCGCAGGCTCGACCGGCACCGTCCCGGCCACGGCGCGGCTGCTCTCGGCCATCGCTCGGCTTCCAAGCGGGGCGGTCATCCTGCCCGGCCTGGATCTCGGGCTGGACGAGCGCGCCTGGAACGCCATCGCCAAGGAACCCGCCCCGTCGCATCCGCAGGCGGCGCTGCATCAGCTGATGGAGACGCTTCGAGCCGAGCGCGCCGATGTCCGCGAACTTGCTGTGCCCGACGCGGCACGCCATGCACGGGGGGAGCTGCTGCGCGAGGCGATGCTGCCGGCCTCGGTGACGGAACTCTGGGCCAGCCTCGGCCAGCGCTTCGCGCCCGGCGAGGCGGAAGCAGGCTTCGCCGGACTGCGTATCGTCGAGACGGCCGACGAGCGCGAGGAGGCGCTCGCTGTCGCCATCGCACTGCGCGAGACGCTGGAGCGGCCGCAGGCGCGGGCCGCGCTGGTCACGCCGGATCGCGGCCTTGCCGAGCGCGTCGCCGTCGAACTCGCGCGCTGGGGCGTCGAGGTCGATGATTCCGCCGGCCAGCCGCTCGGCCGATGGCCGGCCGGGTCGCTGCTGCGGCTGATCCTTGAAGCGGCCTTGGGACATATGACGCCGGCCTCGCTCGTCCCGCTCTTTGGTCATCCGCTCTGCCGGCTGGGCTTGGGCCGGGAAGCCCTGACGCGGGGCGCCGCGGCGCTGGAGATCGGCTGCTGGCGCGGCAATGCCGTCGGCCGGGGGCTGGCGGGCCTGCATGTCGCGCTCGCTCAGTGGAACGAGCTGCGCGAGGCCGGACACGTTCCCGGCCCGCGTAAACGATTGACGGGGGAGGATGCAGCCGCTGCGGCGAGCGTGCTCCATGCGCTGGAAGCAGCCTGCGCGCCGCTGCTCGAAGCGCTTTTCCTCGGCGAGCCCTCGCTTGCCGTTGTCGCCGTAGCCGCACGGGCGGCCGTCACCGCTGTCAGCGCGACGGAGGCCGGCACGCCGCTCGCTTTCGTCGGCCCTGACGGCGAGGCGCTGGCCGGGCTGTTCGACGAACTCGACGGGGCGAAGGAAGTCATGCCGCCCGGCGGACGGCCGCAGGATTTCGTCGCGATTCTCGACGGCCTGCTCGCCGAGCGAGCGGTCAAGCGGGCGACACCGGGCCATCCGCGCGTGGCGATCTGGGGACTGCTCGAAGCACGCCTGCTCGAAGCCGATCATGTCGTGCTCGGCGGCTTGAACGAGACGGTCTGGCCGCCGCAGACCACGACCGATTCCTTCATCAACCGGCCGATGCGCGCCGAGCTCGGCTTGTCGCCGCCGGAGCGCCGCATCGGCCAGACCGCGCATGATTTCGTTCAGGCGCTGATGGCGCGCGAGATCACGCTGACGCGGCCGCGCAAGGTCGGCGAGGCCGAGACCATCGCCTCGCGCTTCTGGCAGCGCTTGCAGGCGGTGACGCCGAAGGAGGCATGGAGCAGGGCGCGCACGGACGGGGACCGTCTGCGCGGACTCGCTGCGCTCTTGAGCGCCCCCGCAGCCGCGAAGCCGGTCGCGCGGCCGGCGCCGCGCCCGCCGCGCGCATTGCAGCCGCTCTCGCTCAGCGTCACCGAGGTCGAGACGCTCTATCGCGACCCCTACCAGATCCACGCCCGCAAGATCCTGAAGCTCGATGCGCTCGACGCGCTGATCGAGGATCCGACCGCGCAGGATCGTGGCCGGCTGCTGCACGATATCGTCGAGAGCTTCACCGCGACCTATCCCGAGCAACTGCCGGCGGACGCGTTGGGACAGTTTATCGCCATCGGCGACAGGCTGTTCCGCGACTTCGACGACGTGCCGGAGGTACGCGCTTTCTGGTGGCCGCGCTTCCTGCTGACGGCCGGGCATTACATCCGCTGGGAGGAGCGCCGGCGGCCCGTTATCGCTCGCATCGGCGTCGAGCTGTTCACCGGGGCGAGTTTCAAGCTGGCCGACGGCAGCGAATTCCGGCTCAGCGGCCGCGCCGACCGCATCGAGCTGACGCGTGAGCCGGCGCTGCGCATCGTCGATTTCAAGACCGGTGCGCCGCCGAGCAAGGCGCAGGTCGAAAAAGGATTCGCACCGCAATTGACCTTGGAAGCCGAGCTCGCGGCGCGCTCCGGCTTCAAGGGGCTCGCGGGGCCGACGCCGGTCGAGGCTGTCATCTACATGAAGCTCCACCACGACCCGAAGGGCTGGGCCAAGGACAAGCCGCTCGATTTCGACGGCGAGCCGCTGGCCGATGTCGCGGCGCGCCATCTCGAGAACCTGCTCAAGCACGTCGATGCCTTGCGCTCCGGCCGCGAGGCCTATGTCTCCCGCCGCGCGCCGGACTACATCCGCTACGCCAGCCCCTATGATCACCTGGCCCGGGTCAAGGAATGGTCGGCTGCGCCCGGCGGCGACGAAGGAGGCGAGGCGTGAAGCCGGGCTGGATCGTCCCGCCGCTGACCAACCAGCGCCAATCGCTGGCCGCCGATCCCGGCCTCTCGGCCTGGGTCTCGGCCAATGCGGGCTCCGGCAAGACCCATGTGCTGGTCAACCGCGTCCTCAGGCTCCTGCTCGACGGTGTGCAGCCGAGCCGCATGCTCTGCATCACCTATACCAAGGCGGCCGCCGCCAACATGGCGAACCGCATCTTCAAGGCGCTCGGCACCTGGGCGACGCTGGATGAGGCCGTCCTTGCGAGAGAGCTGACCAATCTGACCGGTCGTGTTCCCGCTGCGGCGGAGCGCGCCAAGGCGCGCCGTCTCTTCGCCGAGGCGCTGGAGACGCCGGGCGGGCTGCGCATCGAGACGATCCACGCCTTCTGCACCCGCGTGCTGCAGGCCGCGCCCTTCGAGGCCAATGTGCCGCCGCGCTTCGAGGTGGCGGATGATCTCGCCCAGGCCGAGATGCTGCGCGAGGCGCGGCGCGAATTGCTGGCCTTGGTCGCCGCGAATCCGGGCGGAGCGGAGGCCCGCGCGCTCGATCTGCTGGCGCAGCTCGCGGCGCAGGATTCCTTCGAGACGATGGTGCAGGAGGCTTTGCGCCAACGCGCGCTGTTCAGTGACGAGAACGGCCGTGCCCGCGACCCTGCTGTGATGAAAGCAGGCATCGCCGCCTTCCTCGGCATCGACGCGGATCTCGATGCCGACACGGTGAAGCGCCAGTTCCGCGCCGAGTTTGCCGCCTTGCCGGGTTTGCAAGCGCTGATCGAGGCGTTGCAGGCCGGCAGCGCGACGCGTCAGAACCTCGCCGCGAACCTGCGCGCCCTGCTTGCCGGGCAGGACGACGGCGACCCCATTGCCTTCTGTAGGCGCGGTTTCATCACCGAGGCCGGCACGATCAATGCGAACATCCGCGGCAAGGGCAAATCCGAATTCGACGGCGCCGTGCTGGCGACGCTGGAGGCTCTCGCCGCCTGCCTGCTGACGGCGGCGGACGCGGTCAACGCTATCGCGATCCGCGACCGCAGCGCGGCGCTCGCTTTGCTGGTCACGCGCATGCTTGCCTCCTACCAGCGCCAGAAGAGCCTGCGCTCGCTGCTCGATTATGACGACCTGATCGCCCGGACGCGCTCGCTGCTTGAGCGGGTCGAGGCGGCCTGGGTGCTCTACAAGCTCGATGCCGGCATCGACCACATCCTGCTCGACGAGGCGCAGGACACCGGCGAGGCGCAATGGGCGATCCTGCGCAAGCTCGCCGAGGAATTCACCGGCGGCGGCGACCTCAGGCCGAAGCCGCGTACGATCTTCGTGGTCGGCGACGAGAAGCAGTCGATCTATGGTTTCCAGGGTGCCGCGCCCGCCGCCTTCAGCGAGGAGCGCCGTGCGCTCGGCCGGCGCGTCGCGGAGGCGGAACTCGCCTTCGAGGCGATCAGCCTCAACACCTCCTTCCGCTCGGCACCGGATATCATGCAAGCGGTGGATGCGGTCTTCGCCTTGCCCGACCATGCGCGCGGTCTCGTCTTCGACGGCGCCGCACGGCCGGAGATGCACGACACGGTGCGCCGCAGCGCGCCCGGAACGGTCGATATCTGGCCTGTAGCTGCCAACGACACCGGCGAGCCGCCGGACGCCTGGACCACGCCGGTCGATGCGCCGGAGCGGCGCGGCGGCACGGTAAAGCTCGCCGAACGCATCGCACGGACCTTGCAGCGCTGGCATCGCGACCGCCGCGACGACCGCGGCAACCCCTTCGCCGCCGGCGACGTGATGATCCTGCTGCGCCAGCGCGGCGCTCTCTTCGAGGCGATCGTCAAGGCGCTGAAGGATGCCGGCGTGCCCGTCACCGGCCGTGACCGGCTGACGTTGGCCGAGCATCCGGCGGTGGAGGATCTCGTCGTGCTCGGCCGGGCGCTGTTGCTGCCGGACGACGACCTGACGCTCGCCACCGCTTTGAAGACGCCGCTGATCGACCTGAACGACGACGATCTGCTGCGGCTCGCGCCCGGCCGCACGGGTTCGCTCCGAGCTGCCCTGCAGGAAGCTGCGGCGAGCGAGCCGCGTTATGCCGCTGCCGAAGCCAAGCTCGCCGGCTGGGCGCGCGAGGCCGGCCGTTCCGGCCCTTTCCGCTTCTTCGCCGGGCTGCTCGGCCCCGGCGGCGGGCGCAATCTCGCTCTGGCCCGGCTCGGCGCTGAAGCGGGCGATGCGCTCGATGCCTTCCTCAACGCCGCGCTCGACCATGAGCGGCGCTACGGCCCCTCGCTCGCCGGCTTCCTCCAGCACGTCACCGGCAGCGCCGCCGACGTGAAGCGCGACCTCTCGGCCAGTGCCGGCGAGGTCCGTGTCATGACCGTCCATGGCTCGAAGGGACTCGAGGCGAAGATCGTGATCCTCGCCGATCTCGGCGTCGAGCCCGGCGCCAAGCGCCTGCCGAAGATCCTCGCCGTGCCGGCGCTGCGCACGGGCCTCGTCCCGATCTGGCCACCGGCGAGCGCCGAGGACACGCAGGCGACCGCCGCGGCCAAGGCCATCGTCGTCGCGCAGATGGTCGAGGAGCATCACCGCCTGCTCTATGTCGCCATGACTCGCGCCGAGGATCGCCTGATCGTCTGCGGCGCGCAGCCCAAGGGCGAGGCGCCGGCCGGAAGCTGGTACGCGATGATTGCGGAAGGGCTCGCCCAGTCGGAGGCGGGCTTGCGCCAGATCGGCGAGGGCGAGGAGGCGGTCTTGCGCTTCTCCGTCACGCCGCCTGTTTCGATGGGCGAGGAGATCGAAGCTCCTGGAGGCGAGCCGACCCTGGCGCCGCCCATCTGGCTGACGAAGCCGGTTGCGCGCGAGGCCGAGCCCGCGCCGCCGTTGAAGCCGTCGAGCGCCCTCTCGGCAGCCGATGGCGAGGAGCGGCCGGGCGACGGCCCGTTCCTCGCGGAGGCGGCTGCCGCCGGCCGGCTGGCGCATCTCCTGCTCCAGCTCCTGCCTGATGCGCCGGTCGAGCGTCGCGCCGGGGCGGCCGAGGCGCTGGCGCAGGCGCGCGGCGGCGCGCTGCCCCCGGAACGGCGAGCCCGCATCGTCGCCCAGGCGCTTGCTCTGCTGGATGAGCCCGCCCTTGCCGCACTCTTCGCCGAAGGGGCGCTGGCCGAGGTGCCCGTTGCCGGCGCCATCCGCTTGCCGGACGGTGCGGTGCGCGCGGTATCGGGCCGGATCGACCGCCTGGCCGTCACGGCCGACAGCGTCGTCATCGCCGATTTCAAGACGACGGCCCGGCCGCCGGAGCGAGCCGATGCGATTTCGGCCGGGACGCTGGCGCAGCTCGCGGCCTATGCCGCGCTGATGCGGGAGATCTATCCGGGTCGGACAATCCGGGCGCTGGTCGTCTACACCGCGAATCTCGCCCATTTCGAGCTTGCTGCCGCGCAACTCGACGCGGCGCTTCTCGCCTTGGCCGGTACGGCGGCGAACGATAGCGTCGGCCTCTCCTAGAGCACTCCCGCGCTTCTCCGAAACGCGGAAGTGCTCTATCTCTTTGTTTTATCGCATTTTCTTCACGCGAATCGGTGTCCGCTTCGCTCGAAAATGCTCTAGGGATCGTCCCGGCCATGAAGCTCCTGCCATCCTTGCTGCTGCGTCCGCGGCTTCTGGCGGCCCTGGGTGCCGGCGTGGGGTTGGCGGCGCTGCTACCCGGCGACTGGCGGTGGGCAACGCGCTTCCTGGTGGCCTGGGATGCCGGCGCGATCTTCTATCTCGGCCTGCTTGGCTCGACGATGTTCACCGAGTCGGTCGACGAGATCAGGGCGCGGGCCGAGCGGCAGGACGAGGGCGCCTTCGCCATCCTCATCATCGCCTGCCTGGCGGCGAGCGCCAGCCTGGTCGCCATCGTGGTTCAGCTCAGCGGCATCGGGGCGGTTCCGGCCGGCGAGCGCGGCTCCCATCTCGCACTGGGCGGTGTCACGATCCTGTGTTCATGGACGCTGCTGCACGCCTTCTTCACGCTGCACTACGCCGGCATCTACTATCGCGGTGGCAAGGCCAAGCCCTGCCTCGATTTTCCGGGCAAGACCGATCCGAACTACGTCGATTTCCTGTATTTCTCCTACACGATCGGCTGCACCTCGCAGACCTCGGACATCGGCGTGACGACGCGGCAGGCGCGCGCCGTCGTGCTGCTGCATTCTGTCCTCGCCTTCGTCTTCAACACCTCGATCCTGGCCATGGCGATCAATGTCGGCGCGAGCCTGGTCTCGGGCGGCTCGTGACGCGCCGGCCTCGCCTCAGCCCTGCGATGCACGCGCCTTGACCGGAGGGGCGGGCGTTCATAGCTTCGCTGGCGAAGGGTGGCACTGCCGCCCGTTGAAACCGAAAGGCGGCCAGTCATGGCAACGAGCAAGGTAACCGATCAGAGCTTCGAGGCCGATGTCCTGAAGTCGTCCGAGCCGGTTGTGGTGGATTTCTGGGCGGAATGGTGCGGCCCTTGCCGCATGATCGGCCCGGCGCTCGAGGAGATCGCGACCGAGCTCAACGGCAAGGTCAAGATCGTCAAGATGAACGTCGATGAGAATCAGCAGATCCCGGCGCAGTTCGGCATTCGCTCGATCCCGACGCTGATGCTGTTCAAGGACGGCAAGCTCGCCTCGCAGAAGGTCGGCGCCGCGCCGAAGAGCGATCTGTCGCGCTGGATTTCGGCCGCAGTCTGAGCCCTCGCGAATTCCTTATGAAGAAGGCCCGCTTTCGGTTGAAAGCGGGCCTTTTCGATTCGTCGAGCCGGAGGCCTTTGAATTCTGGTTCTCAGGCGCGGCTTTGCTTGTCGACCGCGAAGGCGCCCGAGCCGGCGAAGACGAAGTAGAGGAAGACGAAGCAGTAGAGGATCGCGGCGTCGCCGCCGTTGAGAGCCGGGTAGAGGCTCTTCGGCGCATGCGCCATCCAGTAGGCGAAGGCCATCTGGCCCGAGAGCACGAAGGCGACGATCCGGGTCTGGAAACCGACGAGCATCAAAAGGCCGCCGACCAGTTCGAGCGTGCCCGCGAACCACATGAGCGTAAAGGCCGAGGGCAGCGCGCCACTGGCCGGTGGGGCCGGGAAGCCGAAGAGCTTCTGCGTGCCGTGCAGGATGAAGATCAGTGCGGTGACGATACGCAGCAGGCCGAGTACATGCGGCGCATAGCGATTGAGCGAGTTCATCTGTGTCCTCTGTCGGAGAAAACGAAACGAAAGACGATAGGTTCCTGCGCGTTTCCCGCCCGGCTTGTAGGCAGGGCTTCAGATTTTGCGCAATATCCCGTTCGATGACGATTTCGTTTGCGCATTTGCAAGTTTGATCACGTTCTCGCGACGGCTGTGTCCTCCTTGCCGCGCCGCACCCTTAACCGTCCCTTAAAAGCGCCATGTTTGAATCCTGTGTGACCTGACCGCATTTGCGAAGGCGGCGTGTCGGCCGAAACGGGGCAGGATGAACGACCGGACCAAACGGGGCGAGCGGCGCGAGCCGTCCTTCGACGACGAGAGCGGCGCGAGCCGCGACGATTTCGACATGCGCGTTTCTGACGACGATCGCCCGCTTCACCGCCACCGCGCTGCGCCGCGCCCGCAGCCGCGCAGCCAGCCCGTGCGCAACAAGCGCAGCGGCGGGGGAGGCGGCGGCAAGCGCCGCGGGCGCCGGCGGCGTTCGCTGCTCGGCGGGCTGTTCTACTGGACGATGGTGCTCGGCCTGTGGTGCGCCATCGGGCTCGGCGGGTTCATCGCCTATCACGCTTCGCAGCTGCCGCCGATCGATCAGCTCACCGTCCCCAAGCGACCGCCGAACATCGCGATCCTCGCGGCCGACGGCTCGCTCCTCGCCAATCGCGGCGAGACCGGCGGGCGCACCGTCACGATCGGCGAAATTCCGCCTTATCTGCCGAGGGCCTTCGTCGCGATCGAAGACCGACGCTTCTACGAGCATTTCGGCATCGACCCGGTCGGCATCACCCGCGCCATCGTCACCAACCTGCGCGGCCGGAGCGGCATGCAGGGCGGCTCGACGCTGACGCAGCAGCTCGCCAAGAACCTGTTTCTGACGCAGGAGCGCACCGCCGCCCGCAAGATCCAGGAGGCGATCCTGGCGCTCTGGCTGGAGCGAACCTACACCAAGGATCAGATCCTCGAGCTCTACCTCAACCGGGTCTATTTCGGCTCGGGCGCCTATGGCGTCGAGGCAGCGGCACAGCGTTACTTCAACAAGTCGGCGCGCTCGGTGACGATCGCGGAGGCGGCGATGCTCGCCGGCCTCGTCCAGGCGCCCTCCCGCCTGGCGCCCAACCGCAACCCGGATGCTGCCGAGAAGCGCGCCCAGCTCGTCATCTCGGCGATGGCCGAGCAGGGCTTCATCTCGCAGGCGGCGGCCAAGACCGCGCTGACCACGCCGGCCGAGGTGCCCGAGCGCGTCGGCGCCGGTTCGGTCAACTATGCCGCCGACTACGTCATGGACGTGCTCGATGACTTCATCGGCGCGGTCGAGGGCGACGTGACCGTACTCACCACCCTCGATACCAAGCTGCAAGCCAGCGCCGAGACGACCCTGGTCGATGCGCTCTCCGCACAGGGTGCGAAGCTCAACGCCTCGCAGGGCGCGGTGGTGTCGCTCGCGCCTGATGGAGCGATCCGCGCGCTGATCGGCGGGCGGGACTACACCAAGAGCCAATTCAACCGGGCAACGGCGGCGCGGCGCCAGCCGGGCTCCTCCTTCAAGCCCTTCGTCTATCTGACCGCGATCGAGAAAGGCATGACGCCGGACACGATCCGTGACGACGCGCCGGTCTCGATCAAGGGCTGGGAGCCGGAGAACTATTCCCGCACCTTCCGCGGTCCGGTGACGCTGGCGACGGCCATGCAGCATTCGCTCAACACGGTCGCCGCCCGGCTGATCCAGGAGGTGACGCCCAAGGAAGTCGTCCGCACCGCCCAGCGCCTCGGCATCTCCTCGGCCCTGCAGCCGAACCTGTCGCTGGCGCTAGGAACCTCGGAGGTGACGCCGCTGGAGATGACCGCTGCCTACGCCACTTTCGCCAATGGCGGCCAGTCGGTGCTGCCCTATGTCATCCGCGAGGTGCGCCAGACCAATGGCAAGGTCGTCTATGCCCGCAAGGCCGCGGGTCTCGGCCAGGTCATCCAGCCGCAACAGCTCGCGATGATGGACACGATGTTCAACGGCGTGATGAACGGCGGCACCGGCAGCAAGTTCAACATCCCGGGTTGGCAGGTCGGCGGCAAGTCCGGCACGACGCAGGATTACGGCGACGCCTGGTTCATCGGCTTCACCGCCAAGCTCGTCACGGCCGTCTGGGTCGGCAACGACGACAATTCGAAGATGAAGCGCGTGACCGGCGCCGGCCTGCCCGGCGAGATCTGGGGCAAGTACATGAAGGCCGCCCATGCCGGCGCGCAGCCCATTCCGCTGCCCGGAGGCCTCTGGCAGGGCGCGCCGAAGACGATCTTCGGCGACGGCGCGCCGGTGGCCGATGCCGGCACTCCGGCGCCGGCCCAGCCGGCCAGCTCGGATCGCGCCTGGGTCAAACCGGCGCCGCAGGAGCGCAACTTCTTCGAGCGGCTCTTCGGCGGCTGATCCAGCCTAGGCCTTCGCCCCTCGGATGGAGCGCGTCGCCCGGAACAGCACGAGGGCGGCGACACCGAGCGTCGACATCACCAGCGGCAGCGGCAGCGCCGCGTTCTTGAGAAGATGGCCGACGAGCAGCCCGACGCAGGCCGAGAGCAGCATCTGGCACAGGCCGTTGAAGGACGAGGCGGCGCCGGCCCGGTCCGGGAAGGGCATCATCGCCGAGGCCTGGGCCTGCGGCATGGTGAGCCCGACGCCGCAGGCATAGAGCGCCATCGGCACGACGACGCCTGCCGCCCCGCCGAAACCGGTGAGCACGCCGACCAGCATTGCGAGACCGCCTCCGGCGAGGCAGGCGACGCCGATGGCGATGACGCCGTCCATGCCGCGCCGCCCGACCAGGCGCTGCGCGATGATCGTGCCGGTGATGTAGCCGAGCACGCCGAAGCCGAAGGAGAAGCCGTACGCGACCGGCGTCAGCCCATAGATGCCGATCAGCACGAAGGACGAGCCGGAGATGAAGGCGAAGAGGCCGGCATAGGCCAGGGCCGTCAGCGCGACATAGACGCGGAAGGCGCGGTTCTGCAGCAGGACGCCGAAGCCGCGGAAGATCGCTACGGCTGAGAGCGGCTGCGGCGAGCGCACGCGCAGCGTCTCCGGCATCACGGTCATGATGACGGCGGCGAGAGCAAGCCCGAAGGCGAGCGAGGCGAGGAAGGTCGAGCGCCAGCCGAAGGCGACCTGCAGCACGCCGCCGAGCACCGGCGCGACGGCTGGGACGAGGCCCATGATCATGCCCATGCGCGCGAGTTCCCGCCCGGCGCGCGGGCCGTCATAGAGATCGCGTACCATGGCGCGCCCGAGCACGATCGGGCCGGAGGCACCGAGCGCTTGCAGAGCCCGCGCAAATGTCAGCGCCCCGATCGAAGGCGCGAGCGCGCAGACCAGCGTCGCCAGCGTGAAGAGGCTCAAGCCCGCGAGCAGGACAGGCTTGCGGCCGAGGCGGTCCGAGAGCGGCCCCCAGAAGATCTGCCCGGCGGCGAAGCCGAACAGGAAGGAGGAGAGCGTTGCCTGCGCGCCCGCCACATCCGTCTCCATCACCCGCGCGATCTCGGGCAGCGAAGGCAGGTAGAAATCGGTGGAGAGCGGGCCGAGCGCCGTCAGCATGGCGAGGACGGCGGTCATCGCCAGCGTATCGGGACGAAGCTTCATGAACGGCCTCCGGCGCAGCCGGATCCGGCTGCGCGCCCCTGCTACGACGCCAACGCGTTATCCGGCAATCGGGGTCGGCGCGGGGCCGTCCTGTGTCTCGCCGTGATAGGCCGTGGCACGCATCGAGGAACGCTCGGAGAATTCCTGGTACCAGCGCGCCAGCCGGGGGCGCCTGGCCCGGAAATCCGGCAGCGCACGGAATTCCAGCCAGGCCAGCGCCGTTGCCAGCCCGATCTGCCCGACATCGACGGGGCCGTCGAACGGCGCTTGCTGCTCCAGCAGGTCATAGGATTCGAGCAGCTTCGCAGTCTGTCCCTCCTGGAGTGGCGGGTAGCGCAGAGGCTCCGGCCGCCGCAGCGTTTCCCAGCGCAGCGCGATGCCTGCATCGCACAGCCCCTGCGCCACGGAATGCAGCCGCAGCGCCTGCCAGCGCTCGGCCCCAGTGGCGGGGATCAGCCTGCGCCCCGTGTGCAGCGCGTCGAGATAGTCGCAGATCACCAGCGAATCGAAGATCGCTCCGGCCTCGGGCGTGATCAGCACGGGCACCTTGCCGAGCGGATTGACCGCGAAGACGGCCGGATTGCGGTTGGTCGGGCTGGTTTCATGATCGATGATGACGAGACGATCGGCGATGCCGGCCTCATGCGCGAAGACGATCGTTTTGCGCGCATAGGGCGAATGGCTCTGCGAAAAGAGCGTCAGCCGCTCGGGCTGGACCTGCGCCGATGCGGTCATGCCGCAACCTCGGCCGGCTCGAGGCCGACCAGCTCGGCGTAGCGAACGGGGTCGGTCGCGCCCTCCGTGTTGACCAGGAAGACGCGCGAGGAGGCGTCGAGCTTGAGTGCCGCCCGCGTTTCAGGGTTGCGCAGCGCCGCGATCAACCCGGCGAGCCCGGCCGCTCCGCTTTCGCCAGCGACGATGGCGGGATCGCCCGCGACGGGGCGGGCGAGGCGGTTCATCGCCTCGACGGCATCGGAATCCTCCGCCGTCAGGAAGGCGTCGGCGGCGCGATAGAGCACGCGCAGAGCCAGCGGCGAGGGATCGTAGCATTCGAGCATCGCCATCACGGTCGGCGCGCCATGGGCGATTTTGACCGGCCGGCCCAGCCGTGCCGCTTCGAAGATGCAGGCCGCCCGCGACGGCTCGACCACGGTGAAGAACGGCCGCTCATCGCCGAAGCGCGTCTGCATCTGCGCGGCAAGCGCCGCCGCGATGCCGCCGACGCCGGCCTGCACGAAGATGTGGGTCGGCTGCGCTGGCATCTGCGCCAGCGCCTCGCATGCGATGGCGGTGTAGCCTTGCATGACCAGACCGGGAATGCGTTCATAGCCGTCCCAGGAGGTGTCGGAGACGATGGTCCAGCCCTGCGCGGTCGCGACACGCGCCGCCTCGACGACGGAATCGTCATAGGTGCCGGAAACCCGCACCATCTGCGCGCCGAAGCGGGCGATCGCCGCGACGCGTTCGTCGCTGACGCCGCCATGGACGAAAATCACCGCCTTGGCGCCGAGCAGCTCGGCGCCCTGCGCCACCGAGCGGCCGTGATTGCCGTCGGTCGCGCAGGCGAAGGTCATTCCGGCGGCCACGGTGCGGACAGCGGGGTCGTTCATGTCGGCATCGCTCAGGGGGCGGCCGAGCTTTTCGGAAGCGGCCTCCAGAGCCAGCCGGATCACCGCATAGGCACCGCCCAGCGCCTTGAAGCTGCCGAGGCCGAGGCGCTGCCCCTCATCCTTGATGAAGAGCGCGCCGATCCCGAGCGCAGCAGCGAGGCCGGGCAGGCTGTGCAGCGGCGTCGGGGCATGGTTCCGGCGTTGGGCGAGATGCGCCTCGATCGCATCAGCACCCGAAGGACCGAGCGTCTCGACATCCTCGGGATGGAGAGCGGAGCGGTAGTCGGGATGGTGGTTGAGCAGGAACATGGCGACCTCGGTGCGTGCTCATGAATGGATATTGCAAGCGCGGCGAAATAGGCGCTGGATTTCCGCCAAGCCGATGCAAGTTTCTTTCTCAGGACGCGCCATGCCCGAGCCTGCCGCTCACGATCTCGACGCCTTCGACCGCGCCATCCTCGCCATCCTCCAGCAGGACAACACCACGCCGCAGCGTGTGATCGGCGAGCGCGTCAATCTCTCGGCCCCGGCCGTGCAGCGCCGCATCCGCCGGATGGAGGCGAGCGGCGTCATCCGCGCCAATGTCGCGGTGGTCGATCCGGCGGCGCTCGGCCATCCGATCACGCTCTTCGTCGAGGTCGAGCTGGTCAGCGAGACGGCTGTCGATATCGACGCGGCCAAGACGGCCTTCCTCGCGGCACCCGAAGTGCAGCAATGCTACTACGTCACCGGCGAGGTCGATTTCATGCTGGTGGTGCTGGTGCCGAGCATGGCGGCCTATGAGGCGCTGACGCGTCGGCTCTTCTTCGCCAATTCCAATATCCGCAAGTTCCGCAGCTTCGTCGCCATGGACCGGGTGAAGACGGGGCTCGCCGTGCCGGTCTCGTAGCGGCCCCGCGGCAGGCGCAGGCGCGGCATCGCCTGCGCGTCTTGTTCTGGCCGCGACGATATGCGACCGCGGGAGGATGTGACGAACGAGCCTGACGGGCCTTGCCTTGATCACTGTGAAAGCCACCCCAGCAACCGCCGGAGCGGGCGATGCGCCGCAGGGCTGGCGCGCGCTCATCCGTTCGAGCGAGATCGGCGTCGTTGTGCTGGCGTCGGTGGTCGGCGTCTTCGCTGGGCTGATCGTGCTGGCGATGTCCTTCGCGACCCAGCTGCTGCACGAGCTGATCTTCGGTCTCGCGCATAGCCAGCGCCTGTCGCTCAGCACGACGATCCCCGCCTGGCGGGCGCTCGTCGGCCCCATCCTCGGCGGTCTCGCCATCGGCGTGGCATCCTGGCTGTTCTTCCGCCGACGCAAGCAGCCCGTCGACCCGATAGAGGCCAATGCGCTGCATGGCGGGCGCATGTCGCTGCGCGACAGCGTTTTCGTCGCGCTGCAGACCATCGGCTCCAGCGGCGCGGGCGCCTCGGTCGGCCTGGAAGCCGGTTATACCCAGGCCGCGAGCGGGCTCGCCTCCCATATCGGCCGCCGCCTGCGCCTGCGCCGGGCGGATATGCGCCTGATGGTGGGCTGCGCCGCCGGCGGCGCCATCGGGGCTGCCTTCGATGCGCCGCTGACCGGCGCCTTCTATGCCTTCGAACTCATCCTCGGCAGCTACGCGATCGCGGCCTTCGTGCCGGTTATGGCGGCGACCTTCATGGCGACCGTGACCCACAGCCTGCTCGCGCCCTCGCTGCTCGCGGTCGAAGTGCCGCCGATCGGGCCGATCATCATCTCCGATCTGCCGCTCGTCGTCCTGCTGGGCGCGGCGTGCGGGCTCGCCGGCATCGTCGTCATGCGCGCCGCCGCCTTCGTCGAGGCCGGGTTCCGGCGTTCGCGGATCCCGACATGGCTGAGGCCGGCCTTCGGCGGCCTCCTCGTCGGTGCGCTGGCGATCTGGAGCCCCTCGGTGTTCTCGGCCGGCCATGGCGCCATCAATCTCTATCTCGGAGCGGACCGGGACCTGGCGCTCTTTGCCCTGGTGCTCGTCGCCAAGGCGCTGGCTTCCTCCATATCGATCGGCTCGGGCTTCCGCGGCGGCCTGTTCTTCGCCTCGCTGCTCCTCGGTGTGCTGACCGGGCGCCTCTTCATCGGCGTGCTGACGCTCGCCTTCCCGAACCTCGCCGGTCACGAGACCCTTTTTGCCCTCGTCGGCATGAGCTCGCTTGCGGTCTCGGTCGTCGGCGGGCCGATGACCATGGCGCTGCTCGCGCTCGAGATGACAGGCGATCTCAAGCTGACGCTCGCCGTCGTCGGCGCAGCCGGCGCGGCCTCGCTCGTCACGCGCCGCCTGTTCGGCTTCTCCTTCGCGACCTGGCGTTTCCATCTGCGCGGCGAGAGCATCCGCGGCGCCCATGATGTCGGCTGGATGCGGGACCTCACCGCCGGCAACATGATGCGTATCGAGGTGCCGAAGATCGCAGCCGACGCCACCATCGCCGAAGCCCGGCTGAAATACCCGCCGGGTTCCACCAATTATCTCGTCGCGATCGGCCCCGGCGAGGCCTATGCCGGCATGGTGCCGCCGGGCGCGCTCTACGAGCCGGACGCGGCGCTGGACGAGGAGGCGGAGGCCGAGCCGGCGCCGCGCACCGTGCGCCATCTCCTGCGCAATCCCGACCGCATGCTGCTGGCCGACATGTCGGTGCGCGACACGCTGAAGCTCTTCGACGAGTCGGAGAGCGAGGCGCTGCCGGTCGTCGCCGATCGCGACAGCCGTCGCCTCGTCGGCATCCTCAGCGAGGCGCATGCGATCAAGCGCTATAGCGACGAGGTCAGCCGCCGCAATCGCGAGCTGACCGGCGAGTAGCGGCCTGGCTCAGGCCGCGCAGGGCGACGCTCGCGACCACCCGCCACTCCGCGATCGGGATCTCCTGTCCCGACGTCACGATGCCGATCCGGTCGAAATGGATCGCCCGGCCGGCGAGACGTGCATGCACTTCCGCGATCGCAGCTGCCTTGGCCGCCGCTTCGACAGGTCCATAGAGCAGCGAAACATGCGGCATGAAGCTGTCGAGGCCTTCCGGATCGAGCGCGCGCTTAAGCTGCGCAAGCGGCTGCGAGATTGCGAAACGGGCATAGAACGAACGGAAGAAGGCTTCGCTCCCTTCGACCAGCGCGACGGGTTCCGAGAAGGCCGCGACCGTTTCCGCAGCAGCTGCGATCGCTCGCTCCAGCGCAGCGGTCGGCATCGCCGTGTCACCTTGCAGTGTCAGATGTGGCGCGAAGACGGGGGTGCCGAAACGCCCTGCCAGATCGCCGACGAGACCGCTCAGCATCGCCTCGTCGGAGGGAGACGCCATGAGCCAGAGAGAATGTATCTGCGCTGTCATCCAAGTTTCACAAAGCTCTTGCACATAGTGCGCCCCATACGTAATGTTTATTTCAATCACTCCAGTGAATGGAAGAAAAATTCCATTCACTGGACACAAAAACGAAGGCGGGGAGTGGGCACCTTGCAGCCGGAAACGCAAGCCAGAGCGGGTAGTGGCGCGGCCATCGGCGTGCGCGCGCTCAAGGTCTCCTATAGCGGCACGCGCGTGCTGCACGGCATCGATCTGGACTTCGCACCGGGTAGCTTCACGGCGCTGCTCGGCTCCTCCGGCTGCGGCAAGACGACCCTTCTGCGTTCCCTCTCGGGTTTCGTGCCGGTCGACTCCGGCTCGATCGTCGTCGGCGGCAAGGATGTCGCCGGATTGCCGCCGGAGAAGCGCGGCATGGCAATGGTGTTCCAGTCCTATGCGCTCTGGCCGCATATGACAGTGCTGCAGAACATCGGCTACGGCCTCAAGCTGCGGGGCAAGTCCAAGGCCGAGATCACGGCCAAGGTTGGGCAGATGCTGAGCTTTCTCGGGCTTGCCGGCTATGAGGATCGCAAGGTCACGGCGCTCTCCGGCGGCCAGCGCCAGCGTGTCGCGCTCGGCCGCGCGCTCGCCATCGACCCCGGCATCCTGCTGCTCGACGAACCGCTCTCGAACCTCGATGCCAAGATCCGCATGACGATGCGCCACGAGATCCGCGCCATCCAGCAGCGGCTCGGTCTCACCGCCGTCCATGTCACCCATGATCGCGAGGAGGCCATGACCATGGCCGACCGGCTCGTCATCATGCAGGCCGGGCGCGCCGCGCAGGTCGGGACGCCGGAAGAGGTATATGATCGTCCGGCCAGCGCCTTCGTCGCCAATTTCATGGGTGCGGAGAACGTGCTGCCGCTGCGCATCGAGCGCGGCGAGGGACGGGCTTCCGTCGCTGCCGGCGAAGCCCGCGCGACCCTTGCGGGCGAAGTCGCCGCCGGGCTGCCGGCCGGTGAGACGCTCGCCTATTTCCGCGATGATGTCGCGAGCCTCGGCGCGCTCGATGCGACGGCTGCCGATGGCGATCTCGTCGTCCCCGGCACGATCGCCGCGCGCGCCTATCCCGGTGGCATCTACCGCTACAAGGTCGAAGCCGCCGGCCGCCAGATCACGGTCGACGACGCCGACCGTCACGAACTCGGAACGAAGGTTGGACTGCGCATCCCGCTGCAGCGCCTTCACATCTTCCCGGCGACCGAGGCCGGGATCGCCGCCTGACAGGGAGTCAGACACATGCGCATTATCACGCTTGCCTGCTCGCTCGCTGCGCTGATGGTGGCTTCGCCGCTATCCGCGCAGACCCTCAACGTCGCCTCCGCGGGCGACCAGAACATGGTCGACTACGTCAAGGACTATCTCGGGCCGATGTTCGAGAAGACCCATCCGGGCGTGAAGGTCGTCTCGGTCGGCACCGGCCCCGGCGATTCCGGCTCGCAGAAGATCTATGAGAAGCTCGATGCCCAGAAGGGCGCCGCCGCGACCGATTTCGACGTGCTCGTCATCCATCAGAAGGCCGCCGGCCAGATGGTCAAGGAAGGGCTGCTGAACAAGTACACGGCCAATGTCGACACCTCGAAGCTGGTCTCCAGCGAGACGGCCAAGAACTCGCTCGGCTCGGATGTCTCCGGCTACGTCATGCCGATGTTCCAGTCGCAGACGGCGCTCGCCTACAACGCCGACATGCTGAAGAACCCGCCCGCCAACTTCGCGGAGCTGAAGGAGTGGGTGAAGAAGAACCCGAAGCAGTTCGGCTACAACGGCATCAAGGGCGGCATGTCCGGCGTCGCCTTCGTCGCCGGCTGGGTCTACGCCTTCGGCGGCGACGCCAACAAGCTGATCCAGGGCCCCTATGACGCGGCCGAGAAGGCCAAGTGGGACGCGGCCTTCAGCGAGCTCAAGGACTTCAACAAGAACGCCGTGATCACCCCCGGCAATGCCGGCACGCTCGACATGCTCAATCGCGGCGAGATCGCGATGGGCCCGGTCTGGGTCGACATGTTCTATTCCTGGCAGGCCGACGGCAAGCTGCCGCCGAGCATGAAGCTGAAGCTCGCCTCGCCCGGCATGCCCGGCCAGCCGATGTACTATGCGGTGCCTGAGAAGTCGGCGCAGAAGAAGCTGGCGGAAGAGTTCATCGCGCTCGCCACCAGCCCGCAGGTCCAGGCTGACGGCATCGTCAAGAAGTTCAACTGGTATCCGGGCATCGACGCCAAGAACCTCGAAGGCAAGCTCGACAAGGCCGCCTGGGACAAGCTCTTCACCGACATCACTCCGACGGACCTGTCGCAGAACGCCAAGCCCTTCCCGATCGCGCCCTACTTCAACGACATCCTCGAGGGCTACGAGAAGAAGGTCGCGAACTGAGGTTCGTTCTCTCGAAGGGCCGTCATTCGCGGAGTGCCTCCGCCGTCATCCTCGGGCTCGACCCGAGGATCTCATGACCAGCTCGCTCTGGTTGCCGAGATGGTCGGGTCAAGCCCGACCATGACGGCCTCTCCGGCCCGGCCATGACGGCCTTTCTCCTTTTCGCGCATAGCCGGCAGGTTCGATGTCTCTTTCCCAACGCCAGCTCGCCCTGCTGCTGATCGCGCCCGGGCTCGCGCTCGTCGCGGCGCTGTTCCTCTATCCGCTCTGCTTTTCGCTGATCTCGGCCTTCACCGGCCCGGACGGCGGCTTCTCGCTGCAGGCCTTCGCCAAGGCCTATGAGCTTTATTCCGGCGACATCCTCTTCACCGTCGTCATCGTGCTCTCCTCCTGCCTGCTGACGGGGCTTGCCGCCATCATCATCGCCGGCACGCTGACGCTGGGCGAGAACCGCTACATCGTCGGCACGCTCAAGGCGCTCTATCGCTGGCCGCTGTTCATCCCCTTCATCGTCGCGGCGCAGTGCATGCGCACCTTCCTCGCCAAGAACGGGCTGATGAACAATTCCTTCGTCGCCATGGGGCTGATGGAGCCGCTGCAGGCCGTGAGCTTCCTCGACTGGCGCGGCATCATCGCTACCTTCGTCTGGAAGCAGACGCCCTTCGTCGCGCTGCTGCTGGCCGGCGCGCTCGCCGCGCTCGACCGCGCCACGCTTGAGGCCGGCCGCAATCTCGGCGCTTCGCGCATGCGCGTCCTCGTCGAACTCGCGCTGCCGCAGGTGATGCCGCAGCTCCTCGTCGCGCTCGTCCTCTCCTTCGTGACGATGCTCTCGGTGCTCTCGGTGCCGATGATGGTGGCGGGCTCGCAGCCGACGATGCTGACCGTCGACATGGCCTTCCGCATCAATGCCTATGGCGACTACGCCACGGCCAATGCGCTCGGCGTCATCACCTATCTGATCTCGGCCGGCGCGGCGATCATCTACCTCAAGCGCGGCATGGCAAAGGAGGGCACGCCATGATCCGCGTCGCCTCCGGCCTGCGCATGGTCCTCGCCGCCTTCGCGCTCGCGGCCTTCGCCTTCTTCCTGATCGGGCCGCTGGTCAATCTGGCGCTGTGGTCGGTCGCCGAGCGCTGGTACACGCCCTATAAGCTGCCGGTCGTCTATGGCACGCGCTATTGGGAGCAGGTCTTCCGCCCGACCGGCGATGCCATGGCCTCGCTCGCCACCTCGGTCTGGATCGCGGTGCTCACGGTGATCGTCGCGCTCGTGCTCTCGATCCCGGCCGGCTACGCTCTGGCCCGGCTGAAGCTGCCGGCGCGCGCTCTCTTCATGGTCGTGTTCCTGCTGCCGCAGGCCTTCCCCTCGGTCGCGATCTACATCAACGTCGCGCGCATCTTCTACCAGCTCGGCATCAACGGCACCGTCTTCGCCGTCGTGCTCGTCCATGCCGCGCACGGCCTGGTCTATTCGGTCTGGATCGCGGCCGCGGCCTTCGCGGCGGTCGATCGCGACCTCGAGCTGGCGGCCCGCAACATCGGCGCCCCACCGCTCAAGACCTTCTTCTCCGTGACGCTGCCGCTCGCTGCCCCCGGCATCATCGCCAGCGGCATCTTCGTCTTCCTGGAATCGCTCGACGAGTTCACCGGGACCTTCTTCGTCGGCGTGCCGCAGGTCACCACGCTGCCGCTGCTGCTCTACAATGCGGCGATGGGCGGCAACTATCAGGTCGCCTCGATCACGGCGCTGATCCTGCTGGTGCCTTCGGTGCTGTTCATGCTGTTCATCGAGCGCTTCCTGCGCGCCGATGTGCTCGCCAAGGTCGGGGCCTGAGGGGGGAGGGCTTGCGCGGCCCCGGGCGATCCGCAAATCTCCCGCTCCCTCCTGCCTTGCGGATCCGCGATGACGACCGGCGTTGAACTCCCCCCATCCGGGCCAATCCCGGATTCCGTTCCGCGCGGGCGGCCGATCGCCGGGCTCCAGCCCAGCCTGATCGGCTTCGGTGGCGCGCCGCTCGGCGATCTCTACGGCCATCTCGACGAGGTGACGGCGCAGGACACGGTTCGCGCCGCCTTGGCCGCCGGCATCAACCTCGTCGACACCTCGCCGCTCTATGGCCATGGCCTCTCCGAGCATCGCATCGGCGCGGCGCTCCGCAGCGTGCCGCGCGAGAGTGTCATCGTCTCGACCAAGGTCGGCCGCTGGATGCAGGCCGGCCAGCCGAAGCGCGACGGCTCGGGCTATGCCGGCGGCCTGCCGCACCCGGCGGTGATCGACTATTCATATGATGGCGCCATGCGTTCCTTCGAGCAGTCCCTGCTCAGGCTCGGCACCGACCATATCGACATCCTGCTGATCCACGACGTCGATGTCTGGACCCATGGCGACAGGATGGAGCAGCGCTTCATTGAAGCCATGGACGGCGCCTATCGCGCGCTGGAGAAGCTGCGCGCATCCGGCGCGGTCAAGGCGATCGGCGTCGGCGTCAACGAGGCCGAGATGTGCGCGCGCTTCGCACGTTCAGGCGATTTCGACGTGATGATGCTGGCCGGTCGCTATTCGCTGCTGGAGCAGGGAGCGCTGACGGAATTCCTGCCGCTCGCGCTGGAGAAGAAGATCGCGGTGATGCTGGCCGGTGTCTTCAACTCCGGCATCCTCGCCACCGGCGCCAAGCCCGGTGCGTTCTACAACTATAAGCCGGCGCCGCCGGAGGTGCTGGCCCGCGTCGCCAGGATCGAGGCGGTCTGCGCCGCCCACGGTGTCGCCCTGCCGCAGGCGGCGCTCGCCTTCTGCGCCGCGCATCCAGCGGTCGCGACGATCGTGCTCGGCGCCGTCACCCCGCAGGAGGTCACGCGCAACCTGGACCTCGTCGCGCGGCCGGTGCCGGCCGCGCTCTGGCGTGATCTCAAGTCCGAGGGTTTGCTCGCCGCCGAGGCGCCGGTCCCCGAGGGCTGAGCCCTACTTGGCCACCGGGCCGGGCGCGCCGAGATAGTCGACCGCGCAGGCGACGTGCAGCTTCATCACCGCGATCGCCTCGTCGATGGTGACGTACTCCTCGTCGGTGCCCATGCTGATCGGGGAGGGGCCGCAGATCAGCGCCGGGACGCCGCGCCAGCGCCAGTAGCGCGTGTCGGTGCCCCCCAAGCTCGACACCGGCGGGGCGTCATGGCCGAGCAACTCGCGGATGTTGCCACGCAGGATGTTGGCCATCTCGCTGAAGGGATCGGTCAGGCTCGCCGGGTAGCTGTGGTCCTCGTTGACGACCATTTCGCAATCGGCGTCGCGGGCGAGCGCTTCGAGGTCGGCCCGGATCGCGTCGCGGTCGGAGCCGATCGGGATGCGCATGTCGAGATGAGCGATGCAATGCGTCGGGATCTGCGTCGCCTTCTGCCCACCCTGCAGGATGCCGACATTGACGGTGATGCGCCGGGCGACATCGCCTGCACCCTTGCCGAGATTGAGGTCGGCGGCGGCAATCGTCTCGGGCGAGGTCAGAACCGCATCGATCTCCAGCGGCAGCGTCGCCAGCTTGAGGTGGTAGCGGTCGTAGATCACGGTCACGAGCCGGCTGACATCCGCGATCGGGTTGCGCGCCCGGTGGGCATAGCCGCCATGGCCGCCGATGCTCTTGGCCGAGAGCGAGAAGCGCAGCGTGCCTTTCTCGGTGAAGCGCAGATTGGCGAGGCCGCTGGGCTCGCCATTGAGGCAGCAATCGGCGGCCATCTCGTCGGCGAATTCGTCGAACAGATATTTGGTGCCGTAGCGCCCGCCCGACTGCTCGTCCGAGACCACGGTCAGGGACAGCGCGCCGCTCAGCTTCTCGCGATGGGGATAGAGCTGGCAATAGGCGAGGATCGAGGCGAGCGTCCCGGTCTTCATGTCGGAAGCGCCGCGGCCCATGATCTTGCCGTCGACGATCTCGGCCTCCCACAGCTTCTCGTTGGTGACCGGGAAGATGTCCATATGGCCGTTGAGGATGAGATGGCGGCCGGGATTGCCGCCCTCCCAACGGCCGATGATGTTCGGCATCTCCGTCACGAAGGCCTCGGTGCGATGCGGCACACCGGCTTGGTCGAGCAGCTCGCGCACGAAAGCGGCAGCCTCGCGCGTATCGCCCGGCGGGTTGACGCTCTTGATGCGCAGGAAGCGGCGCAACAATTCGACGATCTCGTCGCGGCGATCGTCAATCGCCTGAAGCAGCTCTGCCTTCAGGGCGGCGGTATTCGTGGGCATGATGGGTCGTCTTCTTGGTGGTGGCGTTTCGATGAATGCGAAATCGTGTCAGGCCCGGGCGAGGAGCGACATCGGCCGCGTAAGCTCGGTCTTCTCCAGCCGGGCGGCGACGCAATAGGCGGGGTTGAAGACGTTGGCGATGTCGTAGCGCACCGCCTGGCCCAGCAGATGGCTCGCCTCGACCGGATCGACGCCGAGGTCCTCGACGACCCAGCGCAGCAGTTCCGTGGTAGCGAATTGCAAGGGCTGGTCGAGCGGGCGCCCGGCAGCGATCACCAGTAGGTCGGTCTCGGTCTCGCAGCGCGGCCAGCGCAGCCCGAGCTTCTTCACGAGCTTCACCGAGAACTCGACCTCGAACGAGGTCTCGACGCCGGTGCCGGCGATCTCGCCATCGCCCTGGCAGGCATGGCCGTCGCCGAGGAAGAACAGTGCGCCCGCCTCGAAGACCGGGAAGGCGATGGTCGCGCCCGGCCCGAACAGCCGGTAGTCCATATTGCCGCCATAGGCGCCGCTCGTCGCGGTCGAGATCGCCTGGCCGCGCTCCGGCGCGACGCCGAAGCAGCCGAGCATCGGCGCGAGCGGGAAGCTCCAGTCTTTGATGCGGGCGGAGGGCTCCAGCAGCTTCACCGTGCCGGCCTCGGCATCGACAGCCCACTCATAGCGCTCGCGCTTCGGCAGTTCTCCCAGGATCGACGGGTCGAGCACGGCAGGCGCCAGCGGCGAATAGGTCCAGCCGGTCTTCCGATTCGGAGTCATCCGCTCGATGGTGACAAGCAGCGCGTCGCCCGGCTCGGCGCCGGTGACGAAGAACGGGCCGGTCATCGGGTTGCCGCGCGGCGCGTGCTGCACGCCGTCATGGCCGAAGCCGGCGGCATCGAGCGTGGTGGTGACCACGCTGTCGCCGCTGGCGATCTCCAGAACCGGGGGCAGAGTGCCGATCACGTTCGAATAGCGGGTCGGGACGAAGTGATGGCGCGCCATGAAAGCCTTCCGGAGCAGGTTCGCGTCGATGTCGTGGCCGGGCGTTGGCCGCTTGGCGCACTGACCGTAGGGGCTCGCCCATTCCGTGAGAAGCGCTTGCCGGCGAAGGGGCGCCCTGCGTCAGGCTCGCCCCGGCTTGTCCGGCGGAGGCCTCAGTCCCTCAAGTCCTGGATGATCGGGCTTCGATAGGAGATCGCCGCCGGCAACAGCGCGAGCAGGCTTCCCACGACGCAGAGCAGGCCCGCCTGCGCGAGCTCGCCCAGGCCGATCGCAGGCGAGAGCGAAAGCCCCGTGCGAGCCGCGACGAGGCCCGAGATCGCATGGGTCGCGATCACGCCCAGCAGCAGCCCGATGAGGCAGCCCGCGGCGATCAGGACGATCGTGCCGATCCACGTGACCAGCAGCACATAGGAGCGCGGCGCGCCGAGCGCCCGAAGCGTCGCATAGCGACGCCGGCGCAGCCCGTTCACGGCAATGAGGAGAAGCACGACGCTGGCAAGGATCAGCACCGCGTTGGAGGCGGAGGCGACGACGAGGATGTCCCGCATGTCGCCGAGCGCTCCGTAGAGCGAGACGAGAACCTCTGCCGGGAAGAAGGCCATGGTTCCGCCCTGCCGGTATTGCGCGCGCAGCGCATAGGCGCCGGCGACGCTCCTGGGCTTCACCACGATCGCCGGAACGCCCGGCACGCGCTTGCCGTCGAAGGGCGGCCCGATCCGGGCTTCCTCGGCCGGGCGTCGATCGCCTGTGCCCGACCCGGCGTGCCAGAACGGAGCGTCGCCGCGTGCCTCCTCGGCATGGCCGTTGCCGAGGCCATGGACCTCCCAGACGCTCTCGATCGGCACCAGGATGGCGCGGTCCCAGGGCGAACCCAGCCGCGGCAGCCGGCCCACGGCGGTATAGCCATGGCCCTCGTGCCTGTGGCTGAGTTCCTCCTCGTCGGCCTGGCCGGGTCTGGACACATGGCCAGCGACGCCGTGGGAGGGTTCGATCGTGTCGCCCAGCCGGTATAGGACATCGGCGCCGAGCACGGCTTCGCCTTCCGTCGTGAAAAGCCGGCCTTCGCTCGGCGCGATCCGGCCCCATCGTGAGGCAAAGGCGGCCGTCGTGCCGATGACCGGATAGCCGCGGCTGACATCGCCGAAGGCGACCGGCGCGAAACTCCCGACGCGCTCGTCCAGCGCCAGCGCCTTGAGGACCCGCCCGTCGAGCAGCGGCAGCGCGTCGAGCTGCAGATAGACACTCGACATCAGCAACTGCGTTTGGCTGCCGGGAGCGCCGATGATCAGGTCGAAATCATCGGCAGCCCGGGCTGAACCCTGGCGCAGCGCCCGTTCCTGGGCGCCGATCGCGATCCCGGTGGCGACTGCGAGAGCGACGAGCAGCATGATCGCCGGCGCGGTCCAGCGCAGGGCGCGCAGATCGGCCAGCACCATCGGCCAGGGGTTCATGCCGCGTGTCCCGCCCTGAGATCGAGCCTCTGCGCCAGCCGAGCGAGCAGGCGCGGGTCATGCGATGCGCAGATAAGGGTGGCGCCGCTCTCCTGCGCAGTCTCGGCGAGCAGGTCCGCGACGCCATCGGCGTGATCGGCGTCGAGGCTGGCGGTCGGTTCGTCGGCCAGGATCAGGCGCGGTGCGTTGAAGAGCGCGCGGGCGATCGCGACGCGCTGCTGCTCGCCGCGCGAGAGAACCGCGGCCCGTCGGTGAGGGTCCTTCAGCCCGACGCGGGATGCCAACGCGAGGGCGCGTTCGCGGCCGGACGTGCTCAGGCGCCAGGAGGAGAAGCTCGCAGGCAAGGCGATGTTGCCGGCGACATCGAGCTCCGGCACCAGATGGAAATCCTGGAAGACGAAGCCGAGGGTCTGCCTGCGCCAGCGGTCGCGCCGGGCTTCGGGCAGGGCGGATACCTCGGTCTCGCCCCAGCGCACCGAGCCGGTGCCAGGGCGCAGCAGGCCGGCGATCAGATGAAGCAGCGTGGACTTGCCGCAGCCGGACGGGCCGCTGATGCCGAGCGCGGCGCCGGGCTCGATCACCAGTGCGGGAATATCGAGAACGCGGAAGGACTGCCCATCGCCGTCGCGGTGATCCAGTGCGATATCCGCGAGAACGAGCCGTTGCGCGCTCGCCTCAGGCGAGGGAGAAGCCGGCATCGGCGATCCTGATCTGGCTGACGAAGCCGGTCTCGGCATCGGTCGCAGAGCCGATCTCCAGCCGCCCGCTTACCACGACCTTGCGGCCGGCGCTGACCATCGCCGTCTCGTTCTTCATGAACACGACGACGATATCGACCGGCCAGTCGGCATCGGATTGGCAGAACGGGCAGATGGCGAGCGGTTCGCGCGTCAGCACGAAGAAATGGCTTTCCGGCTTTAGCGGCGGCGCCATGTAGCCGACCATCCGCACGGTCTTGCCGCGCAGGGCAGTGACCCTGTCGGAGAACTGGAAGCCCAGAACCCCGAAAGACTTGTAGAGGCCGTCGAAGGAGATCGACTCGGTCTCGGCGGCGGCGCGGGCCGGCTCGCCAAGGCTCGCCGCCGCGAGGCCGAACACGGCCCCGCGGCGGGTGATGGTCACGGTGGGGTTTCGCCGGCGCATGGATGCCTCCGCAGCCCCAATCATCGGCTCACTTGCCGCCGAGAGCCAGCGCTTCGGTCATGACGCGGAACACGAAGGTGTTGGGCTTGTGGCCGCGGAAGCGCTCCGCGCCGGGGCCCATCGCCGTCAGGATGACGTCGTCGGCCGAGTGGACGCCGCTATTGGCGTCGAGCGGGAGGTTGCCGACCTTGCGCGTCGCGAGCGGGCCCGAGCAGTCCTTCTCGTTGGCGATATTCGCCTTGCCGTCCGGGCCCTTCACGGCCGGAACGCGCTCGCCATCCATGGCGGGGCGGCCGGTATCGCAGGTGTCCGGATACGAGCCATAGACGACGGCCAGGCGACGCGAGGTGTTGATGTCGGTCGGATAGCCCTCGGCATCGAGCGGGCCGTAGTTCGGCGGCAGCGACTCGTTGTAGACGCCGAGCTTGTCGCGCAGCTGCTGGCCGGGGCGCTCGTCGTCATAGGTGCCGATGATCGAGATCGGATGGGCGTGGTCGGGGACGACGATGATCAGCGTGTCGTTGCGCTCGCCGGCGAAGTCCTTGGCGACCTTCACCGCGTTGTCGAGCATGATCGTGTCGAAAACCGAACGCTCCCAGTCGAGCGAGTGGCTGTACTTGTCGATGCGGGCGGATTCGACCATCAGCAGGAAGCCTTCGGGATTGCCCTTCAGCATGTCGATGGCGGCCTTGGTCTGCTCCACGACATCAGGCTGGTCCGGGAACTTCGAGATCGTGCCCTTCTTGGCGAGGCGCAGGTCGAAGGCACCGTCGATATTGCCGGTGTTGTAGAGGCCGAGCAGCTTCTTCTGGCCGGCGGCGACGGCCGCGTTCATCTCGGTCTTGGTCGTGGCGAGGGTGTAGCCGGCTTCCTTGAACTTCGCGATGAAGTCCTGCTCGTCGGTGCGCTTCGAGCCCGGCGTCGCCTTGGACAGGAAGTTCGGCGAGCCGCCGCCCATGATCACGTCGGGCTTCACGTCGAAGAACATCTTGACGATGTCGTTGAAGTCCGAGCGGCGGCGGGTATGGGCGACCATCGAGGCGGGGGTCGCGTCCTCGATCTCGGAGTTGGTCACGACGCCGACGGACATGCCGGTGCGGCGCTTGGCGAGCTCGGCAATGGTCTCGACCTTCGGATGGTCGAGGGTCAGCGCGTTCTTGGCGCAGTAGACGCCGAGCGCGTTGACGCAGGATTTATGGCCGGTGGTGTAGGCATGCGCGGCATTGGCGCTGTCGGTCACGATCGAGTCGGTGCCCGAGGTCGAGATCAGCGCCATGTTGGACATGTCGTCCATGGCGAGCTCGCCGTCATATTTGCCTTCCTTCCAGCCCTTGGAGAGGATGCGCGCGGCGGTGCGATTGGCGACCGACATGCCGTCGCCGATGAAGAGGATGACGTTCTTGGCGCGGCGCGGCTGGGCCGTGGCGAAGACGTCCCAGTTCACGGTCGCCTTGTTGCCGCCCTGCGTGGCTTCGACCACATAGCGGCCGGCCGGCAGCGAAGCGCCGCGCAGCCACAGGGCGGAGTGCTTCTGGCCTTCCTCGCTCTGGATGAAGCTGGTCGGACGGCCGAACACCTCGGCGGCCGGCTTGCCGTTGATGGTGACGTTCACATCGGCAGAGGTCGGCGCGTTCGGGAATTCGACCTTGAAATCGAACCGCGAGCCTTCGAGGATCTCGGCACGGTCGATCGGATAGACGGTCTGCGCGGCGGCTGACCCTCCCGTGACGCCCGCGGCGAGGATCGCCGCCAGCCATTGATATGCGCGCATTGTGGTTCTCCGCCTAAATGCTCGTGCCGGTGGCCCTCGCCTAAGGCCGGAACGTGACAGTTTGAACAAACTCGCGGCGACCGGGCCGCGCGATTTTCGGCTCCGTCGATCCGCCTGTCATTGGAGCCTGGCGGCGAGAGGCGCACGCATCGACGCGAACGCTATTGGGAACAATTTGAACGAAATCGCGACCCCTGTCTTAGGAACGGGGCGGCATGCTGCGGGCTGTTCACCGAGGAAAAGACATGGATATTTTCAGCATGCTGGGCCTGATCGGCTTCATTGCGCTGGCCTATGCATTCAAGCTGGCGACGGAGAGCGTGACCTAAGGATAAAGCTACCGGGGCTGGCGCATCCGGGCGCATGCAGGTAAGGATTGATTTACCTTACGTTGCGCCAGGCTGCCAACATGATCGACGTCGCTCTCAACCTGCTCGGCATAGTCGCGTTCAGCCTGCTCGGCTATGCGATGCTCATGGCGGTCAGAGGCCCGAAAGCCGAGGCTTGAATCGGAATGGCGCGCCAGCCATTCGTGCTTCTGCTTTGAATGGTCGTGCAGCCGCCTTTGCGGCAGGGCGATGCATGTTCGCGCTCAATCCCGATCCTGATTTGACCGGCTCTCGCTGAGAGCGATGGGGATCGCGACTCCCAGGCGGCGAGCGCGGCTGCGCAATGCATCGAGCGTTTCTCCTCCCAGGCGAGAGGCGCCGTCGAAACGGCTTCTGGCCTGGACTGCGCGATCTCCCGGCAGACGCGCGGGGCCGGCGCCCGGAGCCGTCCGCGAGCTGCGGATGCGATCGGCAAAACCGGAGGCGGCAGCCTCGAATTCCGCAAGGGGCCGCAACCCTTCGACCTGGATCGCCATGAACAGGTTGGCGCTGCCATAGGCGCGGGCCAGGTCGCCATAGAGTGGTTGCACCGCCTCGCCGATGCCGCCGGCCGAGAGCCCGCCGGCCAAAAGATCGACCATCACGGCAAGGCCGAAGCCCTTGGCCCCCGCGGCTGGCAGGAGCGTGCCCAGCAGCGCGTCTCGAGCGTCCCGTGTTGGCTGGCCTTCCGCCGTCTGCGCCCAGCCCTCCGGAATCGGCTCGCCCTTGCCGGCAGCCAGCCTGATCTTGCCCATGGCGCCCGCGCTCATCGCGAAATCCAGCGTAATGGGTTCTCCGCCCGTCGGGACGGCGATCGCCAGCGGATTGTTGCCGACGACGGCTTCGACAGCGCCGGGGGCCGGCAGCATGGGCCGTGTATTGGCCATGACGATGCCGATCTGTCCGCTCAGCGCGATCTTCCGCGCGAAGCGTCCGGCCGCGCCGAAATGAAAGGCGTTGCGCACCGCCACCACCGCAAGGCCATGCGCGGTGGCCCGCTCCGTTGCGATCTCGCAGGCCCGCTCGGCCGTGACCTGCCCCAGCCCGTTCCCGGCATCGATCGTCAGGCGCGAGCCCAGATCCGCGACGATCTCGCCCCTCGCGCAGGGATCGACGGAGCCTCCTGCGATCCGGTCCAGATACATTGGCAGATGCAGCAAGCCATGCGAGGCCAACCCCTCGATATCCGCATCGACGAGAGCCTCGGCCACCAGGGTCGCATTGTCGGGCGGCGCCCCGGCCGCTTCGAGCAGCGCGACGGCGAAGCCCGTCAGGATTTCCGCAGGATAGACATCCGAAACCGACATCGCTTCGCCTCGATGCAGCACGCCCGGCGCGACGACCGGGCGTGCAAGCCAGTTTTCAAATCCCGGCGGAGCCGGATCGGGACGATGTCGCTCAGCGCGCCGGCGGAGCGTATTGCAGGCCGCCGGCGGTCCAGAGCTTATTGAGGCCGCGCCCGATGCCGAGCTTCGAGCCGGCGCCGACATTGCGCTCGTAGACTTCGCCGTAATTGCCGACCTGCTTGACGATCTGGAGGGCCCAGTCTGGCTTCAGCCCCATCGACTCGCCGAAATTGCCGTTGCCGCCGAGCAGGCGCTGGGCCTCGGGAGAACCGGTGCGCTTCTGCTCCTCCGCATTGGCGGCGGTGATGCCGAGTTCCTCGGCATTGATCATGGCGTAGAGCGACCAGCGCACGATGCTGGTCCAGGTCTCGTCGCCCTGACGCACGACCGGGCCGAGCGGCTCCTTCGAAATCAGCTCCGGTAGGATGACGTATTCGGCCGGGTTGACCAGCTTGAGCCGGTAGGCGGAGAGCGCCGAGACATCGTTGCTGAACACGTCGCAACGGCCGGATTCGAAGGCCTTGGCGACTTGGTCGCCGGATTCGAAGGCGACGCCCTCGTATTTCATGCCGTTCGCCCGGAAATAATCGGCGATGTTGAGCTCCGTCGTGGTGCCCGTCGGCACGCAGACCGAGGCGCCGTTAAGGTCCTTGGCCGAGGCGATGTTCTGCGACTTGCGGACCATGAAACCCTGTCCGTCATAATAGGCGATGCCGACATAGCGCAGGCCCATCTGGGTATCGCGGCCGAGGGTCCATGTCGCCTGCCGGGACAGGAGGTCGATTTCGCCCGTCTGCAGGGCGACGAAACGGTCCTTCGGGCTGAGCGGGGTGTAGCGCACCTTCCCGGCATCGCCGAGGACGGCGGCCGCGACCGCGCGGCAGATGTCGACATCGAAGCCGCCCCAGCGCCCCTTCTCGTCGGGGACGGAGAAGCCGGCCACGCCCGGGCTGACGCCGCAGACCAGTTCGCCGCGATTCCTGACATTTTCGAGCGAACCGGCAGCGGCAGGCAGGGCGGAGGCGGCCAGCAGGCCGGCGATCAGCAGGAGGCGCTTCTTCATTTGGGATGGCCTTTCAGACGGTGCGATCCGCCGCTTCATTGAACCTGGCTCGATCTTGCCGCCTTTCTGACCAAAGGGCAGGCACGCATCAATGCATTTCGAAGCGTGAAACGCGGCAACTTCCGGCCGCGCTCGGCAGAGCTGGTGCCATCATCGCCGCCACCGAAACCGGCACGTTGCAGCATGCAAGCTCCCGCACCCAACAGCTTCCGCCAGCGCCTTCTCAGTGGCGCCTTCCTGGCCGGCAGCTTCATCAAGACACCCACCGCTCACGCCACCGAGATTCTCGGCCATAGCGGCTTCGACTTCGTCGTCGTCGACCAGGAACACGCCCCCTTCGACCGCAACGCGACCGATATCGCGCTGCTGGCGGCGCGCGCGGCCGGCATCTCCGGAGTCGTCCGCGTTCCCACGCTCGCGGCGGACGCGATCCTGTCGGTGCTCGACTGCGGCGCAGTCGGGGTCCTCGCGCCCCATATCGCTGATGTGGCCGATGCCGAGGCGCTCGTCGCCGCCTGCCGTTATCGCGGCGGCCGGCGCGGCTTCTCCGGCGTCACCCGCGCCGGCCGCTATGGCGGCTCGAAGATGTGGGACCTCGTCGATGCCTCCGACGCGGCCGTAGCCACCATCGCCATGATCGAGGACCCGTCGGCCATCGAACGGATCGACGCGATCCTCGCCGTTGAGGGATTGGATGCGGTCTTCATCGGTCGCGGTGATCTCACGGTCGCCTTCGGCGCGCCCAATCGCGACGCTCCGGTGGTTCGCGATGCTGTGGACGCGATCTTCCGGGCGGCGAAAGCGGCCGGCAAGCCGGTCTGCGTGATGACGGATAATGGCGAAGAATCCGCCGCCTTCGCCGAGCGCGGCGCCAGCGCCTTCATCCTTTCTTCGGACCAGGGCTTTTTGCGCAAGGCCGCAACCGACGCGCTCTCACAAATGCAGGCAGCCCGAAGCCGGGTCGAAGCCTCCGCAGCGCGATAGGAGTACCGAACCCGTGTCGAACTATCCTTCCAGCGATCCACGCTCGCAATTGTCGGCGCAGCCGGCGGCCAAGGCACCTGCGGTCAAAGCCTATGCCGGCGCCGACTACGCCCGCTTCTATGCGCAGGAGCCGCAGCAGGCCGGCGACGGTTTCAAGACCTGGCTGGCGCGCGGGCAGAACTTCATCGTCGCCTATTCCGATGTCGAGGCCGGAGCCGTGCTGGAGCGAGCATCGCAGCCCGACGAGTATTGCCTGATCCTGCCCGAGAAGACGCTCGGTGCGACGGTTTCCGCCGGGGGCGCGACCGTCGACGTGCCGGGCGGCTCGATCGCCTTCATCCCGCCGGGCGCATCGCGCATCACGACGACGGGCACGGGCCGCCTCATTCGCATCTTCTCCAGCGCCGCGCCCGATCTTGCCGCGGCCTGCTCCAATGCGGCTTCCTACGCGCAGCCCCACGCCAATGTCGCGCTGCTCAAGCCATGGCCGGAGCCAACAGGCGGCTGGAAGATCCGCAGCTACAGTCTCGATGCCGGTGGCGGCGAAGGGCGCTTCGGGCGCATCTTCCGCTGCACCACGCTGATGGTGAACATCCTCGATCCGCGCATGGGCTTGCGCGACATCACCGCGCTCTCGCCGCATCACCATGACGATTTCGAGCAGGGCTCGCTCGTCATCGACGGCGGTTATATCCACGACATCCGCTGGCCCTGGACGCCGGACATGCGGATCTGGCGCGAGGACGAGCACGAGCTGATGGCGGCGCCTTCGCTCACCGTGATCCCGCCGCCGTCGATCCACACCTCCCGCTCGGTGCTGCCCGGGCTGAACCAGATGATCGACATCTTCTCCCCACCCCGCCTGGATTTCTCGCAGAAGCCCGGCTGGGTCATCAACGCCGCGGATTATCCGATGCCCGGCGAAACCGCGTGAGGGCCATGGACATGACTGCCACTGCCATGAATGCCGATGCGCGCAGCCGCCAGATCGCCGACCTCCTGGTCGGTGCCGTCGACCTTCACTGCCATAGCGGCCCGGCCGCCATGCCGCGTATCCTCGACCATCACGAGGCCATGCTGGACGCCGCCGAAGCCGGGTTTCGCGCCGTCGTCTACAAGGACCATTTCTACCTCGGCACGGCCCATGCGATCCTGCTCGAGAAGCTCGTGCCCGATACCGGCGTCAGGCTGTTCTCCGGCATCGCGCTGAACAATGCCTCGGGCGGATTCAACCCGCATGCGGTCGACCATGCCATCAAGCTCGGCGGCAAGATCGTCTGGCTGCCGACGCTCTCGGCGAAGAACCACATCGACGTGCTCGCCTCGGGCGCGGTGAAGACCTTCCCGAAGACAGCGCAGAAGATGCTCGATCCAATCCCGCTGACGGCCTTCGGCGCGGATGGCAAGCTCATCGACGAGGTCAAGCAGATCCTCGACCTGATCGCGGCCGGCGACATCATCCTCGCCGGCGGCCATCTCTCGACGCCGGAGCTTTTCGCGGTGTTCGAGGAAGCGAGGGCGCGTGGCGTGAAGAAGCTGCTCGTCGATCACCCGACCTACATGGTCAACCATTGCAGCGATGCGGAAATCCGCCATCTCGTCGATCTCGGCGCGGTGATGGAGCATTCGATCTGCATGTTCGTCGAGGGCAAGTCGAAGAAGTTCGAGCCGTCGGAGCTGCGCCGCGTCATCGAGGTCGCCGGCGTCGAGAAGACCGTGCTGTGCTCCGATCTCGGCCTCGTCGGCTCGCCGCGCCCGGTTGACGGCTATCGCGAGATCGTCGGCCATCTGCTCGACCTGCAGTTCACGGAAGCCGAGATCAAGCGAATGACCGGTGGCCATGCGGCGGAGCTGCTGGGGTTGGACGCTGCTTAGGACCCAACCCGATCCATCTCTAGTCTCGCGGACTCTTCTTCCGGGTAGGAGCGTTGGAAAAATGAAGGGCGCGGGGAACCCTTCTCCCGGATGGGAGAAGGGCAGGGATGAGGGCCTGTCCTACCCGCAGGAGACACAACGGGACCGCCGCGCTCCAATGAACAGCGGCGGTCCCTCGCCCCTGCCCGTCTCCCATCCGGGAGAGGGGTTCTCCGCGCGCATCCCTGCGCCATCGTTAGCTGGAAAACCTAGTCGAGTGAAATCCCCGCGGCCTTGATCACATCCGCCCACCGCGCGATTTCCTGCGTCTGTGCGACCCGCAGAGCGGCGGCATCGCCGGTGCGGGCCCGCACGCCGATCACTGCGAGTTTTTCGCGCCCCTCGGCACTGTCGACATAGGCGCGGGTGATCGCGGCGAGGCGCGTCGCCACCGGCTCGGGCAGCCCCTTGGGGCCGACGAGCCCGAACCAGCCCGTCGCGTTGACATCCGCAAGCCCCGCCTCCGCCACGGTCGGTACCTCAGGCAGTTGCGGTGCGCGTTGATCGCTGGTGACCGCGAGCGCGCGGATTGCGCCGCTCTTCACATGCGGGATGTAGCTCGGCAGGAAATCAATGGCGACGTTGACGGTTCCCGCCAGCAGGTCGGTCGCGAGCGGTGCCGAGCCGCGATAGGGCACATGCGTCATCTCGAAGCCGGCCTTGCGCTGGATCAGCTCGCCCGTGATGTGCCCCATCAGGCCGAAGCCGGGGCTGCCGAAGGTCAGCTTGCCCGGATTGGCTTTCCCATAGGCGACGAGCTCCGCGAAGGACGAAACCGGCAGCGAGGGGTGGACCGCGACGATGCCCTGGACGTCGCCCAGCAGCGCGATCGGCGCGAAATCGGCGAGCGGATCGAAGGACAGCTTCTTGTAGAGCAGCTTGTTGGTCGCGAGCGGCCCCGAGGAAGAAAACATCAGCGTATAGCCGTCCGGCGCTGCCCTGACGACGCTGGTCGCCGCGATGTTGCCGCCGGCGCCCGTCTTGTTCTCGACGACGAAGCCCTGCCCCAGTTCGCCACGCAACCGCTCCGCCAGCAGCCGGGCGACCACATCGGTCGAGGCGCCGGCCGGGAAGGGAACGACGATGTTGGTGGGGCGGCTTGGCCAGGTGTCGGCGAGCGCCTGCCGCTGGCCGGCCAGGAGCCCGGCTCCGGCGATCGAGGCCATGAAACTGCGGCGTGAGAGCTGTCGCTCCATCGAGATCTCCTCCGGACAACGCCTCTTCGGACGTGTTGGCCGGAGACTAGGGGCCGCCGGCCGGCGGCCCGCGGAAAAGGCAGGCTATTTCTCACCTTGAAATGCGACGCCCATCGACTGCGACAGCGCTTCGAGCTGTGCCTCGATGCTGGCCGCAGCCTTCTTCAGGGGATGGATGATCCGCGCCTTGTCGTCGGGGTTCGCCACGGCCGAGCGAAAGAAGGTGACGCCGAAGGTTGCGAGCACCCGCTCGCCGAGCCTGATCGGCACCGCGACCGTGGCCGAGTTGCGTGGCTCGGCGGCCGCATCCCGCTCGGTATAGCCGCGCCAGCGGGCCTGCGCGATCAGCTGTTCGATATCCTCGTCCGTCAGGCTGCTATTCTCGGGGTCGGAGGAAGCCCGCATCGCCGCTAGCAGCACGGCGCGCTCCTCATCCGGGCAGAAGGCGAGATAGGCGCGCCCGAGCGCCCGGCCGCCGAGGCTCAGGCGATAACCCAGCGTCGCATGGAAGGGCGAGATCGGGCTGTCGGGAATCGTACTGAAGCGGACGATGACGGCGTCGTAGTCGAGCAGGCAGACCGCGCAGGGCCATTTGATCTGGCGTGTCAGCGCCGTCGCCCAGGGGCGGGCGGCCTCGATCACCATTGGCGCGCCGTGGAAGCCAGAGCTCAGATGCGCCACCTGCGACGTGACAAGATAGCCGCGCATCCGCTCGTCGCGCGTCACATAGCCGGCTTCGATCAGCGTCTCGAGCAGGCGCACGATGGTCGGCTTCGGCAGGCCGGTGCGGCGATGCAATTCGCCGACGGTGGCCGCGCTCAAGCGATTGACTTCGGTCAGCAGCTTGAGGGCCTTGAGAACGGATTGAACGGGCGCGAACGAGAACACTCTGAGGAGTCCGGCATGACGGAGACGAACGCCGACTCTAGAGCAGATTGCCCCGCGCTTGCTCGCTGTTTTTCAGATCGCGCCTGCGGCACTCAGCCCGGCATGGTCAGGACGACCTTGCCGATCTGTTCGCCGGCATCCATCAGCGCGTGCGCGTCACGGACATCGCTCCAGTCGAAGGTCGCGCAGATATGGCTGCGGATCGCGCCGCTGGCGAGCAGCGGCCAGACCTGTTCCACAAGCCTGGCGGCGATCCGGCCCTTATAGGCGGCGTCTCGGGGCCTGAGCGTCGAGCCCGTCAGGGTCAGCCTGCGACGGACGATGTTGCGCACATTCACCTCCGCCATCTGGCCGAGATGGCTGGCGATCAGTACGACCCGTCCGTCGGGCGCGAGCAGCCCGAGCTGCTTTTCCGTATAGGGCCCGGCCTGTGCGTCGAGCGCCACATCGACCTTCTCCTTGCCGATCGCGGCCTCGATCTCGGCGACCCAGTCGCCGCGATAGTCGATGGCGTAATCGGCGCCGATCTCCAGGCTGACCGCGCGCTTTTCGGCCGTTCCCGCGGTTGCGATCACGCGCGCCCCGCGTAGCCGCTTGGCGATCTGGATCGCCGCCATGCCGACGCCGCTGGTGCCGCCCTGGACCAGCAGGGTCTCGCCCTCAGCCAACCGGCCGAGCCAGATCACGTTGTTCCAGGCGGTGAAGAACACTTCCGGCAGAGCAGCCGCCTGCGCGAAGGAGAACCCTTCCGGCAAAGGCAGGCATTGCGAAGCAGGAACCGCGCAGAACTCGGCATAGCCGCCGCCATTGGCGAGCGCGCAGACGCTGTCGCCGACCTTGGGCCAGGCAACATCGGCACCAACAGCCTCGACCACGCCGGAAACGTCGAGGCCGGGCAGGTCGGTCGCGCCGGGCGGCGGCGGATAGAGGCCGCGCCGCTGCTGGATGTCGGGGCGGTTGACCCCGGCCGCGCGGACCCGGATCAGCACATCGGCGGCGCCGAGCTGCGGCAACGGACGTTCGCCGAACGCCAGAACCTCGGGGCCGCCCGGCCGGGTGATTTCGATCGCTTTCATCGTGGTGTCTCTGTCTCGTCTGGAGAGGAGCGAAGCGACTGCATGATCTCGGGCATCCGTGCGCGGGCCGATGTCATCAGGCGCTCATAGATCGAGTTGCCATGGGCATCGATGGCGACGATGACCGGGCCGAAGCCGTCGAGCCGCACGCGGTTCAGCCGGAACTGCATGATGAGATCGGTCCACGCGCAGTCCGTCACCGCCCGGACGCCCTGGCTCAGCAGGGCGGAAGCGCCGCCGACGAAGGAGAAATAGACGCAGCCGGCCTCGCGCATCGCCGCGACGCTTTCCTGCCCGAGCCCGCCCTTGCCGCCGGTTGCGGTGAGGCCCAGCGTCCGGATCAGGGTCGGCATCAGCTGGTCGAAGCGGCTCGACGTCGTCGGGTTGACGTAGTGGAGCGGGCCGGGACCGGCCTCGCCCTCCTCATAGCTGACGCCCATATGGAAGAACGAGCCGCCACGCAGCGGCAGCGGCAATTCGCGGCCGGCGGCGAGCTCGGAGACCATGCGCTTCTGCGTGGGCATGCCGACAGTCGCGACGGCGTCGCCGTCGAGCAGCACGACATCGCCGAGTTTCAGCGCCCGCGCGGCTTCGGGCGTCAAGGGCAGGGAGAGGCGCCGGGGCGAGGGGGCCATCATTCGATCCGCTCCACGATGCCCGAATTGTAGATGCGAGCCCGCGTGCGCCGGTTGATCCAGCAATTGAACGAGACCGCGACGGGCGTGAAGCCATGCCCCGAGGCGTATTCGACATGGACGCCGAAGGTCGTGGTCGCGCCGCCGACGCCCATTGGGCCGAAGCCCATCCGGTTGACCGCGCGGGTCAGGCGTTCCTCCATCGCCGCGACCATCGGCTCGGGATTGCACTCGCCGAACGGGCGCAAGGTCGCGTCCTTCGAGAGTTTCGCCGCATGGTCGAAGGTGCCGCCGATGCCGACGCCGACGACCACGGGCGGGCAATGCTGGCCGCCCGCACGCAGCACGAGCTCGAGAATGCAGCGTTCGATCTCCTCGAGGCTCGGACTGACCAGTGTCTCGATCGCGGCCCAGCGGCCGCCGCCGAGCGCCTTCGGCGCGCAGGTGATGTCGAGGTATTCGACATCACCGATGAGCTCGCAGGAAACCAGCGGCATGTCCTTGCCGTGATAGCTGCGCTCATTCGTCAGCGGATTGGTGACGAAGCGCAGGATCGGCGGCTGGATCGCGCGGGCGAGATCGGCGAAGCCATCGACGATCGCCTGACGGATATCGCCCTCCATCCGTACGCCCGAGCCGATCTTGATGGTGTAGCTGGGAACCCCGGCATCCGAGCACAGGAACTTGCCGGTCTGTTCGGCGTGCTCGGCACTGTCGAGCATGAAGGCCAGCGTCTGCCGCGCCTGCGGCTCGGTCTCCGTCGCCAGCGCCTTGCGGAATTCGGCCTTGGAGGATTCCGGAATTCGGCGCAGCGACCAATCATAGAGATTGGCGGTGACTTCCTTGACCAGATCGTAGGTGATGGCCATGCGCTGCGCCCGTTTCGACGGCGCGAAACTAGCCGATCCCTGCGATCCGGGCGGAAGCGCGCGCGGTATTTCAAGGCATGAAACGAAGGTCTTTCCCGGCCGTACTCCTGCGCTTCCCATTAATGACGGAATCGGTCAGGCGTGATTGCGCTGCGCGGGCTTTGTTGGGAACGGATCTGCCATGAGCCAAGTGGACGTCACCGGTTTCGATCTCACGATCGAGCAACTCGTCCGTATCGCGCGGGAGCGGGCGCCGGTCTCTATCGCCGTAGAGGCGATCCAGCGCATGGAAGCCGCCCGTGCGGTGGTCGACAACGCCGTGGCGCGCGGTGAAAAGGTCTACGGCGTCACCACCAGCGTCGGCGCCAAGACCGGCGTGCCGCTCGCGCCCAATCGCATTGGCGAGTTCAACCGCCGGCTCCTGCTAACCCACAACGTCGCGCATGGGCCTCTCGCACCGCGCGAAGCTGTCCGGGCGATGATGGCGGTGCTGCTCAATTCCATGGCGAGCGGACGGCTCGGTGTGCGGCCCCTGCTCGCCGAGCGGCTTGCTGCCGCCCTGAACGAAGACCGCGCGATCGAGGTCCATATCTGGGGCTCGATGGGCCAGAGCGACATGGCGCCGATCACCGATCTGGCGCTGGCACTTTATGGCGACATCGAATTGCAGGCCGGCGAAGCACTGGCGTTGCTGAATTCCAGCGCGCTCGCTTTGGGCACTGCGGCATTGGCCATGGCCGACCTGCGCGATAGTCTCGACCTTTGGAGCCTGATCGCCGCCCTGAGCATGGAAGGTTTCGCGGCAAACCCGTCGACCGTCTCGGAAGCGGCCTTGCGGTCGCGCCCCTTCGCCGGGCTCAACCGGCACGGCACCCGCATCCGCCACTACCTCACCGGCAGCTATCTCTTCGCCAAGGGCGGGCCGCGCCATCTGCAGGACCCGCTCAGCTTCCGCTCGCTGCCGCTGCTCCACGGCACGGCGGCGGACAGTCTGGAATTCGCCTACGGCCAGGTCGAGGCCGAGCTGCGCGCGAGCCAGAACAACCCGATCGTCTCGATCGAGGAGCAGGCGCTCATTTCCGTCGCCAATTTCGATACGGTCTCGCTGTCGATGGCGCTCGACGTCGCCAGGCTGGGCTTTGCGCCGGTCGTGACCGGTTCGGCCGAGCGCGTCGCCAAGCTGGTCGATTCCTTCTGGTCGGGGCTCACCGTCGGGCTCATCGAGGAGGATGGCGTGGGTCTGCCCGGCTTCAACGGGTTGGCCCAGTTCCACAAGGCGATTACGTCCGAGGCGCGCCTGGCGACCGCGCCCGTGGTGCATGAGCTCGCCAGTTCGAGCCATTCCAACGGCAATCTCGACCGGGCCGGCATGGCGGGCCTTGCCGCACGCAGGACGGCCGAGGTGGCCGGCCTGTGCCGCTCGATCGCAGCGATCGAGCTACTTGTCGCCGCGCAAGCTGTCGAAGTCCGGAAGGCCGCGCCGCTCGGTGCCGTCACACGCCGGCTGCACGCGCTGGTTCGCGAGGCGTCTCCTTTCGCCGCGGCGGGCGACCGGGTGCCCCATATCGATCCGCTGCTGCAGCACATGAGGCAACGCGACGCCGAGATCCGGGGCATGCTTTCTCTCGGCTGATGGTGCCACGGACCGATCCGAAAGCAGGCTGTGCCGACCGCTATCGGCCGCGCTGCTGGGCTCAGTCTGCCCATCGGCCAGCTGACAAATTTCCGGATTCCATCTGAATCCGCTCACGGAGCCAGTCGGGCTCTCGCGGCGCTTGTGCGCTCGGGAATCGATCTCTGGGAATTTCTGGCGGACAGGGCGGGATTCGAACCCGCGATACGGTTTCCCGTATACACACTTTCCAGGCGTGCGCCTTCAACCACTCGGCCACCTGTCCGGCGCGCTGCTTATGACCGCCGTGCCGTCATCTTTCAAGGCCCGAGATGAAGGGTTTTGCACAATCCCACTAAAACCTGTGCGCGCGGTTGCGCCGAGCGCCGCTGATGAGCACATCTTGAAGCTGGGGGCAGGTGCCGGATACGCGAACGGCAAACGGTGACGGGGAGCAGAGTGAGATTCCTTCTACGAGTGTTGGGATATCTGTGGGTCGCGGCCGGCTTCGTCGCGCTTGTGATCGACGGCGCTCGTTCCATCGCCAATTCGGCACTGCGCTTCACCGCGGTGAGCGAAACCCTGACGGCCTTGATCCACGAGCGCTACGCGCAGATTCAGCCGGCCATCGAACGCAATCTCCATCCACTGCTCTGGGATCCCATGCTGCTGTCGGTGATGCGGCTGCCGACTTCGCTCGCGGCGCTTCTGCTCGGATTCGCGCTGCTTTGGCTGGGGCGGCAGCCGGAGCCGCTGATCGGCATCGTCACGCGTCGGTGAAGCGCGGGCTCGCGAAGCCCCCCTGTGCGAAGGGCCGCAGGAGGCTTACATTGGCGCCGAAGCTCGAACGAACGGAGCGAGAAATGTTCTCTTTGCGCAAGAAGACCGAGATGCCGACGGCGGCCGAGACCCTGCCGGGCCGTCCCGCTGCGATTCCCACCGCTGAAACCCATTTCGTCAACGGACGCGCGCTGGCCGGCCCTTATCCGGAAGGCACGCGCAAGGCGCTGTTCGGGCTCGGCTGCTTTTGGGGCGCCGAGCGCAAGTTCTGGCAGAGCGGCGAGGGAATCTGGGTCACCGCCGTGGGTTATGCCGGCGGCACGACGCCGAATCCGACCTATGAGGAGGCGTGCAGCGGCCTGACCGGGCACACCGAGGTCGTGCTGGTGGTCTACGATCCCGCCAAGATCGCCTATGAGGATCTGCTCAGGATCTTCTGGGAGAACCATGACCCGACCCAGGGCATGCGCCAGGGCGGCGATATCGGCACGCAGTATCGCTCGGCGATCTACACCTATGACGCCGAGCAGAAGGCCGCTGCCGAGAAGTCCCGCGCCGAGTACCAGAAGGCTTTGGCCGCCGGCGGCTACGGTCCGATCACGACCGAGATCCGCGAGGCGCCGACCTTCTACTTCGCCGAGGACTACCATCAGCAGTATCTCGCCAAGAACCCGGCAGGTTATTGCGGCCTCGGTGGGACCGGTGTCGCCTGCCAGATGGGCCTGGGCGTCGACGCCTGAACTTTGACGGGACAGGGAGGCGCCCGCCTCCCTGCTTATTCGAAGGTTCTCGATATGTTCTTGCGCTGCCGCTGAAGCTCCGCTAGCGTCCCCAAGGGGAACGGGGCGAGGCCGAGATGGTGACGCGGGTCGCGACGGTGGCGTTCGAGGGGATCGAAGCGCGCGCCGTCGATGTTCAGGTGCAGGTCGCGGCCGGCGGCGTCGCCTTCATTCTGGTCGGGCTGCCGGACAAGGCCGTCGCCGAGAGCCGCGAGCGGGTGCGCGCCGCCCTCATCGCCTCGGGGCTTGCCCTGCCGGCCAAGCGTATCACCGTCAATCTGGCACCGGCCGATTTGCCCAAGGAAGGCAGCCATTACGACCTGCCGATCGCGCTCGCGGTCATGGCGGCGATCGGCGCGATTCCCGCCGATGCACTCGCCGGATATGCCGTGCTCGGGGAACTCGCCCTTGACGGCTCGATCACGCCGGTGGCCGGTGTCCTGCCGGCAGCGATTGCTGCCTACGCAAGAGGGCAGGGTCTCATCTGTCCCGCTGCTTCCGGTCCGGAAGCTGCCTGGGCCGCCGCCGATATCGATATTCTGGCGCCGCGCTCGCTTATCCAGCTCGCCAACCATTTCAAGGGGACGCAGGTGATGGCGCGGCCCGAGCCGGCAGTGGCCCGTCAAGGCGGAGTTCTGCCCGATCTGGTCGATATCAAGGGGCAGGAGAGCGCGCGCCGCGCGCTCGAGATCGCCGCCGCCGGCGGGCACAATCTCCTGATGAACGGGCCTCCCGGAGCCGGCAAGTCGATGCTGGCGAGCCGCTTGCCGTCGATCCTGCCGCCGCTTTCGCCGCGCGAGTTGCTCGAGGTTTCGATGGTGCTCTCGGTCGCGGGCCATCTCGCCGACGGCGCCCTGACCGATCGGCGCCCGTTCCGGGCACCGCACCATTCGGCCTCGATGGCGGCGCTCGTCGGCGGCGGCCTTCATGCCAAGCCGGGGGAGGTCTCGCTCGCCCATCACGGCGTGCTCTTCCTCGACGAGCTGCCCGAGTTCCAGCCGCAGGTGCTGGATGCTTTGCGTCAGCCGATGGAGACCGGCGATGTTCTGATCTCTCGCGCCAATCACCGGGTCACCTATCCCGCCAGATTCCAGCTCGTGGCGGCGATGAACCCGTGTCGCTGCGGCAAGGCGACGGAGCCCGGTTTCGCCTGCCGCCGCCAGCCGAACGAGCGTTGCATGGCGCAGTATCAGACTCGGCTGTCCGGTCCGCTGCTCGACCGGATCGATATCGCCATCGATCTCCCCGCGGTCACCGCTGCCGACCTGATCCGGCCATCGACGGGAGAGGACTCCACCACCGTCGCCGCGAGAGTCGCAGCCGCCCGTCAGCGCCAGCGCGCGCGCTTCGAGGCGCTGGAACTGCCTCAGCGCGGCCTGGGCCACGTCAGCACCAATGCGGCCTGCCCTCCGCCGGTGCTGGAAGAGATCGCACGGCCCGATAATGCCGGGCTCGCCCTTTTGCGCGATGCCGCGGAGGCGATGCGCTTGACGGCGCGGGCCTATCATCGCGTGCTGAAAGTAGCCCGCACGCTCGCCGATCTCGACGGCGAGGCCAAGGTCGGGCGGCTGCATCTGGCGGAGGCGCTGTCCTATCGCTCGCGCGGTGGCGAGCTCGTTCAGGCGGCCTGATCGCGTGGCGCGTTTTCGAGCGCAGCAGATGGCTCGTCCGAAGACCGCGCAAGATGCGATGAGCTCGACGTATTCTTGATTAACCGATCCTGAAGGCCGAACGGCGAATCTGCGGGGTTCGCAGGCGCCTTTCTCAAGGGACGAGGGCTAGATCGAAGGGCATGGTTTCTTCGTTCTGGTCATGGCTCATCGTCGGAGGCGCCGCGCTCGCGCTATGCCTGCTGATTGCCCGGCTCCTGTTCCAGCGTGAACAGTTGCGGCGGCAGGTCGCCGCTTTGCTCCGCGATACCGAAAATCTCAACGACCGGCTTTGGACACTCGCCGATAGCGAGGAACGCTATCGCAGCCTGATCGAAGCCCAGGGCGACCTGATCGTCAGGCGCGACGGTGCGCGCATCGTCTATGCCAACCGGGCTTATGGGGCGCTGTTCGGCGCGAGCGAGGTCGATCTCGTCGGCAGCAAGATGCAGCTGCCGCAACTCGCCAGTCGGCCAGCGCAACTGCTCGAAGGCGGAGCCCGCAGTTTCGATGAGTGTCTGGCGACGTATGAGGGCGAGCGCTGGATTTCCTGGGTCGAGACGGCGGTTGCGGGACATGGCGGGAAGGCGCTCATCCAACGCGTCGGCCGCGACATCTCCGCGCGTATCGCCGGCGAGGACGCCCTGGTCGAGGCACGCGCCCGGGCCGAAGCCGCGAGCGAGGCGAAATCGCGCTTCCTCGCCACCGTCAGCCACGAGTTCCGCACGCCGCTCAACGGCATCCTGGGGATGGCTGACCTTCTCACCGATACCGGCCCCGATGCCGAGCAGGCGACCTATATTGCAGCGTTGCGGACCTCCGGCGAGGCCTTGCTCGCGCTGGTCGACGATATCCTGGATTTCGCCAAGGTCGAGGCCGGCAAGCTCGAATTGGTCGAGGAACCCTTCGACGTCGTCCAGCTCGTCGAGACGGTGGCGGAACTCGTGGCGCCGCGGGCGCAGGCGAAGGGCATCGAGCTCTCCGCCCATATTGCGCCCGAGCTGCCCACGCGCCTCATTGGCGATCGCGACCGCCTGCGCCAGATTCTGCTCAACCTCGTCGGAAACGCGGTGAAGTTCACCGAAGCCGGCGGGGTCGGTCTCAGCCTGCGGCTGTCGGGTGCGGGCGTCGAGATCACCGTCGCCGATACCGGGCCGGGCATTCCCGTCGACCGGCTCGAGGACATCTTCAGCGAATTCGAACAGGTCGAACATGGTGCCGGCATACGGCAGTCCGGAGCCGGCCTCGGGCTGGCGATCGTCCGGCGCCTCGTTGATTTGATGGCGGGCGAAGTGAGGGCCGAAAGCCGGCTAGGCGAAGGAGCAACATTCCGCGTTACACTGCCGCTCGCGGCAGCTGCGGATGCCGCGCGTCCGGGCATTCCGCATTGGCCGCATCAGCATATCCTGCTGGTCTCGCCTGTTCCGTTCGCGGCGCGCTTCCTGGCGGAAGCGATCCGGGTGACCGGGGCCGCGGTCTCCGTCGCGACGACCGCCGAATCGGCGCGCGTGAAGCTGATCGGCGAAACCCGCCCGACAGCGGTTCTGATCGATCACGCACTCGGCGATATGCCGGCGAAGGATCTCGCTACAGCGGTCGCTGCGTCCGGCATCCGCGATTGCCTGATCCTGCTCTCGCCTCTGGAGCGGCGGCAGTTCGGTGCGCCGCAGGCCGCGGGCTTCTCCGGCTTTCTCATCAAGCCGGTGCGGACGCGCTCGCTCTATGAACGGCTCGATGCGGACTTCCCGCATAGGCTGCCGGCGATGGGCGAAATCGCGAATGCCACCGCATCCGCTCGCAACTCGCCCGGCACCGGCCTCCATGTGCTCGTGGCCGAAGACAATGAAATCAACGCGCTGCTGGTCGTTCGCACGCTCGAACGTTTCGGTTGCATCGCATTCTGGGCGCGCGACGGGCGCGAGGCTCTGCAGCGCGTGGAGGCCAGCTTTGCCGGCGCGGCTCCGCCGCTGGCGCTTGCCCTTCTCGATGTGCGCATGCCGGTGATGACGGGTCTTGATTGCGCGCGCGCCATCCGCGCGCTCGAACGCCGGCTCGGGCGCGCCTCCGCCTTGCCGCTCGTCGCCGTCACTGCGAATGTCGCGGAAGCCGATCGGGAAGCGGCTTTCGCAGCGGGGATGGATGATTGTCTCGCCAAACCGCTGGAGCGCGCGGCATTGCTGCGCTGGCTGGAGCGCCTGTCGCTACCGTCGGCAGGCAGCCTCTCGGCTTGACGGCAGTCATCGCTTCGACGCCGTTTTGTCGCGAAGTTGTAAGATCCTCCGGGCAAGCCTACCTCTAGGCCGAACGCGGCTGAGGGATCGAGATTCGCGATGGCATTGCACGTTTCTGATAGCAAGAACGCGCTGCCCTCCCGGTTTTCAGCCGGCAATGCGTTCACCCGGTTCGCTCCGCTGATGCTGATCGCGGGCGGCCCGATGCGGCGTTTCGGTGCCGAACCCGGCGAGGCTCCGCCGCTTGCGGGCACGCTCGGCCGGCTCGGTTCGCTCGAGGTCCGGCTGGCGCGCGGCCCGCGCGAGATCTGGCGGGCACAGCGCCTGCGCTACCGTGTCTTCTACCAGGAAATGTCGGCCAAGCCCGATGTCGTCTCGCGGATGTTCCGCCGCGATGCCGACCGCTTCGACAAGGCCTGTGACCATCTCCTCGTCATCGATCATGCGGCGCGCGGCCGCTTCGGCGGCACCAAGCCCAAGGTCGTCGGCACCTATCGGCTGATGCGCCAGAGCGCGGCCGAACGGCTCGGCGGTTTCTACACGCAGAGCGAATTCGATCTGGCGCCGCTGCTCGCGCGCCATCCCGGTCAGCGCTTCCTCGAACTCGGCCGCTCCTGCGTGCTGAAGCCCTATCGCACCAAGAGGACGGTCGAGCTGCTTTGGTCCGGTATCTGGGCCTATCTCCAGCATCACCGCATCGATGCGATGTTCGGCTGCGCCTCCTTCGACGGGACCGATCCCGACTCGCTGGCCCTGCCGTTGAGCTTCCTGCACCATCAGGCTCGCTCGCAGGGCGAATGGGCCGCGGCTGCGCATCCCGAGCATTTCGTAGGCATGGATCGCCTGCCGTCGGAGATGATCGACGCCAAGCTCGCGCTCAAGGAGTTGCCCCCATTGATCAAGGGCTATCTTCGGATCGGCGCGCGCTTCGGCACCGGCGCCGTGATCGACCGCCAGTTCGGCACGACCGACGTGCTGGTCGTGCTGCCGGTCTCGGCGATCGACAAGCGCTACACCGACTACTATGGCGGCGAGACCCCGCGTCGCGCGGCCTGACATTAGAGCATCTTCGAGCGAAGTGAGCACCGGTTCGCGTAAAGAAAATGCGACAAAACGAAAACTGACAGCAACCTCGCGATGGAAGCGCGAGGTTGCTCTCACTATTCGCCGGCTGCGGCCAGCGCCCGTAGCGCCTCGCGATAGGTCGGGTAGCGGAAGGCGTAGCCGAACTCCCGCTTCACCAGCGCATTCGAGACGCGCTTGCTCTCGCCGTAGAAGCTCGCCGCCATCGGCGAGAGCTGTGCTTGCGCGAATGGGGTTTCCGGCGGCGGTTCGAGGCCGGTCAGTTCGGCCGCGAAGGTGACGACGTCCTGCGGCGGCCCCGGCTCGTCGTCGGTGACGTTGTAGATCGCGCCGTTGCGGGGCTGCGCCAGCGAGGCCATCAGCACCTCGGCGATATCGTCGACATGGATGCGGTTGAAAACCTGCCCCGGCTTGATCAGCCGGTTCGCCTTGCCCTCGCGCAGCTTGGTGATGGCGTTGCGGCCGGGGCCGTAGATGCCGGAAAGACGGAATATCTGCACCGGCTTGCCGCTATCGCGCCCAAGCTGCAGCCAGGCCTCCTCGATCGCGACGCGCTGGCGGGTGCGGCCGTTGGTTGGAGCCGGCGGCGTGGCTTCGTCGATCCAGGCGCCGCTTTGGTCGCCATAGACGCCGATCGTCGAGAGATAGCCGATCCAGCGCAGGTTGGGTGCCGCAGCGAGCGCGCCGCGCAGCGGGCCGAGTGCCGGGTCGCCATCCTCAGCCGGCTGCACCGAGACGAGCACCGCGTCGGCCTCCGCCACCGCCTTGCTGAGCGCCGAGGACACGGCGAAGCCGCCGAAGACCAATGTCCTGATGCCTTCGCGGCTGAGCTGCGCCGCCTTCTCGGCGGAGCGGACGGTGCCGGTCACTTCCCATCCCCGCGCCAGCGCGGCGCGCGCGAAAAAGCCGGCCGAATAGCCGAGGCCGAGGATCAGGATGTTCATGCGGCATCTTCCGTCTGAAGCGTCAGTGCGAGCCATTCGGCGCGCACTTGCGGATCGTCTTCGCCGGCGAGTCCCGCCGCGGCGCGCTCGCTGACACTTTCGGGAGCGACTCGGCCGAGCGCCCAGACCGCCATGGCACGGACGAGCGGCGAAGGGTCGGCGAGATGGGGCAGGGCGCTCTCGGCAAGTTCCGGTCGGCCGCTATTGCCGATGGCGATCAGCACATTGCGCAGGAAGCGGTCGCGTCCGGTGCGCTTGACCGGCGTCCCGGCGAAGAGCGTGCGGAACGCGGCGTCGTCGAGGCGGGCGAGCGCGGCGAGGTCCAGCCCGTCGAGTTCGTTCTTGAGGGCGAGCCGGGTTTCCTGCGCGGTCTGCGCGAATTTGTTCCAGGGGCAGACGGCGAGGCAGTCATCGCAGCCGAAGACGCGGTTGCCGATGCCCGGCCGCAGCTCTGCATCGATATGGCCGGGATGCTCGATCGTGAGATAGGCGATGCAGCGGCGCGCATCGAGCCGGTAGGGCGCCGGAAAGGCGTCTGTCGGGCAGATGTCGAGGCAGCGCCGGCAGGAGCCGCAATGATCGCGCTCGGCCGCATCGGCCGGCAGCTCCGCGGTGGTGTAGATCGCGCCGAGGAGCAGCCAGGAGCCGTGCTCGCGCGAGACCAGCACGGTGTGCTTGCCCTGCCAGCCCAGCCCGGCCGCCTGCGCCAGCGGTTTCTCCATCACCGGGGCGGTGTCGACGAAGACCTTGACGTCGGCGCCGCCGCGCGCGGCGAGCAGCCCGGCCACGCTCTTCAGCTTGCCCTTGATGACGTCGTGATAGTCGCGCCGGCGCGCATAGAGCGAAATCGCAGCCTTGTCGCGCTGAGCCAGCGTCGCGAGCGGATCGCCGTCGCCCGCATAGTTCATGCCGAGCATGATGACGGAGCGGACCTCGCCCCACAGCCGGCGCGGATCGGCGCGCTGCTCACGGCGCTCCTCCATCCAGCTCATCTCGCCCTGATAGCCGCTGGCGAGCCAGGCTTCGAGCCGCTCGGGCGCCTCGGGTATGGCGTCGGCAGCGGCGACGCGCATCACGGCAAAGCCTTCACCGAGCGCCCGCTCAGCGACGGCGCGCTTCAGCTTCTCGCCGCTCAGAAGTCCAGATTGTCGTAATGCGCGCTCGGAGACATGCCGGGCATGCGGTCGCTCAGCAGCGGCCGGAAGCTCGGTCTCGACTTGATCCTCGCATACCATGAGCGRGCCGCCTCATCCTCTTCCCAGGGCACRTCGCCGAGATAATCGACGCAGGACAGATGCGCCGCCGCCGCGAGATCGGCATAGCTCAGCTGCGAGCCCGCGAGCCAGTTCCTTTTGGCCAGCAGCCAGGAGATGTAGCGCAGATGATAGCGCACATTGGCGCGCGCCGCGCGGATCGCGCTCATTTCCGGCGGTCCGCCGCCCTCGTCGCGGCTCATGAACCGCTTCATCACCTTTTCCATCACGAGCGGGCCGGTGATCTCCTCATGGAACTTGACGTTGAACCAGTCGAGCAGGCGGCGCACCTCGACGCGCTCGCCGGGCCCTTCCGGCAGCAGGCGGCGATCGCCGAGCGCAAGCCCGCGGGTCTCGTCGAGATATTCCGCGATCGGTCCCGCGCCGGGCACAGGTAGCCCGTTCTGCTCCTGGAAGACGGGCGTCGTCCCCGCCGTGTTGAGCTCGAGGAATTCCCGTCGTCGCTCCCAGACGCGCTCCTCGACCAATTCGGCCTCCATGCCGAACTCGCCAAGTACGAGACGGATGAAACGCGAATGCGGACATAGCGGGTAATGGTACAGGGTCGCCATGGCACTCATGAAGACTTGTGAAGCAGGCAAAATGCGTCGGAAGCAGGGCCGCCGGACTTTGTCGCGATCCGAAGGGGCGGCGAGGCTTGCTATAGTCATGCCCGAAAAGCGTCACAAGCCGCGGCAATGCGGGTGCCTGCAATTTGTCCCGGCTCCTTCGCAAAGTGGTAACCAATTTGCAAAGGCCTGGGCGTAAGCCGACGAGACGACGACCGATGCCCGGCCAGGTGCGGTCTGATTCGCGCGAGGATCTCCCGCATGCAGAACCTGATCGAAGCCTTCGTCCTCGGCATCGTCGAGGGCCTCACCGAGTTCCTGCCGGTCTCCTCGACGGGCCATCTGCTGTTGCTGGGCCATTTCCTCGGCTTCGAATCGAACGGCAAGACCTTCGAGGTGCTGATCCAGCTCGGCGCGATCCTCGCGATCCTGCTGGTCTATTTCCGCCGCCTGCTGGACATCGCGCGACGCCTGCCGACGGACCCCTCCGCCCGGCGCTTCGTCATCGGCGTGCTGATCGCCTTCCTGCCCGCCGCGATCATCGGCGCCGCCTTGCACGGCTTCATCAAGAGCGTGCTGTTCAACCCGTTCATCGTTTGCTGCGCCCTGATCGCCGGCGGCCTGATCCTGCTCGTCGTGGACGAGATGGAGCTGCAGGAAAAGCACACCGACGCCACGACTTTCCCGCTGCCGATGTATTTCAAGATCGGCCTGATCCAGTGCCTGGCGATGATCCCCGGCGTCTCGCGCTCGGGCTCGACCATCGTCGGCGCCATGCTGCTCGGTGCCAGCAAGCGCGCCGCGGCGGAGTTCTCCTTCTTCCTCGCCATGCCGACCATGGCAGGCGCCTTCGCCTATGATCTGCTGAAGAGCTACAAGGACCTGACCTTCGACGACGGCATCCTGATCGTCGTCGGCTTCATCGCGGCCTTCTTCTCGGCGCTGATCGTGGTGCGCAGCTTCCTCGACTTCGTCTCGAAGCGCGGCTTCGCCCCCTTTGCCTGGTGGCGGATCATCGTCGGCATGGTCGGTCTCGCCGGCCTCTGGATCGTCGGCTGACCGGACCGACCTGGGGAGCGCCCGTCATTTCCGGGCGCGTCGCTGGCGCGAAGCCCCGCAGTGACGCTTCGACTCCATCTCAGGCTGGCCGCGATGAGTCGGCCAGCGAGTCGGCCAGCGTCGGAGACCTCGCCGCCGGCAATTGCGGCAGGGAAGTTGTCTGCCGCTCGATCATGCGGTGGACCACCGGCGGGTTCGGCCCACTATGCAGCGCGCGTACCTGCTCGCCGATCTCGGCATCGGCCTGGGTGACGCGCTGGTTCTGCCGGACATATTCGACCCATGTCGGACTGTCGTAGCGCTCGATCCAGAGCGTCGGATCGGTCAGGTCGCGCAGCAGGGTCCAGTGCCGGGCGCCGTCGCGGCGCCGGATGCGGCGCCGCTCCGCCATCACGGTCAGGAAGGCGACGACGTCTTCCGGCTTGATGATGTATTCGATCGTCACGATCACCGGGCCGGAGCGCGGCTCGATGTCGACCGCGACCTTCGGCTCGCGCCAGCGGCTGAGCGGATCGAGATTGAGCTCCTCCAGCGGCGGCAGCCGGTAGCGCAGCCCGAGCGCGGCGCCGGCCAGCAGCGTGACCGCCGAGATCAGCAGCGCCTTCTCGACGCCGAAATGCTGAGCGAGCCGGCCCCAGGCCCAGCTGCCGGTCGCCATCCCGCCGAAGGCCGCCATCTGGTAGGTCGCGAGCGCACGGCCGACGACCCAGCGCGGGGCCGAGAGCTGCACCGTGGCATTGAAGGTCGAGAGCGCGAGCACCCAGCAGGCGCCGCAGACGAAGAGCCCGGCCATCGCCAGCGGCATGGTCGAGCTGAGCGCGACGAAAATGACGCCCACGGCGTAGGCGGTAAATGTGGAGCGAACCAGAGCTTCCGTGCTCATCGCCCGCCGCAGGCGCGCACTCATGAAGGCGCCGGCCACCGCGCCCGCGCCGAAGGCGCCGAGCAGCACGCCATAGGTCAGCGGGCCGCCGCGGACGAGGTCGCGCGCGATCAGCGGCAATAGCGCCAGCCCGACGATGGCGCCGAAGCCGTAGACGAAGGCGCGCAGGATGACGGAGCGGATATTCGGCGACATCGCGACATAGCGCACGCCCGCGCCCATCGCGATCAGCATCGTCTCGCGCGGCAGGAGACGTTCGACCTTGGGCGGCCGCCAGCGCGCCAGCACGATGAGAAGGGGGATGTAGCTGACGGCATTGATGGCGAAGGCCGCGACCGCGCCGGCCGCCGCGACGATGGCGCCGCCGATGGCCGGGCCGACGCTGCGGGCGATGTTGAAGGCGACGCTGTTCAACGTCACCGCCGCCGGCACGTCGCGGCGCGGCACCATGTCTCCGACCGATGATTGCCAGGCCGGGTTGTTGAGCGCCGTGCCGCAGCCGATCAGGAAGGTGAAGGTCAGGAGCAGCCAGGGCGTGATCAGGCCGAACCAGGCGACGGCAGCCAGCCCGATGGAGACCAGCAGCATGAAGATTTGCGCGACCAGCAGGATGCGGCGGCGATCGTAATTGTCGGCGATGGCGCCGGCGGCCAGCGAGAACAGCATCACCGGCAGCGTGGTCGAGGACTGCACCAGCGCCACCATCTCGGCCGAGGGCGAGATCGAGGCCATCATCCAGGAGGCGCCGACCGCCTGGATCAGGCCGCCGAAATTCGAGGCGAGGCTGGCGAACCAGACGGCGCGGAAAATAGGCTGCTGCAGCGGAACGAAGGGCGAGACCCGAGCCTGCGCTGGTTTGATGCCTTCCGAGGCGAGCTCGGCTTCTATGACATCGGCCGTGGGCTGGGCGTGCGGGTCGTCAGGCATGCCATAGGGTTAGAGCATGAGTGCGGGAGGGGAAATCCTTTCCATCCGGAAGATGTCGAAACTTGGAACGTTTTTCTCCTTGGAGCCCGTTTGAAAATTGACTGAGCCCTCATCCTGAGGAGCCATTCCCTTGGGAATGCCGTCTCGAAGGATGCTCCAGGAGGCTCAGGAGATATCTGGAGCATCCTTCGAGACGCGCCTGAAGGCGCTCCTCAGGATGAGGGCTGGAGGTTCCAAACGGTCACTTACGCCACCGCGGGTTGGCGCACCTGCCGTGGCGGGCGCGGCTTGCGTGCGCGCAAGCCATGGCCGAATGCGACCAGAAGCCCGGCCAGGGCGACCCAATGCGACGGCCGCAGCGAGGCGTAATCCTGATAGGTCAGGATGTCGGCATTGGCCTGGAAGACCAGCCAGGCCGAGACACCGGAAGTCGCGGCATACCAGCCCGCTTCCAGCCCTGCGGTGAGCAGCCCTGCGAGAAGCGCGATGCCGGCCAGGGCCGGAACCGAGACCGGCAGCTTCCAGCGATACAGGCCGCGATAGAGCATCAGCAGCAGGAAGAGCCCGCTCGTCAGCACCGGCTCGGTGACGTCGATCTTGGATTGCAGCGCGAAGTGCAGCAGCGCCAGTATCGCGATCGGATAGACGAGATTGTGCAGGCGCTGCCAGTTCTTGCCGAGCCGGCGGATCATGCCGTCGGTCGAGGTGGCGCCGAGCGCGCAGAGGCCGAGGAGCGCCACGAAGCCAATGGTCAGGTAGAAGCGCTTGACGATCTCGGAAACGATCAGCCCCCAATCGAACGCCATGTCGATGAAGTAGAGGGAGAGATGGCCGAGTGCATAGGCCATCACGCCGAGCCCGACCATGCGGCGGATGCCGATCAGCTTGCCCCAGTCGAACAGCCGCCGGAACGGCGAGACGGCGAGCGTGACGATGAGGATCCTGACCGCCCAGGTCCCGGTCTGGTGGATCGCTTCGGTCCAGGGCTTGGAGCCGAGCTGATGCATCCACGCGGCATGGAGCAGGAGCAGCGCCGGTACGAACAGCAATGCGAAGGCCGCGGCCCGCAAGGGCGAGAAGCGGCCCTGTCGGTCGGTCCATGGCAGCCATGCTTTCACGGGCGGGTCTCCGATGCGAAGGCTCATGCCTCGGCATAAACGATAGGGTCGGCCACTGTCCTGCACGTCTGGACACAAGCGTGTGAATGGGCTGTCCTGCCGGTCCATTTCAAGCGGGTTTCACGATGGCTTCCAGCAATCCCACCGTCGTCTTCGATGTCGGCAATGTCCTGCTGCGCTGGGACGCGCGGCTGATCTACAGCACGCTGATCCCGGAGGCCGAGCGGCTCGACTGGTTCATGCAGAACATCTGCACGGGCGACTGGAATCTGGAGCAGGATCGCGGCCGCTCCTGGGAGGAGGGCGTGGCGTTGCTGGTCGCGCGGCATCCGGAATGGGAGCGCGAGATCCGCGCCTTCAATGAAAGCTGGCATGACAGCGTGCCCCACACCATCGCCGACAGCGTCGCGGTTCTGGAAGAGCTGAAGAGACAGGGCGAAAAGGTCTACGCCATCACCAATTTCTCGCGCGAGAAATGGGCGGAATGCCTGATCCGCTTCCCGTTCCTGCAGAGCTTCGACGGCGTCGTCGTCTCCGCCCATGAGCGGCTGCTGAAGCCGGACCCGGCGATCTACGAGGTGCTGCTCGGCCGCTACGGCCTCGACGCCGGCGATTGCATCTTCGTCGATGACAGCGAGAAGAACATCGTGGGGGCCCGCGGTATCGGCATGCGGACCGTCCATTTCGTCGAGCCCATCGACCTGCGCGCCGAGCTGCGCGGCCTGGGCGTCAGGCTCTGACGGGCAGAGCCTGACTGTCGGAGGGAGCGCGAGCTCTCAGGCCGCGCTCTTGACCGCCACGGTGGGGGCGAGGCCTTCGGCGTCGACGCCGCGCGCCTCGCGCACCAGCCGGCCGCCCGCCTTGGTCGCAAGGAAGTCGGCGAGGACGGCATCCTCCTGGCGCACGAAGCCCTTGGCGGGCAGCTTGCCGGCGAGGAAGAGCTCGACCATCGCGACGCAGCCGGCAGCGGTGGTGAGCTGGATCGCGCCGAGCTCGTCATTGCCGTCATAGCGCAGCACGACGCTCTCTTCTTCGAGGCGGCCGCGGCGCTCGCCGACGCCGGTCACGAAGATCACGACCACGTCCTTGCGGGTGAAGGGCGCGGAATGCGTGAGGATGCGGCGCAGGGTCTCGCGGTCGTCGGCGAGATCGAGATCGCGCAGCAGGAGCTTCATGATCTCGGCATGGCCGGGATAGCGCAGTGTCTTGTAGCTCATGTTGCGCACCTTGCCGGCGAGCGTCTCGGTCAGGGTGCCGAGCCCGCCCGAGGTGTTGAACGCCTCGTAGGCGACGCCGTCGATCATCACGCTCTCGATGCCTTCGAGCGCCGGCACCAGGGTCGGCTGGCCGTCGAAGACGATCTCGCAGGGGTTGCAGTATTCGTTGATCAGGCCGTCGACCGACCAGGTCACGTTGTAGCGCAACGCATTGGTCGGGTAGAGCGGCAGCGCGCCGACGCGCATCTTGATGGCGCGGACATTTTCGAAGCGAGCGGCCATGTCGGCGCCGAGGATGCAGATGAAGCCGGGGGCCAGACCGCATTGCGGCACCAGCGCGACCTCGGAGGTGGCGCCGAGCTCCTTGATGTAGGAGGTGGTGGCGACGTCCTCGGTCAGATCGAAATAATGGGTCTTGGTTTCGGCCGCGACCTTGGCGATGCCCTTGTTCAGGAAGTACGGGCAGGCGCTGACGACGATGTCGCGGTCCTTGAGGAAGGCGCTGAGCGCGCCGAGGTCGGCGGCGTCGACCGTTGCGGTGGCGAAGCGGCCGCCGGTGGCATGCTTGAGCTGCGCCGCGGAAGCGTCGGCCAGCGTCACCTCATGGCCCTGCTCGGCCAGCATGCCGGCGATGATGACGCCGATCTGGCCGGCGCCGAGCACGGCGATGCGTTGCTTCTGGATGGTCATGTCGCGATCTCCTGACGGGTCGGGCAGGCAAGGCACCTCCCTCTCTCGTCATTCATCGCCTCAGGCGACGCAGGCTTTAACGAGCGGATCGCCGCTGCACGCAGCGATGTGCCCGCGAGAAGAAGGGATATGCGCCATATCGATGGGAAATCGACAACGCGGTTCCCGGCCGCGCCGTCGTGGCAGCGTCAGCGCTCGAATTTCCGGGCCAGAATCACGGAGGACGTCGTGCGCCGGACGCCTTCCATCTCGGCGATCCAGTCGATGATGGTGTCGAGGTCGCTCGCCGTCTCGCACTCGATCTTGACGGAGAGATCGAAATGGCCGCTCAGCGTGTGGCATTGCACGATTTCGGGCCGCTTTTTCAGGGCTGCGACCACGCCGCCCTGCTGCTTCACCTCGAGCTCGATCAGGATGAGGGCGGAGATCGTGGTGGCGGGCCGGGTCGCCTTGCCCAGGATCGTGGTGTAGCCGGCGATCACGCCGTCGCGTTCCAGCCGGGCCAGCCGTCCCTGCACGGTCGCCCGCGAGACGCCGAGCTGCTTGGCGATGTCGGACAGGGGAAGCCGGGCATTTTCGGTGAGAATGCGGATGAGCTCGCGGTCCTTCGCGGCGTCGGAGGGCCGTGCCATATCGTCTCCAGATGTGCGATGGGCCGTCATATAGCAGGGAAATCGGGCGACCCGGCAAGGAGAGACTGAAAGATCTGCCGGGCTTACTCTCCGGCTTTCTCTCCGCGATCGCGCAAGGGCTTGCCTACAAAGGAACATTTTGCAGGCGAAAGGTTATTCGGCGCGCCGGAAAAGGGCTTGCCTCGGGGCGTAAATCGGAGTGGCATGCCGACCGGCGGCAGTACGCTTTGCCATGGAGAAGGTCATGTTCAGGACATTCATTCTCGCATCCGCATCGGCCCTTGCTCTTGCATCCTTCACCGTGGCGCCGGCCTCGGCGCTGACGATGAAGGAGTGCAGCGTCAAGTATCAGGACGCCAAGAAGGCCAATACGCTCAAGGGCCAGAAGTGGAACGATTTCCGCAAGGCCCAGTGTGGTGACGACGATGCCGCCGACGACGAGGCCGCGGCCGCGGTGCCGGCCGAGCCGGCGAAGCCTGCCGCTCCGGCCGCGACGACGGCCGCTCCGGCTGGCAAGCCCATGGCGATGCCGTCCGCCAAGGCAAGGGCCGCGGTCTTCCCCAAGGCCGTTTCGCAGAAATATTCGAACGAGACCGCCGGCAAGGCGCGCCTCAAGACCTGCGTCGACCAGTACAACGCCAACAAGGCGGCCAACGCCAATGGCGAGCTGAAATGGATCGAGAAGGGCGGCGGCTACTGGAGCCAGTGCAACACCAAGCTCAAGGGCTGATCCTCGCATCGATCAGCGTTCGAAACGCCGCGCCGCAAGGCGCGGCGTTTTGCGTTTCAGAGCATCTGCGACGGACGAGAAGCAGGGTCGGACGGTCTCAACGGCGCAGGATCGGACGGCCTTTGCCCCTTGCCGAGCATCTCGCCACGGGCGCGGATGATATGTGCCGTCACGACTTCCTGAACCCGCTTTTCCGCCGCCTCGCGGACCGCGCCCCGATTGGCGGGGCGGCCGTCCTCGGTCTCGATCAGCTCGATCGTGGCATTGGTCAGCGCGTCGACGTCCCCCTTGCAGAACAGCATGGCCGCCTTGGCGACGACCTCCGCCTTCTCGTCGGTGAGCAGCATCGGCGTTCCCTCCCGGCCGATGCAGGCCAGCATTTTGCTGCGGATCAGGTCGCGCGTCTTCTCCAGCAGCGCCTTCTTTTCGGCCCGTGCCGCGCGCTCCTTCTCCGTCGCCTCTGGCGTCTGAGCCTGAGCGGGCGCGCCGGGTGTCACCGGGCCGCGTGCATTGGCGCTCTGCTTCACGCATTCGACCAGAGCCGGCAGCATCTCGCCGGTCGAGGTCAGCGCGAAGGTATAGCGTGCGTCATTGGCGATCAGCTCGAGGTAGCGGCCCTGGCGGAAGGCGTTGATCAGATTTGATTGCGCCGGCATCGCGATGGTGAGCAGCGTCCGTGTCTTGATGTTCGCGGTCACATCGATGGTCGAGCTGCGGTCGAAGACGAGCCGGAGATTGAGCGTCTCGCCGGCCCTGAGCTTCCAGTCGGGCCTGGTGAAGCCGAGCAGCCAGGAATACTGCGCGGTGACCGAGGTCAGCATCGTCACGCCGCTCTTGTAGCGGGCGCTGACGGCGCAATGCGAGAAGGCGCCGGTCTGGTCGTTGGTGAAGGTACCGCCCGACCAGTTGCCGACGACGATCTTTCCGAACGGGCCGGCCGCCTCCGCAGGAAGCGACAAAAGGCAGATCAAGGCGACGGCCGCGGCCCGCATTGCGGTTCCTCCGATGAGATTGGCGGCAAGCTAAAGGAGGACGGGCGAAAGGGGGAACGTTTTTTGGTGCCGCGCTGATCAGGCGGCTTCCTGCCGCAGCGGCTTGAGCAGCATGGCGAGCAGGTCGCTCTGCGTCACCAGCCCGAGCAGATGCTGCGCTTCGTCGACGATCCCGACGGCGTGGCGGCAGCCATCGGTCAGCGGCGCGATCAGCTCGATGGCGTGGGCATCGGGGCCGGCGGTGCGGGCCGGGGCCATGACATCGTCGACGCGCAGGCCCGGTCGCGTCAGCTCGCGCAGCCCGACCATGCCGAGCAGCCGGTTGTCGTGATCGACGACGGGCAGGGCACGAACGCCATGTTCGAGCAGGAGCGCGCGTGCGGTTTCGATCCCGCCGTGTCGGTCGATGCGGACGATGTCGCGGGACATGATATCGGCGCAGCGCGGCAGTCCACGGGAGCGCGAGAGCGCATGCATCTCGACGCGCCGCAGCAACTGGTCGAGATCCCCGCGGTCGATGTCGAAGGCCTCGCCGAGATCGCCGAGCGCGGCATCGATATCGGCCTCGTTGAAGCCGATACGTTGGCTGGCCGGCAGGTCCTTCGTTCCGTGTGGATTGGCGGCGGCCACAGGACGATGCGGATAGCTATGGCTGGAGAAGCGGTGAAACAGAACGCCGAACAGGGTAAGCACCAGCGCGTTCAGCCCAACCGGCACGAAGGCGAAGCCGAGGCCGTAGGCCGAGACGAGCGGGCCGCCGAGCGCGGCCGTCAAGGCCGCCGCCCCACCGGGCGGATGCAGGCAGCGCAGCAGCGACATGGCGGCAATGGCGAGCGCGACGGCGCTGCCGGCCGCGATGGCGGGCTCGGGAACGTAACGGCCGACAAGCAATCCGATCAGCGCCGAGACAGTATTGCCGCCGACGATCGACCAGGGCTGCGCGAGCGGGCTCGATGGGATGGCGAAAAGGAGCAGGGCGGATGCACCCATCGGCGCGGCAAGCAGCGGCAGATGGGGATCGTTGCCGAGCAGAAGCCCGCAGATAAGCCCGGTCGCCCCGACCCCGATCAACGCGCCGAAGCATGCGACGAGTCGGTCTCGCCATGTCGCGCCGGCCAGGATCGGCGCGAAGACCCTGCTGCGCCAGCGTCGGCCGGTCTGTGGGTCGGGAACGGGGAGAGACATTGAACTCGGCTAGCGCTGCTCAAAATTTCGGCAGGCTCAATACGCCGGAGAATGTGTCCAGACAATGCGATTCTGCTGCCGCACCCGAGCCCGAAGATATGAAAAGCAGAAATCGCTCTTCGCGTGACAGCGCTGGGAAATTTGATCTCTATAGAATGGGTCGACCGGCCGAGTTGGCCGGTCGACCCAAAGACGATCAGTCGACCACGCGCACCGCGCCCTTGGCGGCGCTCGTCGTCGTCGCAGCATAGGCCTTGAGCGCGGTCGAGACCTTGCGCTTGCGCGGCGCGGACGGCTTCCAGGCATCCTTGCCCTTGGCCTCCATCGCTGCGCGGCGGCGCGTCAGCTCGTCGTCGGAAACCTGCAACGAGATGCTGCGGTTGGGGATGTCGATCGCGATGATGTCGCCGCTCTCGACAAGGCCGATCGCGCCGCCCTCGGCCGCTTCCGGCGAGACATGGCCGATTGAGAGGCCGGAGGAGCCGCCCGAGAACCGGCCGTCCGTGATGAGCGCGCAGGCTTTGCCGAGCCCCTTCGACTTCAGATAGCTCGTCGGATAGAGCATCTCCTGCATGCCCGGCCCGCCGCGCGGCCCCTCATAGCGGATCAGCACGATATCGCCGGGATTGACCTTGCGGTTGAGGATGCCGTCGACCGCCGCGTCCTGGCTCTCGAAGATCACGGCAGGACCGGCGAATTTCAGGATGGAGGCGTCTACGCCCGCCGTCTTCACGATGCAGCCGTCCAGCGCGATGTTGCCGAAGAGYACGGCGAGCCCGCCATCCCTCGAATAGGCATGCTCGGCGCTGCGGATCACCCCCTTCTCGCGGTCGTCGTCGAGCTCCTCGAAGCGCCGGTCCTGGCTGAAGGCGGTCTGGGTCGGCACGCCGCCGGGCGCCGCGCTATAGAAGGAGCGCACCGCCTCGCTCTGCGTCAGCGTGATGTCCCAACGCGAGAGAGCTTCGGCCATCGTCGCGCTGTGAACGGTCGGCAGCGAGGTGTCGATCAACCCGGCGCGGTCGAGCTCGCCGAGGATCGCCATGATGCCGCCGGCGCGGTGGACGTCTTCCATATGCACGTTAGCGACGGCCGGAGCGACCTTGCAAAGCACGGGCACGCGCCGCGAAAGCCGGTCGATATCCGCCATGGTGAAGTCGATCTCGGCCTCATGGGCCGCCGCCAGCAGGTGCAGCACCGTGTTGGTCGAGCCGCCCATGGCGATGTCGAGCGTCATCGCGTTCTCAAACGCCTTGAACGAGCCGACATTGCGCGGCAGCACGCTCTCGTCGTCCTGTTCGTAGTAGCGGCGGGCGATATCGACGATCAGATGGCCGGCCTCGACGAAGAGGCGCTTGCGGTCGGCATGGGTCGCGAGCGTCGAGCCGTTGCCGGGAAGGGCGAGGCCGAGCGCCTCGGTCAGGCAGTTCATCGAGTTTGCGGTGAACATGCCCGAGCAGGAGCCGCAGGTCGGGCAGGCCGAACGCTCGATCACGTCGACCTCGGCATCGGTATACTTGTCGTCGGCGGCCGCGATCATCGCATCGACGAGGTCGACCTTCTTCAGCACGCCCTCGGCGATGAATTTGCCGGCCTCCATCGGTCCACCCGAGACGAAGACAGTCGGGATGTTCAGGCGCATCGCCGCCATCAGCATGCCCGGAGTGATCTTGTCGCAGTTGGATATGCAGACCATCGCGTCGGCGCAATGGGCGTTGACCATGTACTCGACGCTGTCGGCGATGAGCTCGCGCGAGGGCAGGCTGTAAAGCATGCCGTCATGGCCCATCGCGATGCCGTCATCGACGGCGATGGTGTTGAACTCCTTGGCGACGCCGCCGGCCTTCTCGATCTCGCGTGCGACGAGCTGGCCGAGGTCCTGGAGATGGACATGGCCCGGCACGAACTGGGTGAAGGAGTTCACGACGGCGATGATCGGCTTGCCGAAATCGCCATCCTTCATGCCGGTGGCGCGCCACAGGCCGCGGGCGCCGGCCATGTTGCGGCCATGGGTGGAGGTTGCGGATCTCAGCCTGGGCATCTCATGCGTCTCCGGTCTCGGGCTCCTGATGTCCCGTTGGGCGGCAAACTACCGTTGCCGCGCCCTGCGACAAAATTGAATTCTTCGATTTCCATGATCGGCGCCGCGCATGGCGGCCACGGGCTCTGCCTACGGGACAGATGGTTTCCGAATTGGCATAACGGCACCCGCTGGAACGCGACGAGGCGAGGGCTGCTGCACCATGCTGCGCAATATCGACGTCGATCTGCTGCGCAGCTTCGTCACTGTCGCGGAGCTGCGCAGCTTTACCCGCGCGGCGGCCGCGCTGTTCCGCAGCCAGTCGACCGTCAGCACCCAGATCCGCCGGCTCGAGGAACTGGCGGGGCAGACGCTGTTGCAGCGTTCGCCGCAGGAAGTGGCGCTGACGCGCGCGGGCGAGCAGTTCCTCGGCTATGCCCGCCGTATCGTCTCGCTGCATGACGAGGCGCTCGACGTCATCAATGCGCAGAGCGTCAGCGGCCGAGTCAGGCTGGCGGTCATGGATGACTACGCCACCATCGTCTTGCCGGAAACGCTCGCCCGCTTTGCCCGCTCCCACCCCGAGGTCGAGCTCGAGGTCACGACCGGATTCACCCGCGACCTGCTGAACAGCCTCGGCGAAGAGTTCGACCTGGTTCTCGCCACGCAGAAGGCCGGCGATGGTCGGGGCCGGGTCCTGCGCCGGGAACGCACCGCCTGGGCCTGCGCGGATCGGGCCAGTTTCTCGCTGGTGGAGCCGTTGGAGCTCGCCTTGCTGAAGGCGCCCAATATGTTTCGCGAATGGGCATTGGAAGCGCTGAACGAAGCCGGGCTGCGCTGGCGCATCCTGTTCTCCTCGTCGAGCATCGGTGCCGTCGAGGCCATGGCGGCATCGGGGGCGGCGCTGACCGTGGTCAAGGCCGGCACCGCACGCCCGGAGTTAGAGTTGCTGGGGCCGGAGCAGGGGCTGCCGGCCTTGCCGGCCTCGGAGATCGCACTGCACCAGGCGCCGGGGCGCGCGGCGGCGGCCGTGGTGGCCCTGAGTGACTTCCTGGCGGAAGCGTTGAGCGATGCGCCCGCTGCATCCTGAAGGCACGGGCTCTCGCGTTCCCGCGGCATCTTCCCTCTGGCCTCATGAGGGATGGCGCCGGTTTGGCCCCGGAGCGGACGAGAATGGTGCTCCCGACCTTGTGGAAAACTCATGATTCCAGATAACTCATTGAATTCACTAAAAATTCTGGCGTTGTCGAAAAACTTTCAAAATCGGCGTTGACAGCGAAAAGGGGCGCGCCCTATAAGCCACCCATCGAGACGGCGCCGCCGCTGAGCGGCGCCTCTTCTGCGCTTCCTAAGGACGCTGGGGCTGAGGCCGGTTCGCCGGGTGAGGTTCTGTCGGTTTTGTTGAAGCCCTGCTGTTTGAAAATTGAAGACAGAAAGAGA